>NZ_JAUYAN010000096.1 GCF_030693485.1 Bradyrhizobium sp. | reverse complement strand
GGAAAGCCGTCACAACTGGTTCGAAGGCTGGCGGCTGTTTGCCGTGCTGGCGCTTGCTCTGGTCGCGCTGTCGGTCTGGATTGCCGGCATGGGGCAATTCGAGGTCGATGGCGTCCGCATGGTGATCCGCTTCACGGCGCGAACCTCGCTGCTGTTCTTCTGTGTGGCCTTCAGCGCCGCGGCGCTGGCACGGCTGTGGCCCAATGCCTGGACACGGTGGCAGCGCCGCAACCGGCGCTACCTCGGCGTGACCTTTGCAGCGTCGCACGGCATCCACGCCGTCGCCATCGGCTGTTTTGCGATCATGGATCCCGCGGCCTATGCCGCCGCCACCAACGCCGCCTCCTATGTCTTCGGCGGCCTCGGCTATGCCTTCATCATCGCGATGGCCGCGACCTCGTTCGACCGTACCGCGGCGGCGATCGGCCCGCGCGCCTGGCGCATCCTGCATCTCAGCGGCGGCTATTATCTGCTGTTTCAGTTCGCCGTGTCGTTCGGCAAGCGGATTCCCGACATGCCGCTCTACGCGCTGTTCCTGATCCCGCTGCTAGCGGTGCTGGCGCTGCGGCTGATCGCGATGGCGCCGCGGCGAACGCCGCGCACGGTCCGTGCGGGATAGCGGCTGATGCCTTCTCAGGCCCGCGGTGTCAGCCCGAGACGCCCGGCAACGATCCTGTCGATCATCCGCTTCGGCAAAATCGCCGTCAGCAAATGCCGCATCGGGTCCGGCGTGATCTGATAGCGCACCCTGGGACTGGCCGTGGTCAGCGCCTCGGCGATCACCCCGGCGATCTTCTCCGCCGGCAATCCGGTTTCGCCGAGATGCAACATGAATTTTCGGATCCGTTGCAGCGCCGGCAAGAACGGCGAATTGCTGTAGCCGGAAATGTCGACTTCCTCGGCCTTGCCCCAGATCGGTGTCTTCACCGCACCGGGTGCTACGATGATGACGTCGATTCCGAACAGCATCATTTCGCGGCGCAGGCTTTCCGACAATCCCTCGATCGCATGCTTCGACGCCGAATAGGCCGACATCAGCGGGTTGCCGTTCCTGCCCGCCACCGAAGAAACCATCACGATCCGCCCTTTCGGCCCCGCCAGCGACGGATCGGATCCGAGCAGCGGACCGAACGCCTGCGTGGTGATGACAGGCCCGATGACATTGACCTCCATCTGGCGGCGGAATTCGTCGGCCGCGAGCTCCAGCACCGGACCCGCAACCGCGATGCCGGCGTTGTTGACGAGGCCGGCGAGCGTCTTGCCATTCAGCGCGGCGCGGACTTCGCGCGCGGCGGCCAGCACCCCGGCCTCGTCGGTGACGTCGAACAGCAGCGGTGTGAAATTGGCGCCGAACTCGTTGGCGAGACGTTCGGCGTCGGCTTGTTTGCGCACGCTGCCGAACACGCGAAAGCCGCGGTCGAGCAGCAGTTTCGACGTGGCCCAGCCGATGCCGGTGGACGCCCCGGTGATGACGACGGATTGCATGGTTCCCTCCTGATCGAGGTAACCTTTTAGCCCGCACCGGGCGCCACGCAACCGGCGAAACCGGGGAGATCAGCCCTGACGGAGGAGAGTTCATCAATTTTGATTCAGGCGCGCAACCAAGCGGCGACCGGGTTGTTACGATCATACCCAATGGAGAAAAGATCATGCGCCTGTTCGTCCTCGCCACGATGTTGCTTGCCGCCTCGAGCCTCGGTTCGCTGGCGCAGGAGCAGGGAAAAACGCCACAAGCCGGAACTGCGGCACAGATTGAAGCTCCGGCCCCGACCGATCGGAAATCCCCTCAGCAGCCGGGTCAGAATGCCGGTCGCGACCAGCAGAGAACCGACGATCGGGAGATGGGCCGAGACTGGAAGATGCGCCGCAACGCGGAGGGCGAACGTGCGGGAGGTGAGGATCGTGAGATCGGCCGCGGGGAAATGATGCGTCGGGGCGACGAGGACCGCATGGGCCGTGATCGCGACCACGACAAGGATCGCGGACGATACATGGATCGCGGGCGGTATCAGGAACGCGGCGACCGGGACTGGGATCGCCCCGACCGGGACAGGGACTACAGGGGCTATGCCGATGCGGAACGGCCCCGGCGCCGCGTGAAAATCTGCGTCGAGTACGAGAACGGCGACGAATATTGCCGCTACAGGCAGTAGTGGCGCCCGAAAATCATCCGCTCGATCAGACCGCCGACGGACGGGCCAATGGTCCTCGTCAGCCCACGGCTGCGCCCCCCTTCGCTGCGAAGCGATAATATGTTGATCTCGCGCAAAGTGCCCTTCGCCGGGAAACTTACTCTCGCCCATTGCAAAGCCTGTCCCGTCCTCCGGGCGGGAGCGCGCTTTCGGAGACGTTGTTGCGGCGCGAAAGCCTTAACGGGTGGGGTCACGATTGGACGCCGAACAGATCATTTGAAAAATTACGATTCTGTTGTTGATACAGGCATTTAGGGCCAATGTGGGGTGGGGTCAAAGTTCGACGCCGATTCACAATTCTTGCTAGATGGGTGGGCGGCCCTAACGAATCGTGCCGTCGTTCTCAGCGATTTCCCTCGATGCTGAGAATATATCCCAAGTCGCGATGAACATCGCCGCGATCACCGGACCGATGACAAATCCGTTGAGACCAAAGGTAGCGATTCCGCCTAACGTGGAGATAAGCACGACGTAGTCGGGCAGCTTTGTGTCCTTACCTACCAGGATAGGACGCAAGAAATTATCTACGAGTCCGATGACGAGCGCACCGAACGCTATCAAAACCATACCTTGCCAGGTAGCACCGGTCACAAGAAGATAAAGGGCAACCGGAACCCAAATGAGGCCCGCACCTATCGCAGGCACCAATGAAAAGAAAGCCATTACAACGGCCCATAACAGCGGGGCACCAATCCCAAGGAACCAGAATATCAGGCCCCCGAGCGTTCCTTGCAGAAGGGCGACCAGCATGTCGCCCTTGACCGTGGCACGGATGACGACCGTGAATTTGAGGAGGAAGGCCCTCTGCTGTTCCGCGTGCAACGGAATAGCATCTCTAATGCGCTTGGATAGCGCGTCCTCGTCGCGGAGCAGGAAGAACAACAGGTACAGCATGACGAACAGGTTCGCGACGAAGTCGAACGTGCTCTGGCCAATATTAAGCGCCTGTGTGGCGATGTACTGGCTGCCCGCCATAAGGGCGTCGGAAAGTTTTTGCTGCACTGCGCCGAGGCTCGCAAGACCGAAACGATCCAGCAGATTGATTGCCCATACAGGCAAGACGTCATGGACCTGCTGGAAAAATCGGCCGAGATCCAGCTCACCCGACTGGACTCTTCCATAAAAGGCCAATGCTTCCTGCGTCAATGACGCGGCGATCAGCGTCATTGGCAGAATTACGATCGTTATGATCATCATCATCGTAGAAAAGGCTGCAAGGTTGCGCCGTCCCCCCATTGATTTCAACAGTCGCCGGTGCAACGGAGAAAACAATATTGCTGTGACGGTCCCCCAGAGAACCGCTCCATAGAACGGCAACAATATCCAAGCGAAGGCCAGCGATACCGCGATGGCCAGCAACAAAAACGCATTGTCTTCAATGGTGCGCATACCGACATTCCATCAGGAAAGCTGGAGAACTCCAGGCCAGACGCGCACCCCGCGCCGACGAAGCGACCGCATTTCGGCCGATGAACGCCTGTCCCTTACGGGACTAGCCCCAGCATTCCCCACAGTCGATGGCGGGTGACAATTACGATGCAGAAGCCAAGTCACATTGACGCACACCACATAATGATCCCCAAAGGAAGACGCCCCTCCAGGAGACAACTATCCCAACTGGCAGATCAAATCCGGCCCAAAAGCAGCAAGACGACGAGGATGATCAGGATGACACCGATGACACCGACACCACCGTGACCGAAGCCATAGCCGTAGCCGCCGAATCGGCCACTGAAGCCACCAAGCAGGAAGATGACGAGGATAATGATAAGTATAAGTCCGAGCGACATGATCTGACTCCTTGGTGGGACTTAAATGGACATTGGGTCTCTTCGTAATTCGATCGTAAGGCCTTGATCTTCATGCTTCCGCTGACGTCTGTCGGAGCGTCACCAGGACCATGCCGAACTACTTCTTTTCGATTGAAATGCCACGTTCGCCGATGCTGATCTCGACGCCAGTGGTCTTCTGCCGCTCCTGGTAGAATTGATAGCCCAATACCACGGCGACGGCGGCGAGTGCGCCGATGACGAGGTAGAGAATGTTGCGATTCATTACCCGGGAATCCCTGTTCTTGCGTGTGTTGCCTCGATGCCAGACCCTGGTGTCTGAACAGATCAATGATCAAACTCGATCGACCCCGAAGTGTGAGCAATCGGAAAAACGGCGCGCTCGGCTACTACAAACTTACGGGGCGGTCAACGAAACCATCTTGATTCAGATCAACCGTCAGGATGCCGGGCACTGACCTTGCCGTTCGACCCGACCAACCGAAGCCCGACGGCAGGTGTTGATCTTGCGCAAGGTGCCTTTTTGCCGTGACCCCATAATCTTTGCTATAGGGAAGACTTGCGAGCGCACCCTCGAAGATTCATGGAGTTGAGAGAATGAGCGGGCAAGACAACATTCACTTCTTCATAAATTGGGCCAAGGAGCGGCTCGATGAAATGGACGCCACGCTGACGTCGCTTGAAGGCGAGGCCGCCAAGGTACAGGCCGATGCCCAGGACAAGGCCGGCACGGTTCTGGCAGAGCTGCGCAAGAATCGCGATGGCTTCCGCGACGCCATCAAGAAGCAGGCGGGAGCCAACGAGGCTGCCTGGACCAGCGCCAAGACAAGATTGGAAACCGATTGGAGCGCCTTCGAGGCGGAGGTCAAAAAATACGTCGAGAGTTATGGCAAGCAATTCGAGCTGCAGCGGGCGACATTCAAGCTCCAGGCCGCGGCCCAGTTGAAGGCGTGGCGCGACGCAGCCGACAAGTTGGCCTCCGCCGCCAGCGAATTCGCAGGCGAGCGCCGGGCCGAAATCGAGACGAACGTAGAGCGCATGAAGGCCGATGCGGTCGCCGCGGAGGAAAAGCTCCTGAAGCTGAACGAGGCAGGGAACCAGTCATGGTCCGCACTTACTGCCGCCTTGACCGAAACACGCGCTGTCTTCGATCGCGCCAATCAATCGGCGCGGGAGGCGTTCAAGCGGGTCACCTGATCAAGACCGCCGACCGAATTTCGGAGAGAGCGTTGCGTGGTGGTTCTCTCCTTCCATCTGCGCTCCGATACGACCGGCCATGTGTTGATCCTACGCAAAGTGCCCTTCGCCGGAAGCCCTTAGCTTGAATGTCATGCCTGCTCTCTGGAGATGTCTGCGATGCGAAAAGTCCCGAACCTGTCGATCTCGCCGGAAAAGGTGTTCTTCATCATCGCAAAGTCGCGCCAATCTGAGGGTAACGCCAACCAATCGGATCTGGCCGCCGATGCGGACGACGACATGCCTGAGGATCACAGCAACCGCACCGACCGCTCGGAGCTTTCCGGCTTCATACGCGGCTTGAACGTCGACGAGCAGATTGCTCTCGTCGCCCTGATGTGGCTCGGCCGCGGTGACGGCGATCTCGACAGCTGGCGCGATCTGCGCGCCGAGGCATCGCGTGCCCACAACAACCGTACGGCGTCCTACCTGATCGGGACGCCCATGCTGGCGGATTACCTGGAGGAGGCGCTGACGCAGTTCGGCAAGTCATTCGAGGACTTCGAAGAGCATCTTTGAAGTCGATCCCCAAAAATCCGCGCGAAAGCCTTCGCGAATGCCCTGGAGCGCTTCAATGAACAAGATAAAGATCGGCACCGGCGACTGGATCGTCGTCTGCGACGGGCGGAAAGCGCTCATCCTCGAGAATCTCGGAGACCGCGTGTTTCCGAACCTGCACAAGAAGGAAGTGCATGAACACCCGGACGCATCGACGCACGCACAAGGCAGCGATGCGCCGGGCAGCGTGCATCAATCGATGGGCAGCGCGCGAAGCTCGATCGAGCAGACGGACTGGCATGACCAGTCCGAGCGGGCGTTCCTGAAGGCACTTGCCGGCCGGCTCAACGTTGCAGTCACAACCGGCGAAACCAGCGCGCTGACGATCGTCGCGTCACCACGCGCGCTGGGCATGATCCGGCCGGATTATTCGGATGCGGTACGAAAGGCGGTTCATGGCGAAATCGCCAAGGATCTCGTGAAGATGCCGATCCATGAAATCGAGAAGCAACTGCTGTCGTGAACCCCGGGAGCTTGCTTGACCACGGCCATTCGAACAACAGGAGCGCGCCATGCTTTCGGTCTTGATCGGGGTTCTGATTATCTGCATCGTTGGTGCAATCTGCTTCTGGGCCATCGACAAATTCGTCAACGAAGCACGCCTCGCAAATCTCCTCAAACTGCTTGTGGTGCTGATCTGCCTGGCGGCAATTCTGCAGCGGGTATTGCCGCTGGCGGGAATTAACTGGCTGTAAGGTCGCTCACGTGATGCGAGGTGTGGACGCAGGCTGATGAAGACGGACCTTCCATCGACCCTGCCGCCTCTGGCCGCGCACCCTCCGCCGGAGGTGCCGCAGACCGCCCTGCCTGTGCTGCCGTTAATCCCGGGCGTGGCGGTCAGACCCTCTTTGGCGGACGAGCTCATTGCGTCCCCGCCAACGCGGGATTTCAATCTTGCCCGCGACCTGAAACTGTTCGCGCGTGTTCGCGCCGAGGGTGGGGGCCGAGTGGTGGCGATCTTCGCCGTCTCGACCGTCGTCACCATTGCCAACATGTTCGGGCAGGTGGAACTGAATGAGTGGAACGGCCAGTTCTTCGACGCCGTGGGCCGCAAGGACCTGTCGGGCTTCGTGCATCATCTCTGAACATTCCTCGTCATCATTGCGGTCTTGCTGGCGCTCACGGTCGCCCAGACCTTTCTGCAGGAGCGCCTGAAGTTTCGGCTGCGCGAGTGGATCACTCGCCATCTGCTGGTCGAGTGGCTGAAGCCGTTGCGCGTCTATCAGCTGGGCTTTGCCGGCCAGTATGGTCACAATCCGGACCAGCGCATCCAGGAGGATACGCGCCTGCTCGGCGACTACAGCGCGGACCTCGGCTGCGGCATGGTCTACTCCCTGCTCCAGATCGCCGCTTTCGTCGGGGTGCTCTGGGCGCTGTCGGCGCAGGTCACCTTCCAGGTGGCGGGCCACGACATCGCCATTCCCGGCTACATGGTCTGGTGTGCGCTCGGTTACGCCCTGATCGGCTCCGGCCTGACCTGGCTGGTGGGACGGCCGCTGATTTCCCTGAATGGCGAACGATATGCGCGCGAGGCGGAATTCCGCTTCGCTCTGGTCCGGGTCAACGAATCCGGCGAGAGCATCGCGCTGCATGGCGGGGAGAAGGATGAACAGCGGCATCTCGAGGCCGCGCTCGCGGCCGTCGTGGATACCATGCGGCGGATATCCTCCTCGCTCGCCCACCTCACCTGGATCACCTCGGGCACCGGCTGGCTGTCGCTGGTCGTTCCGATACTCGTGGCCGCACCGGCCTATTTCGGCGGCAGGCTGACCCTCGGCGGCCTGATCATGGTGGCGGGCGCCTTCTCCCAGGTGCAGGGCGCGATGCGATGGTTCGTTGACAATTTTTCGCGACTCGCCGACTGGCGGGCGGCGGTCCACCGGGTCGCGCGCTTCCGCGAAGCGCTCGACAACCTGCCCGCGGTCGAAGAAGGCGCGGAGGAGATCAAGCGCGCGCTGCACCCGGACGGCCATCTCGCTTTCGAGGGTGTGCGCGTCCTGCTGCCGGACGGGCACATCGTCATCGACGACGCGACCGTCAGCATCGCACCGGGCGAGCGCGTGCTGATCGTCGGCGATACCGGTCGAGGAAAATCGACGCTGTTCCGCGCCGTAGCGGGTCTCTGGCCGTGGGGCTCCGGGACCATCCTCACGCCTCCACCCGGGACCATGGCGTTCCTGCCGCAGCGCCCTTATCTGCCGCTGGGCACGTTACGCAACGCTCTGAGTTATCCGGGCGCCACCGATGCCTTCCCCGATGCGGATGTTCGAACGGCACTGGAGCGGTGCGATCTCGGCAGTCTCATTCCGAAGCTCGACCGGACTGAGCGCTGGGACAAGGAGCTTTCGCTCGGCGAACAGGAGCGCCTCGCGTTCGCGCGGCTGCTGCTGCACAAACCGGGATGGGTCTTTCTCGACGAAGCGACGGCCGCGCTCGACGAAGACAGCCAACGCCGCGTCATGCGCCTGTTCGACGACGAGCTGAAGCAGACGACCGTGTTGAGCATCGGTCACCGTCCGGATCTTGCCGTCTACCACACCCGAACGCTTCAGCTCGTTCATGGACTTGACGGCGACCGCCTCAAGCTCAAGCCGCCCCCTGCCCCACCTCCGCCGCGGCGCTGGCTGCAGCGACTCGACGACTGGTTGATGGCCATCCGGTCATGATGCGCGTCCGGTTCTCTCACCGACATTATTGATCTGGGTCAACGCGGTCTAGCGATCTCCATTGCAGCATGGCCTCGGGCGATTAGTCAGGTCACGATGAGGGATCTTGCAATGTCGACGCGTAAAGGATTGCTTTCTTCGGCTGGCCGCAGCGTCGTGGTAGCGACGATTGCCGTGCTGGCTCTCACGATGGGTGAGCCGCCGATGGCCACCGCCGGTCCGGTGGCTCCCGCCTCGAAGGACGTCTCGGCCACCACGGGGTCCAGCGATGCCACCGATTTCAGCTCGGCGCGCCGCCGCCGATACTACCGTGGAAACAATGCTGCGGGACTTGCTTTCATGGGAATGGCGATCGGAACCATTGGCGCGATCGCTGCCCAACAAAATTATGGTTACGGCTACGGATATGGGCCCGGCTATTACGGCGGTGGACCATACTACTATGGGGGCGGGCCATACTACGGTGGCGGACCTTACTATTATGGCGGTGGGCCATACTATGGCCGCCGCTATTATCGCTATCGTCACTACTGAGGATACCGGGCCACGCCTCATGATCGCTCCTGACCCAGGTCTCGGAGCGATCAATTCTCTTCGACCGGTCCAATTTCAGGTAGCGCCAGGATTTTGAGGCAAACCTGGGTCAAATCGGAGAATCCGAGTTTTTGTGCGGCTATCTGCGATAGATCGATTATTCTGCCGCTGGCGAAAGGGCCGCGATCGGTGATCCGCACGACTGCCGAGCGGCCGTTTTCCTGATTGTCGACCTGGACCATGGTCCCGAACGGGAGTGACCGGTGCGCGGCGGTCAAATTTTTCGCGCTGGTATCTTCTCCGCTTGCCGTCTCTTCGCTCAGCGTTGAATAGACCGACGCAAGACCGCATTCGTCCGGCTTTGCATCGGCCGTCTGCGCCGGCTCCAGCAAGATTGGTTGCAGCAATGCGAGCGCGATCAAGTGCAGCCGGGCGATAGCTGCGCGCTTCCCGAGCGCGGAGCCGTGCATCAATGGTCGTCGCGACATGGCAAGCTGGCTGCCAATCACAACGATCTGGATATTATCTCGGAGAACTCCCCGGCCATCTAATGCCGCAAGAGCGCGAGAAGAATAATGATCGGAATGGGGACACCTAGCATCCACAGCAGGATTCCACGACCCATGATTTCCTCCTCCGTTCCGTTCTCGCCTAACCGTCGTCAAGACTCGCGTTGAAATCGCGGACTTTTCCGCCTTGTGTGGCTGCCAGACTGGCAGCAAAGGCGCCGATAAGCAGAGAGGCGGTGAGCCAGAGAGACAATTTGGCCGCTGCCTTTCGCGCGTTGTCCAGATCAGTCTTTGCCTGGTTGATGATGTTCGAAACCCGCTTGTCGGCATCAGCCTGACCAAGTCCCGTGCGGGCCGCGACGATTTGCACCACATAGGTACGATCAGGCCCGGCGACCTCACCCTCGCCAAGGCCCTTCGTCAGGATACCCGCGATTTCGCGGCGAGCAGTTCCGGCATCCGTCGTATTAACGCTTGCGGCAGGAGCGGCTCGCAACAGCGCGTCCACATAATAATCCAACGGTCCGCCGGATGCGGTTGATGAGGTTGATGCAAGTCCCGATGATCCGCCGGCAGCGATGTTGCTGGCCGCAGCGGCCAGAAACGCAGCACCGATTACCGTGGAGAATCCCCATGCCAAAAAGCCGTGAGCTGTGTCGCGGAAGAAGACTTCGTGGGTTTGGACACCGACCCATCTTGTACGCAACCGCCCGGCGACATACCCACCCATGGCAGAAGCAAGCATCGCAACGACAATCAGATAGAGACCTGTGGTAATCTGGAATGTGTTCGCCGACATGCCGGAATTGCCCCACACGGATACGGTGGAGAACCCCATGCCAGCACCGAACGCAAGGAGAACGAGAGTCAGAGCGGCGGCCGCAGTTGCACCGGCCGCAACGGCTGGCCACGATACCGCGGGGCTCTCTGCGACAGGAGTGGAAATTTCAACTGTTTCAAAAACCATCGATGCCTCCGACCACCTGCTTGCCTGTGCCTTTGATTAGCGCATGTCCGAGGCCTTCCAGCCTCAGGTCGTCATGCATTTGTAAAGGAATGGCCAGCTCTTTCTGCCTTCGAGCATCTGTTTGTCCGACTGCTTCCGGCAATCGGCCCATTTTGTTTTTTCCTTCGCCCACTCCTTCTTCGCTGCCTCCCACTGCGCCTTTGTCCAGGTCTCGACCTGCGTTGACACGGAAGGCTTCGATGTATCCTTGGCGGAGTTTGCAGGGGCAGATCTTGTTGCGGGTGGCGATACCGAGGTTTGCGCAATGGCGGCGCCGGACAGGGCAGCAGCGAGAATTGCCGTTGTCAGGTAAAAGCTGGTTCGAGACATGAGGGTTTCCTCTTTTCAGATCCAGCATCCCGGGTCGGGGCATTGCAACAAGTGCTGTTTTACCAAGTCAAATCCGATCCGCTGCATGTTGCGTTGATCTGTGTCAAGCTGGAACGAGTAGTCGGTCTCGTTTGCAGGCTGCAGCGAGCGTCCTTATTCGCGCGAGATTGCGCTGAATCAAGACCAGCCGTCGCGATACATAGATCATGAGCGATCCAATGCTCATCCGGGCAGCAATAATCCCAGGGAGATCGCACATGAAACCTCGTTTGATGATGACCGCCAGTGTCATCGCTGCTCTTGCCATGCCCTTGGCAGCGCAGGCTCAGGGCGTCGTTCGGGGGGCGGAAGAAGGAGCCGCGGCCGGCAACCGCGCGGCCGGCCCGGTGGGAGGTGCGGTCGGCGCCGGCGTCGGCGGGGTCGTGGGTGGCATTGAGGGTGGCGTCAAGGGAGTGCTCGGAATTCCGCAGCGAAGCCGTTCGAGCTACGCCCGCGACCGCTCGGACCGCGCTGAACTCACCGCAAACCAGATCAGCAATGAATTCGCCGCGCGCACGGCCCGCATCAAGGCCGACCTGCGCCTTACGCCGGAGCAGGAGAAGAATTGGCCCGGCTTCGAGAGCGCGATGAAGGACCTGGGCAAGAGCAACGCCGACCGCCAGGCCGCCTTTCAAGCCGAACGCGCGCAGCAGAAAGCTCCGCTTGATGCGATCGAGCAAATGCGAGAGGAGGCAAAGTTCATGAGCGAGCGTGCCGCCGACCGAAAGGCGCTCGCCGATGCCGCCCAGCCACTGTATGCAAGCCTCGACGATCGGCAGAAGCAGCGCTTCGCCAAGCAGTTGTTCGGGATCGGCCGCTGGCCGGACCGTGATTGAGACAACAACGCCAACGAAGGCTTGCGAGCGCTCACATGGTCGCTCGCAAAGACAACCTTAAGGTCGGCGACTAGAACGATTAAACTATCGGACGGGCCAAGACCAGCATCGAGATGCTCGTCGTGCTGTCGGCGCGGGACGGAGAGACCCACTCGTGAGCATCTTGCGGATTGACATGGGGACCGCGCGACCATGAGCAGATCAAGCGTTGCTCTCGTCAATCTTCGGGCTCTCGTCATCATCATCGTGCTGGCGTTCCACTCCGTTCTGCCCTACCTCGCCTCTCTGCCGGCCGCCGCGTATCCTTTCGACAGCGCGCCTTATCTTTGGCTGGCCTTTCCGATCGTGGACAGCCAGCGATGGTTCGGCTTCGATCTGTTCTGCGCCTGGCAGGATGTCGGTCTGATGACCCTGATGTTCTTCCTCTCGGGCCTGTTCGTGCCGTCAAGCCTTGCGCGCAAGGGAGGCTGGAAGTTTCTGTCGGACCGTCTGCTGCGGATTGGCCTGCCATTCGTGCTGGCCGTCATTTTTCTTGCGCCGCTCGCCTATTATCCCGCCTATCGCACGACTGCCGTTGACCCCAGTCTGAATGCCTATTGGCAACATTGGCTCGCGCTGCCGTTCTGGCCATGCGGACCGCAGTGGTTCCTGGGCCAGCTCCTGGCATTCAATGTTCTCGCCGCCGCGATGTATCGTTTGGTTCCCGGATGGGACCAGCCTCTTGTCCGGCTGGTGGCCTTCGCCGGCGGCAATCCGGTGCGGTTCGTTGTCGTTCTGGTGACGGTCTCCGCGCTGGCCTATGTCCCCCTGGTGCTGGCCTATTCGCCTTTCGAATGGACGAATATCGGCCCGATCTCGTTTCAGCCCAGCCGGCCGTTGCATTACCTCGTCTACTTCCTCGCCGGCGTGGCGGTCGGGGCCCATGGCCTCGACCGCGGCCTGCTCGACTGCGATGGAGCTCTCGCGCGGCGCTGGCCGGTATGGCTCGCCACAGCCTTTGTCGGCTTTTTGCTCTGGGCCGCACCGACCTCGGTGACGATGGCGGACTGGAGCAACGCTCCCCTGATCGCGAAACTGGCGGCCGGCATGGGCTTTGTCGTCGCCTGCGCGGCGGGCTGCCTGTGCTCGCTGGCGATCTGCCTGCGCTTTTCCCATTGGCGCCTGCGGGCGTTTGACAGCCTGTCAGCCAATGCCTACCGAATGTATCTCGTCCACTACGTGTTTGCCGTCTGGCTGCAATATGCGCTGCTGGGCACCGGGTTGTTTGCGATCGGCAAGGCCGCGATTGTGTTCGGCGGCACCCTGATCATGAGTTGGACCATCGCCGCCGCCATGGGTGGCGCGCTGCCGGTCTCGCGGCTGAATGCAACCATACGCGGAGTGCGCCACGTGTGAAGGCTGAATTCACACGGAAAGTGATCGAGCTTCAATAACATGCCATTGGTCTTCACCCTCGCATTCCGAAATCTGTTTCATGACCGGCTTCGCTTCATTGCGACGGTGATCGGGATCGTGTTCTCCATCGTTCTGGTCACCGTCCAGATGGGCCTGTATCTGGGATTTGGGCGTACGGTGACGACGATGATCGATCATGCGTCCGCCGATCTCTGGATCATGCCGCAGGGAACCAAGTGCTTCGAGGACCCCTCCCTGCTGGACATGCGTGAGCGCTATCGCGCGCTTGCAGTAAACGGCGTGGCGGAGGCGATTCCCGTCGTGATCGGATTTGCAGATTGGCGGATGCCGAGCGGCGCGACGACTCCCGTTTTCGTCATCGGTTCGGATCTGCGGGCCGGCGGCCTGCAGCCCTGGAACGTGGTGGAAGGCCAGATCGAGGCGCTGTCGACGCCGAGGGCGGTCGCGGTCGACCGGTCCTATTTCGACCGGCTCGGCATCTCGGGAATCGGGGCGACCGCCGAAATCCGCCAGCAACTGGTGCGGGTCGCGGTCGTCACCAACGGCATCCGTTCATTCACCACGACGCCGTTCGTCTTCATGGACATCGATCGGGCTCGGGCCCACACCGGAGTTCCCTCCGGCAAGGCCACCTTTTTACTCGTTCGCCTGAGCCCCAATACCGACAAGGCTGCCGTCCGCCGCCAGCTGTTGTCGAACATCTCCGATGTCGAGGTGCTGACTCCGGCCGAGTTTCGCGAGCGCAGCCGCACCTTCTGGCTGTTCAGCACCGGCGCCGGCGCCGCGCTGTTCGCCGGGGCATTGCTCGGTGTGATCGTCGGCACCGTCATTGTCGCTCAGACGCTCTATTCAAGCACGAAAGAGCATCTGACCGAGTTCGCCACCTTGCGCGCCATCGGTTCGTCCCGGCGCTATATTTACGCGGTGATCGTCTGCCAGGCGCTCCTCAATGCCATCATCGGTTTCTCTATCGCCGCGATTATCGGCGAGACCATCGTGCAACTGACCGCGGCGACGGCGTTGCCGATCGTCATCACGCAAGGACTGATGATCGGACTTTTTCTGCTGACCGTCGTGATGTGCATCGGATCGGCGATGGCCGCGATCGTGCAGGTCACCCGGATCGATCCCGCCATAGTGTTCTCGCGATGACTTATCCCTTGCTCGAGGCGGTAAAAGTGGCGAAGGACCTTGGCAGCGGCGCTGCGAAGGTGGCCGCGCTCAAGGGCGTAAGCCTGACCCTCAATGGCGGTGAACTGACGCTGCTGATGGGGCCTTCCGGGAGCGGCAAGACCACGCTGCTGTCCATTCTCGGATGCATGCTGACGCCGACGGCAGGGACTGTTCGTGTCTGCGGGCATTCGACCACGGGCGCCGACCCCGAGGACCTGGCGCTTCTCAGGCGAGAGCATATAGGCTTTGTCTTCCAGTCCTTTCATCTGTTTCCAACGCTGTCCGCCGCCGACAACGTCCGGCTGGCGCTGGATGTACGCGGCGAACGCTCCGGAAGCGCAAAGGCCAAGTCACGCGAGGCCCTGGCCAGGGTCGGCCTGCCGCACAAGATAAAGGCGTTTCCGGGCGAACTCAGCGGCGGCGAACAGCAGCGCGTCGCGATCGCTCGTGCCATCGTCGGAAATCCGTCGATCGTCCTTGCGGACGAGCCAACCGCCGCACTGGATGGCGAGAACGGCCAGGCGGTCATGAAGATCCTTGCCGGGATCGCGAGGGAACAGGGGCGCGCTGTGCTGATCGTGACGCATGATCCGCGTCTGCTGCCGTTCGCGGATCGCGTCGTCCATATCGAAGACGGACGAATTGTCCGCGAGGAGTGCCGCGGCGCCAAACTGCAATGATTTCACCTGGAGCGCCACCGAGGAGGAAATAGCCATGTCGAAACGCCCAACAGTCCTGGTTGCGATCTCGGGGCTGGTCATCGCAACCGGAGCCTTGATGACAGCCCGAGCCGTCATGGCCGCTGCACCGGAGGACAAGCAATGGCAGGCCGTTGCGCCCGGCCGTGTCGAAGCCTGCTCCGGTCAGATCAAGCTCGCGACTGCCGTCACGGGGGTCGTCGACAAGGTGCTGGTGAAGGCCAATGACAAGGTGTTTGCGGGCGAACCGCTGATCCTTCTCGCTGACGGTGAACTCGGCGCGCGGCTGGCCGCGGCGGAAACCCAGGTCGCCCTGCGCAAGCGCGCACGGGATGAAAGGTCGGTGGCGGGCAGCGCGAACACGCGACGCAAGGCCAGGGATGCCGTGGCCGATGCCGAACAGTCGGTGTATGGCGTGCGCGCCATCGTCGATCGGGTTGCTGCCGAATTGCGTGTCAAAGGCGGGCCGGACGACGGCCTGACCACGGCCCGCTCGGCGTTGGCGCGAGCCCGGGCCGAGTTGGCCAGACGCCAGGAGGAGCTTCGGGAAATCGAGGAAGACAGCCCCTTGCCCACCATGCTGGAGGGCCAGCTCAGTATCGCCCGATCGGAATACGCCGTGGCGCGATCCGCCCTCGATAAAATGACAGTACGCGCGCCGATCGACGGCACCGTGCTCCAGGTCAATGTGCGGGCGGGCGAGCTGGTTTCATCCGGTTCACCACAGCCGCCGCTGCAGCTCGCCGATCTCTCGGCCCTCTGCGTGCGCGCGGAACTGGACGAACGCGACCTCGGATCCGTCAAGGTAAAGCAAACGGTCTCGGTACGCGCCGCGGCGTTTCCCGGTCGCGAGTTCGAGGGAATCGTCTCGTCGATCGCGCCGCTCGTCGAGCCCGGCCGCCTCGAGCCGCCCGGATCGCGCAATCAGACCGATGTGGATGTCGTGCAAGTCATAGTCGGATTGACGGGATCGGGAGAGCTCACGGCCGGAATGAAGGCAGATGTCTACTTCCGCTTCGGAAAAATTGTCGACCGATAGGCGCCGGCCACCGCACGCACGCCCGCCGAAAATAACGGCAGACATCTGGAGCTTCGGCCTCGGGCAAATCATTGCGGCGACAATGGCCCTTCGCCCTGGAGGCGGGCAAGGAGCGCAATCAGGTCCTCTTGCCTGAAGGGCTTTTTCAGCATCGGCCGGTCGGCATGGCCATCGCGCAAGCCGTGACCGGTGTTTCCGGTCACGTAGAAAAAAGCTACGCCGCGCGCGGCAAGCGCCTCCGCCACCGGATGGCTATCGCTACCATTCAAATTCATATCCAGCATGGCGACGTCGAATTCTTGCGCGGCAATCAGGGCGAGGGCCTCGTCGACCGTCGCCGCAGAGCTGACCGACTTGCATCCAAGGTCGGTCAGCATGTCTTCGATCATCATGACAAGCAGCATTTCATCCTCGACGACGAGAACCCTTCGACCGGACAGCAGATCATCCATCACGGGCAGCTCCGGGCACCGGGATGCTCATCGTGCAGACAAGGCCGTCCGGCCGGTAGTCGAGATGCACGCTTCCTGCCAGCTCATGGGCCAGACCACGCTCAATCACCCGCGACCCGAACCCCTTGTGCGCGGGCGGTGTGACCACGGGACCGTCTTTCTCCTGCCATTTCAGGACCAGCCGCCTGCCGGCCGGCGCCGTCTCTGTGGTCCACTCGATCAGGATTGATCCCGCCACGTTGGCCAAAGCACCGTATTTCACGGCGTTCGTTGCGAGTTCGTTGAACGCAATGCCGAGGGCCAGAGCGGCCTTTGGCGGGAAGCGGATGTTCTCGCCGGTGATCGCAATCCTGTCCGTCCGACCGCCCGCGGCCACGAATGGTTCCACGGCATCGCGAACGATATCGTACAGCCCGGCACTTTCCCATTTTTCGCGGGTCAGCAGGTCGTGCGACCGCGAGAGCGCAAACAGACGGGACTCGATGGAGTTCCGGATGGTCCCGGGATCGGAGGAGGTTCGCAATGTCTGGCGAACAATCGATTGTACCGTCGAGAGGGTATTCTTGACGCGATGATTCAGTTCGTCGATCAACATCCCCAACTGGACTTCATTCTCCTTTTGTCGGGTGAGATCGACCAGCGAGGCAAAATACTGAACGATGTCACCGTCCTCGTCGCGAACCGGGCTGATGAAGACCACGGCCCAGAATTCGCTTCCATCCTTGCGGCGATAAAGAACTTCTGCCCCGCTATTCGACGACCCCTCAAATTCGGTCTTGATCCGCGCCAGCGCCTCGGCGTCGGCGCTGTGGGCCAACAAGAAATTGAAGCTCTTGCCGATAACCTCTTCGCGGCGGTAGCCGGTTAGGGAGAGATAGCTGTCATTGACAAATATGATCGGGTTGCCAGGCTCCGTCGCATCGGTAAACACCATCGCCATACGGGTTGTCTGGGCGGCGACGACAAACGGACCGAGATGCTGCCTAAAGCCTTCGACTTCGGCCTCGGCGCCTTTCTGATGGTCAGACTTGGTTGTTATTTCCGACATGCCACCGGTCGATCCGATTGCTGACAGACGCCATCATGACCACGCATCCCGAACCAAACGCGACAGCTTGCAGCGGTCGGCGGACTGAGCCCCTGCGACGCGCAGGGGCGACACTTGCTCCATCCACCATTGCCCACGATCAGGGGCAAGAATGGCGATAACCGTCGTAGCCAAGATAGGTCCCGGAATACGGGTCATAGGACCGGTAACGCTGCGCACAATAAGCCACGGCGCCGCCGCCGGCATAGGGCGGCGGTGCGACGACGTAGGCCGGACCATAGTAGCCGGGGTATCCATAATAGCCGGGGTGCCCGTAATAGCCGTAGGGCTGCGTTGCGCCAATGATCGCCCCGCCGATCAGCGCTCCGGCGATGCCAAGACCGACGGCAGGGCCGTAGCCGCGACGATATCTTACCGTCTCCACCGAAGACTCCACCGTGTTTTGCAGCATCCGCGGCGATCCGACCGGCGCCGCTGCCGCAGGCGCGACGGCCCAAAGTGTCGCGACTGCCAGCGCGGCAAGAAGAACGCCAGACGATTTCTTCATTTCGACAACTCCCGGGAATTGGCCAGGGGAAAGCCCTGCTCATGGCATTGTCAGTCGGCAACAGCCCGGTGGTATTGACCTAGCTCAACACCCGCAGGCCGTGTCCGTCTGCGGTCTCATGCTTCGGGGGTTCAGCTATCGCCCGCTTCGTCAGGGACTGGCAGCCACTTCGACGCCCCGTTTTGCCTGATGGCGTTATATGGCACCCCCAGCCAATTAATCGGGATCCTATTGGCGTTGAGATGCTTGCCCCTGTGTTGGCTGTTCGGCATGGACCGATTTGCCGCCCACGAAAGCAATCCGCCATGACGGCCCTGAACCAGTCCCCTGCCCCCGCCGTCGTTCTCGTCGTCGAGGACGAGATGCTGCTGCGAATGCGCGCCGTCGACATGGTGGAGGATGCCGGCTTTACCTGCGTCGAGGCGGTCGATGCCGACCAGGCCCTCGCCATCCTGGAATCCCGGTCCGATATCGCGCTGCTGTTCACCGACATCCAGATGCCGGGACAAATGGACGGATTGGGCCTCGCCCACGCCGTCCACGACCGCTGGCCACCGATCAAGATCATCCTGGTATCGGGGCAGCTGAAGCTGACCAAGACAGACATTCCCGCCGACAGCCACTTCTTCGGAAAGCCGCTCGCGGCGGCGGCGATGATCGCCGAGATCCGGACCATGATCGGTCACGCCTGACGCCAGCAAAATGCGATGGAACCGGTCGAAATCGCTGGATTGCGACGTAAACGGCCTCAATTGATCGGAGCGGTAGGCGACATAGGGTGCTATAGTCGCACATGCTCGAAATTGATCGTCACGAAGACCGGCCCCATTTCCACGACGGAGCTTCACCCCCGCAGGACTTTCTCGCGGCGGAGAATGTCAGCCTTCGGCTGCTGCTGGCGCAGGCGGAAATCAACGCCCAGGAACTGCTCGACCAGGCCGGCATCGACGCCCGCGAACGCGCGGCGGCCGACAAGCTGCAGAAGCTGATCCTGGAAGAACTGCACCACCGTATCAAGAACACGCTGGCGACGGTCAGCGCCATTGCCTCGCAGAGCCTGCGCAACGTGGCCGGCGCCGAGCACGCCCAGCATGCCATCGAGGGCCGGCTGCTGGCGCTGGGACGGGCGCACGATCTGTTGCTGCAGGCGCGATGGAGCAGCGCCGATCTTTCAAAGATCGTGCGTGGCGCCACCGAAGCTTTCGACGATCCGGATGCAGCGAAATTCTCGATCGTGGGTCCGGATATCCGGATCGCCTCTGGCGCGGTGATCGCGATTGCGATGACGCTGAACGAACTCTGCACCAACACCACGAAGTTCGGCGCGCTGTCGCTGCCGAGCGGCCGCGTCGATATTGCATGGGCCGTCGACGACGCCGGGCAACGGTTGCGCCTGACCTGGACCGAAAGAAATGGTCCCGCGGTGCAGCCACCTGCCCGGCAGAGCTTCGGCACCCGCCTGATCGAGACCCTCGGCAGACAGCTCAAGGGCAACGTCCGGCTGACCTATGAGCCCACCGGCTTCGTCTACGCGTTGGACGTGCCGCTGGCATCGCTGATGCCGGCGACCGCCGAATAATCCAGCCAGGCCGCTCACCCGCCGAACGAACCGCAGCACCGGGGGGCAGCATCGGGGGGTGCGCGCAGCGGCGGTTTGATCTATGCTTGAGGCCTGAACCCGAAAAGGCCACGAGATGCTGCCGATGCGTCGCCCTCCCGCCGTGGCGGACATCCCAGAGCTCCGCATGACCGGTCCCTGGCCGAGCAAATCGGGCGGCATGCTCTCGGTTCCGTTCGCGCTGTCGCATGCCCGGACCATGGACTTGTTCGACTACGATCGTGCCGAGCTCGACCGCATTCCCATCGACATAAGGGGATTGCGGATGTTCGTGCTGGAGGACATACCGAGAGGCGGCGTCGGCGGCGGGGAATTTCACCGCATCCGCATCGAGGTCGCCTTTACCGTGAAGGGCAGCGTCCGCTGGGTCTGCGAGGACCTTTATGGGGGACGCAGAGAGTTTATCCCGCCGCGAGACTGCAGCTTGTACTTGCCGCCGTTCATCCTGCACACCATGGAAGCGGTCGAACACGGCAGCACAATCGTGTTGATTGCCAACACCTTGTACGACGCAGACGACGCCCGCACCCACGATACCTACCCGGTCGCGCAGTTTCGCGCCTTGCAGGCGCATTACGGCCGAAAGGCCGGATAGCGGCACGGTTGCGCCCGATTCAGAACTGGACAGGACAAAATGTCGTGCGCCCGCTTCACCATCCTGTTGTGCGTTCACCGGCGGAAGGCGCTGCTTCCCTTCGCGATCGAAACCGTGCTGTGGCAGAGCCACCGCAATTTCGAGCTGTTCGTGGTGTGCGACGGCGCTCCGCCGGAGACGGTGGCCTGCGCGCGCGACTTCGCCGCCCGCGATCCACGGGTGCGCGTCTTCGAATTCGAGAAGGGTGAGCGCATCGGCGAGCGGCACCGCGACGCGGTGCTCGCACAGGCCAGCGGAGATCTGGTCGCTCACCTCGGCGATGACGATCTCTGGTTTCCCGATCATCTCAGCGAACTCGCCGCGCTGCTGGCGGAGGTCGAATTCGGCAATCTCATGCCGATGGCGATGGCGCCGGATGGTTCGCCTCTCTACTTCCGTGGCGACCTCGCCGATCCCGACACGCGGCGGAAAATGCTGTCCAAATCCTGGAATTTTTTTGGCCCGACCGTCGCCGGCTATCGGCTTTCAACCTACCGGCGAATGCCGGAGGGCTGGGCGCCGGCGCCGCCGGGCATCTGGAGCGATCTTCACATGTGGCGCAAGTTTCTCCGGCTCGACGGCATCACCGTCGGCACCCGCTCCAGCATTCAGTCGCTGTGCCTGCACAATTCACTTCGCCGGCACATGACTCAGGAGCAGCGGCGTGACGAAACCGCGCGCTGGATCGCCATCATCCGTGACCCTGCCCGGCGGGCCGACCTGGTCGACCGGTATTGCGCCGGCTTTACCGCCCGCCGGTCCGTTCCGGCCCTGGCGCGCCTGCTTCACGCGCGGGGGCGCGCCTTGCTGCGGCGGATGACCGCGCCGGCGCCCAATTGACGCGCCGATGTATTTCTACGGAGTTTCAGTTTAACGCCGGCGTCCAGCGATTGCCGCGAATCCCAGAACGGATTGATCGCCCGGTTCCTCTTCGCCCATCCGTATTGTATCCGATACCATAACAGCTTTGCCAAACCGCAATAGACTGTCACTGGGCTTGCCAGCCGCCACCGCCGATAAGGGTCGATCACCTCGGAGTTTCAGATGGACCGAATGGCGAGCGGGTGGATCAATGGTTTCATCGGGATGGTGATCTTCAGCGGGTCGCTCCCGGCCACGCGCGTCGCGGTGATCCAGTTCGACCCGGTCTTTCTCACGGTCGCGCGCGCCGCGATCGCCGGCGTGCTGGCGTTCGGCCTGCTGTTGGCGTTCCAGGAAAAGCGTCCCGCGCGCGGCGATATCGTCTCGCTCGTGATCGTTGCCCTCGGCGTCGTCGTCGGCTTTCCGCTGCTGACGGCGCTGGCGCTGCAGCACATCACCTCGGCGCACTCCATCGTCTTTATCGGATTGCTTCCCTTGTCGACGGCGATCTTCGGCGTGCTGCGCGGCGGCGAGCGGCCGAAGCCTGCATTCTGGATATTCTCCGCGCTCGGCAGCGCCTTGGTGGCCGGCTTCGCCCTGATGCAGGGGCTGACGGCTTCGGCTGCTGGCGATGCCTTGATGCTGGCCGCCATCATCGTGTGCGGGCTCGGCTATGCCGAAGGCGCGAAGCTCTCCCGCACGCTTGGCGGCTGGCAGGTGATCTCCTGGGCGCTGGTCATGTCGCTTCCGGTGATGATCGTGCTGCTGATCTTCTGGATGCCGCCGACCTTTTCCGGCATCGCCTGGCCGGCCTGGCTTGGCCTCGCCTATGTGTCGCTGTTCAGCATGCTGATCGGTTTCGTGTTCTGGTATCGCGGCCTTGCCCAGGGCGGCATCGCCGCCGTGGGCCAGTTGCAATTGCTGCAACCGTTCTTCGGCCTGGCGCTCGCCGCCACGCTGCTGCATGAGCCCGTGACCTGGATGATGCTGGTCGTCACCATCGCCGTCATCCTGTGCGTGGCGGGCGCTCGAAAATTCGCCGCTTAGGATACGTGCCGCCGCGCCCCGTATTTCTACCGAGTTCCAACTTAACGCGGGCGTAGGGCTGCGGCGGCCATGGTGCGGGCTCAATTCCTGCAACACCCAACAGATCGCTCCGGGAACGATGGCGCCACAGCCGGATCATTCCATCATCGCCGAACTTGAGGACGCCGTCAGAACCGGGTCGCCCGCGGAGCGGGTCGAAACGCTGCGGCAGGTGACCAACCTGTTCCTGCATGACGGCGCGCGCCTCAACGAGGAACAGGTCAAGGTCTTCGACGACGTCATGTGCCTGCTGATCGCCCGGGTCGAAAGCCGCGCCAGGGCCGACTTTGGCAAGCGCCTGGCGCCGGTCGACTTCGCGCCGCAGGGGGTCATCCAGCGTCTGGCATGGGACGATGAAATCGCGGTGGCCGGCGACGTGCTGGCCCGGTCCAGCCGCCTCCAGACCAGCACGCTGGTGGAGATCGCGCGCAAGAAGGGCCAGGATCATCTGCTGGCGATTTCGGGCCGCAGCAACCTGCCCGAAGCCGTCACCGACGTGATCATCGATCGCGGCGAGCACAGGGTCATCAAGAAGCTCGCCACCAACGCCAGCGCGCGCATTTCCGAGGCCGGCTATTCCGGCATCGTGGCGCGGGCCGGCGACGATGACGAACTCACCGAGATCCTCGGGCTGCGCATCGACCTTCCGATCAAATTCCTGCGCGACCTGTTGCGGCGGGCTTCCGACGCCGTCCGGGCCAGACTGGCCGCGATCGCGTCACCGGAACTGCGGGAAGAGATCAAGCGGGTACTGCAGTCGATTCTCGGCAAAGCCGGCGAGGACACGTCGTCGGCGCGGGATTTCGGCGCTGTCGAGAAATTCATCAGGCTGAAGCAGGAATTGAACGAGCTCGACGACGCCGCCGTCTTCCTGTTCGCCGAAGCCGGGAAATTCGACGAGGTGATCGTTTCCCTCGCCGTCCTCAACGACGCGCCGACCGAAATGATGGCGCGGCTGCTGGAGGGGCCTCGCGCCGACCTCATCCTGATCCCCTGCCGGTCAGCCCGCCTGAACTGGCCGAGCGTCGAGACCATCCTGCGCAACCGGCCGATGCCGGCGCCCATCAACGAGCAATCGCTGGCGCTGGCGCAGCGCGACTACCGGAAACTGTCGATGGAAACCGCGCAGCGCACCGTGCGGTTCTGGCAGTTGCACAACAAGATCGGGAAGTAGGTCTGCTGCCCGGGACCCGCAGCAGGGAAAGCCCTCAGGCCGCGCGCACCGTATCCAGGAACCCCTAGTGCGCCGAACCTCCGCTCGCCTTTTCCCGCAGCCGATAGAATTGAAGCGCAGCCCGGGCGGTCTTCGGCTGCAGTCGGAAGAAGCTGGCAAAGCACTCGTCCAGCCGCTGCTTCGTAACGCCGCCGCGACC
>NZ_JAUYAN010000094.1 GCF_030693485.1 Bradyrhizobium sp. | reverse complement strand
CGGTCTGGAATCTGGTCGGCGAAACCAGAACCGATCTCGTGGTGCTGGCGCGCTACATGCAGATACTGTCGGACGAGATGTCGGCGAAGCTGTCGGGGCGCTGCATCAACATCCATCATTCGTTTCTGCCGGGGTTCAAGGATCCTCGCCCGTACCATCAGGCGCATGAACGCGGCGTCAAGCTGATCGGCGCTACCGCGCACTATGTCACCAGCGCACTCGATGAGGGTCCGATCATCGACCAGGATGTTGAGCGCATCAGCCATCGAGATACGCCCGATGACCTGGTCCGCAAGGGTCGCGACATCGAACGCCGCGTGCTGGCGCGCGCCATGCGTCATCATCTGGAGGATCGTGTGATCCTCAACGGCCGCAAGACCGTGGTGTTCATGGACTGACTGGCCGCGCTATTCGAATACCTGATCGAAGGCTCTCGGATTTCGCCCAGGTCGCAGGTTGCCAGCGTCGAATTTCAAGTCATGTCCATCATCAAGCTGATGCCGATCGCGAGATAGGCGCCGGAATATCGCGGCCCGAAACGTTGATCAGGGTTGGCCGCAATATCATCCAGCCTGTGCTGCTCTTCGTGTCCGCAGTCCCGTGGCATGGCGGGTTCCGTGGGTAGGTGATGTAATTCCTTTCCCTCGCGATCTCTTGCATGCAGGGATACCGGAAATCTTCCCTGCATTCTTCCAACAATCAGCTGATGGAGCCAGGTTGCGGACCGGTCCCGATCAAGACTATCGCAGCCAACCTAAAATAGTGACGATCTTCAGCCTTGACCAGCTTGCTTACAAATATGGCCAATGCCAAACTGAACTTTGAAAATATCAACCCAGCTTGCACGAGCGATGCGCGAGGACTCCGTTGTGGAGATACGTCCCCTGAATATTGCCGAGGTCAAGCGTATCGTTCCAACAATCCATCGCGACGCCCGCGGATTCCTGTCCGAGAGCTATAACCGCCGGATTCTCGAATCGGCGGGGATCACAGCGGACTTCGTTCAGGAAAATCATTCGCTCTCGGCGGATGCGGGTACGTTGCGTGGATTGCATTTCCAGGTTCCTCCGCATGCCCAGGGGAAGCTGGTGCGCGTGACGCGAGGCTCGGTCTACGATGTGGCTGTCGATATCCGTGTCGGCTCGCCAACCTTCGGGCAGCATGTCGGTGCTGTCCTGAGCGCCGAGAACTGGACGCAAATGTGGATCCCGGCCGGATTCGCGCATGGTTTTTGCACGCTTGAGCCGGATACCGAGGTGATCTACAAGGTGACCGCTTATTACGCCCCTGACTGTGATCGCGGCCTTAAATGGAACGACGTCGCGCTTGGCATCAAATGGCCAGTCGATCACGATCGCGCCATTCTGTCAGACAAGGACCGGCGGCAACCGGCGCTGAACGAAATGGTTGCGGCGTTCTTTTTCGAAACGTGACGCGGCAGCGAGTCCGGCCGGAGGAATCGGCACGGTCGTGCTACTGAGGCGGTCGCCAATATTTGTGATGCGAGACACCAAGTGAAGATCCTGGTCACCGGCCGTGAGGGCCAGCTTGCGCGTGGCCTCGTCGAGGCTTCCGAAACCCGTGGCGTTGAACTCGTGTCGGTCGGCCGCCCGGTTCTTGATCTTGCCGACGAAAAATCCGTAAGCGCCCTGATTTCGCGCGAACGCCCCGATGTGGTGGTTAATGCCGCCGCCTATACCGCCGTTGACAGGGCGGAGAGCGAACCGCATCTCGCCAGCGAGATCAACGCGCTCGGCGCTGAATACGTCGCCAAGGCGTGCGCCGCGAATTCAATCCCGATCATCCATATTTCGACCGATTTCGTGTTCGACGGAACCAGGGACGGTTACTATCGGGAAGACGATCCGACCGGCCCAATCAATGCCTACGGACGCAGCAAGCTCGAGGGCGAGGCGCGGGTCGCTAGAGCCTATAAGCGGCATCTGATCCTGCGCACGGCGTGGGTGCACAGCCCCTGGGGCGGCAATTTCGTGAAAACCATGCTGCGGCTGGCGGCCGAGCGGCCGGCGATCAGCGTGGTCGACGATCAGAAGGGCTCGCCGACCTACGCGCCTCATCTGGCGGAAGCCGTGCTGGCCATCGCCAGCCGCGCCGTGGCGGATCCCCACGGAACGCCCTGGGGCATCTATCACGCGGTTGGGGCAGGCGAGACCACCTGGTGCGGCTTCGCCCGCGAGATATTCAGCTCCGCGGCGGAGCATGGCCTGCCGACAGCGCAGGTCGCAGCCATCACGACGGCAGGATTTCCGACATCGGCGCGCCGGCCCGCCAATTCGCGCCTGAATTGCGACAGATTGCGCCAGGCGTTCGGTGTTGAACTGCCGGACTGGCGTGTGGGGGTGGAGCGTTGCATCGCCCGCCTGTCCGAATCCGCCGGGAATCCCCGGTCCTGATGCCGTAGCTGGCTGGATGCGGCAATTGCCAACATTGGCAGCGTATGCGATGCGAAAGCGCAGAACCAGACACGTTTCGACCGGAGTTGTCGTATGAGGGGTATTATTCTCGCCGGTGGCAGCGGCACGAGGCTTTATCCGATGACGCGGGCGGTATCGAAGCAGTTGCTGCCGGTTTATGACAAGCCGATGGTCTACTATCCGCTAAGTACGCTGATGCTCGCCGGCATCAGGGACATTCTCCTGATTTCCACGCCGGAGGATTTGCCGAGTTTCAGACATCTGCTCGGCGACGGCGATCGGCTCGGCATCAAGATCAGCTATCGCGAACAGCCGCGTCCAGAAGGGCTGGCCCAGGCCTATATTATCGGCGCCGATTTCGTGCGCGGCGGCAATTCGGCGCTGATCCTCGGCGACAACATCTTCTACGGCCATGGCTTGCCGGAAGCATTGGCGGCGGCGCGCGCCAGGCCATCGGGCGCTTCCGTATTCGCCTATCAGGTTTCGGATCCCGAACGCTATGGCGTGGTTGAATTGGATGCGGAAGCCCGCCCGCTTTCCATTGTGGAAAAGCCCACGTCGCCGAAATCCAAATGGGCAGTGACGGGACTTTACTTCTTCGATCAGCGCATTGTCGATATCGCGGCGGTATTAAAACCTTCGGCGCGTGGCGAACTGGAGATCACCGATGCGATCGACGCCTACCTGAAAGCCGGTGACCTACATGTCGAACGGCTGGGGCGTGGATTCGCCTGGCTCGATACCGGCACTCCGGATTCGATGCTTGACGCCTCGGAGTTCATGCGGACGCTGGAGAAGCGGCAGGGCTTCAGGGTAAGTTGTCCGGAAGAAATAGCCTTCCGGATGGGATATATCAACCGCAATGATCTGGCGCGACTCGGTCGTGAACTTGGAAAGTCGGATTACGGCCGGTACCTATGCGCCATTGCGGAGGAAACCACCAATCCCTAATAATGCGTTCTCGCCATCGGGGCGCTGATTCGTGCGTCGATGCTGCCTCTGTCGCCAATGATCGAAGCGACCGAGAAGCGCTGCATCCGGCCACGGTTCCAGGCCCGCTTGTCGTGATCTGACCTCTCCGAAATCGAGATCCGGCATCGACGACCCGAAGTCTGGCTCGGGATGGTGACAAGGGCTTCGAAGGTTTACATTGGTTGGATTGCATAGTAATCGGAACGCATCCTTGGGACTGCCTCTGTCTTCGCAACCGATTTGTTCCGTGCTTTGCATGAGATTGAGTTGGATCGCCAACCCGTTGCGTTATCCAATCGGAGGCCGGCATCTCGAAGGGGAATTTCAGCGTTGTTCCAGCGGGTTCGTCAGAATTTTGGATTTCGTCGGCGCAATTCGCGTTTGTTCTTCAATCTGTTTTGGAGTTTTCTGGGCACGGGCCTCCCGGCGCTGGTCGCTATCGTCACGATTCCTCCGCTGATTCATCAGATGGGCTTGCCCCGCTTCGGGGTCTTGTCGCTGGCATGGATCGTCGTTGGCTATTTCAGCTTTTTCGATCTCGGCCTCGGCCGGGCGATGACACAACTCGTCGCTCAAAAGATCGGAATGGGCGATGAGTCCGAAATTCCATCGATCGTATGGATAGGCACCGCGCTGATGATCTGCCTTGGGGTGGTCGGTGCGATCGTGCTGGCCAGCATTTCGCCATGGCTTGTGGGGACGAAGCTGCAGTTGCCCCCCGATCTGCGCGAAGAGACGCTTTCAGCCTTCTACTTGCTGGCATCATCGATTCCTATCGTGATCGTGTCGACCGGATTGCGCGGTATCCTGGAGGCATTTCAGCGCTTCGATCTGGTCAACCTCGTGAAAATACCCATGGGGATAATTACCTATCTCGCGCCGCTCGCGGTGTTGCCGTACTCTGCCCAACTTCCGATGATTGTCGCGGCACTGGTCGTAGCGCGCTTCATCGCGTGCGGCGTATATTTCGTCGTCTGCTACAGGGTTTTTCCCCAACTGGCGCGCGCGCCGGCGTTTCACGTCCATCATATCAGGCAGATGCTGTCATTCGGCGGTTGGATGACGTTGAGCAATATCGTGGGGCCGTTGCTCATGTATCTGGGCCGTATGGCTCTGGCTGTCTACGTTTCCGTCGAGGCGGTCGCCTATTTCTCCGCTCCCTATGACGTTGTTATCAATCTGCTGATTGTTCCAGCCACTTTTGTAAGCGTCTACTTCCCGCTTTTTACGCGTGATTCAATGACAAGCCTCGCTGCGGTTCGCGGGCACTATCGTCAAGCTTTGTCCTACAATCTTGTGTTGATGCTGCCGCTGGCGGCTGTGACCTTTGTTTTCGCCAAGCCGGCGCTGAGCCTTTGGATTGATCCGGATTTTGCGGAAAAGAGCTATTGGGTGGCACAACTGCTGGCGATTGGCGTTCTGATCAACAGCATTGGTCTGATCTCGCAGTCCTTAGTGCAGGCGCTTGGCCGTCCTGATTTGACGGCCAAATTGCACGTGCTGGAACTAGTCGCCTACATTCCATACCTGTGGTGGCTCATTGGAACTCAGGGCGTGAACGGCGCCGCGATGGCCTGGGTGATACGGGTTGCAATCAGTACTGCTTGTCTGCTTGTAATGGCGAGTGTGTGCATGTCTGCAGACTTCCGGAAAAGCGATTCGAAAAAAGATCCTGGATCATGAACATCAAATCGATTGTCCAGAACGAGCTAGTCGAGGACCCGTCGTCAGTATGGCTGCTCCGAGGGCATGATAAATTCGCCTACTCCGACGGGGTCGGCTCGGAACAATACCTGAAAAAGGTGCTGCAGCGTTCGAACGACCTCAGTACCCGCTCTGACGAACTTGAAAGCTGCATAAAGGACTGGTCGAGCGAGTATCACTTGACCACCAAGCGGGCGCAGCTTCTTTCAGGATTTAGATTCGATCGGACAATGAAAGTTCTTGAAGTCGGATGTGGCTGCGGAGCCATAACACGGTATTTGGGAGAAACCTTCGATAGTGTTGTTTCGGTTGAGGGGAGCATTGCGCGTGCAAGGCTGGCGCGTTTGAGGACCCGCGACCTGACTTCGGTGTCGATTGTGTGCGCTCCCTTCCAGGAAATCCGGTTTTCCCAGAAGTTCGATATTATCTTCGTGATCGGTGTGTTCGAATATTCGGCCTCTTTTGTGCAGGGCGACGATCCATACGATGCGGTGCTCAAGTATTTTTCCGACATGTTGACGCCCGATGGCATGGTGGTTATTGCGATTGAGAACCAGTTCGGTCTGAAATACCTGAATGCATGCCGAGAGGATCACTTAGGCTCCAAGTTCGAGGGCGTGGAAGGCTATCATCGCAGGAATGCGGGAGTTCGCACATTCGGGAAAGCGGAACTCGAATTGTACGTGAAGCGTTATTTTCCGGAAGTGCGTTTCTTCTACCCTTATCCCGATTACAAGATCCCCGACGGCGTGCTTTCCACTGAATTTCTTCGATCGGGTTCTGGAGGCGAGGTGGTCTCCCAGATGCTGTCGCGGGACTATTCCGGTCCGAACCAGCCGCTGTTCGACGAGGCTGCCACTATTCTCGAGCTATCGCGTAACCATGCGCTGGAATTCTTCGCCAATTCGTTTCTTGTTATTGCCGGCAGGACTTCGCTTCGAGGGGTCACGTTCGACCAGTTGGCCCTGCTTTATTCATCGGGCCGAAAGGCCGAATTTTCCACCGAGACGAGAATTCTAGGAGGAGCCGATGGCAAATGGATTGTATCAAAGCGGTCGCGCAGCGGCGCCAGTGTCGTCGATCGCGGCACGATCAGAATGGCTGACACTGACGCACCCTGGATACCGGCGCAATCGTTGCTCACGCGGGTTGCGTTGCGGGCAAAAGCGAATAGCGCCACGCTCGACGAGATATTCGCGCCTTGCCGAAAATGGGTTGAACTGCTCGTTGCGGAGTCAAGTGTAAGAAGTGGGGTTGCTCTGCTCAGCGGTTCGCACGTCGATAGTATCTGGTCAAACGTTTATCTGGACGGACAGGATCTTCGAATCGTCGATCGGGAATGGATCTGGACCGATGATATTCCCTTGAATGTCGTTGTTGTCCGGGCGATTTATGATTTTCTGATGAGACTTGAGCGCGTCCCGAGATTCAGTCGTGCCCTTGGAGCCAGAAGGGGGCGAGCCCTCATCCAGGGTATCGCGAGTGCAATCGGTGTTAAGCTGATCCCCAGCGATTTTGACAACTTCATCGCCCTGGAATCCGAGTTTCAGTTGATTGTCGGCAGCACCAGCAAAGTGCATCAGCGGCTGTACTGGCGGCTGTTCTTGATCGATCGCTCGACACTGCGTTTCTTTGTCGGGATGCTCCGGTCATTTCATCGCTACATGGAGAGGGCCGAATCATTGTCGTCCCGCGTGTTCTCGAAATTTTCGGCGCGGCGCTGAAGAAGCAAGCATTCGATTTCCCGGTCGTCGCCGAACGCTGTGCCGGCATCTTGAAGCCGAACGCCCTTGGGGCGGCGGAGACGGGAGTGGCCGCGGTGCCAGCCCCAATATCGATTTGATCGATGCAGACTCGCAGCCAATTGTTCTCTTCACATCCGAAATGTGCCGCTGAGGTAGCGGCTGTACCAAGGCGACCCTGACGTGTCGCGAGGATCCTCGCGCGACAGGACGAGCAGGCTGGCGGTAGATATGAACACCACGCCCATCCCGATTGATCCGGTGAGAAACGTGTTGCTGGCGGTCGCGACGAAAACGAACAATGCCGCCAGAAAATATGCCAGCGCGACATCTTTGACCTGGCGGGGCGTCGCTAGATAGAGATGGAGAATGTAGAGAAACAGAGCCAGCCAAACCGCCAGCCCCAGGATGCCTTGTTTGTAGAAGATTTCCAGATAGGTTATTTCAATGCGCTCACGGCCGCGAATTGGAGAACCGAGCCCGCGTCCAATCGTGGCCATCGAAAAATCAAGCTCCCTCGCAACGAACTTAATGTCCTCTGTTCGATAGCTGTCGGTGGGACGTTGGATGCCCTCAAGCAATGAAGGGCTAACCGGATCTTTGATCGGGTCAGGCGAACCATGCGTCTCGCGGGAAAAGTCGCCCGTGCTGATCAGCAGCCTCGTCTCGGCTTGCTGGGCAACAAGAAGAACGGCCAGGAGCAGTCCGGCTTGTCCAAGTAGCAATGGCATCCGTCGCCAGCGCCGCTGCAGCACGACGCCGCATACGATGCTGACGATGAGCGCCAGGCAGAGGCCGCGCGTGACGGTCATGGCGGTAGCGACGACCGTTACGGCGGCCAGAACCTTCGTTATTCTGAACGGATCGAACATTAGGAAAAGCGCGGCAATGCTGATGTAAAATGCGCCTTTATAAAGAAATCCGACGAAGACTCCCCCCTGAGAGGGATTATTCCTGAAAATAAACTCGTCGCTGAAACGCAGCGTTTCGAAAATGCCCGAATACGAAAAGATGCCCACCTTGGCGCTCAGCAGCAGGAGCAGATAGAGCGATGCGACCAGCGTTCCGCAGACGACTAGAACGCTCGCTACAAGCCTAAGGTCATAGCGCGTCCTTATGGCAACCAGAAAGAAAAGCAGCATCGGAAAGTAGCCCAGTGGCTTCAGCTCCGCCACGATGGCGCCGAACCGGCTGCCGTTGAAATAGCCGAGCGCCGCGTCGAAAGCGGTCACGACGAAAAATGCGCCGGAAATGATGAGAATGTTCCTGTCGAGGCGGATCGGGTTGATCTTCGTCAGCCGCGCGATCACCCACGCCATGCAGACGACAAAGAGGACCTCGCGCACACGAAATGGCCCGATCTTGACCAAATAGCCATTTCCGCCGAGCGCCAGATCGATCACCACGGCGACGAGTAGGGTCTTTTCAAAAAACTCCCAGCGCGAAAGGTCCCTGGCGATTGGCAGATCAAGCACGTAACGCGTCTTTCCTGATTGAGTGTGTTCCGTGCGTACCAGGCGCCTTGTAGGGCGCCGTTCGTCGTACAAAGCTATTTGAAGGCGTCGAATGGTTTTGGAGTCAGTTGGACTGCAAGTACGGAAGCACGCATAGCAGCAGCAATCTCTCAGTTTTGAACTAAGCCGTCATAGAAGAAAGACTATAATGGGATGAACGCCTTGCGGGCGGCTAACGACTGTTCCGGTCATGTCGTTCGACCGCCTTGTGACTGACCGGTCGGGGTCCGCTGGAGAGTTAATCGGAGGGCAGCCGCAACCCCATCTGCTGCGCCCTCGCTGGTTGTCTACTGTTGGCGAATAGCGTAACTCAAGGTGAAACGTAGCCTCTAAGTAAAGCGCAAATCAAGCATGGTTGGCAACCGACATCTGATTCGAGAGCGACTTGGATTGGCGGTGCTGATTTTGCTTTATATTGTAGTATGCTGCTTATCTCTTTTTTACGTTATGCAGCAGTTCTACCATCACTTGGCCTATGATCCGGGTCGATTACTCAGCGCCGTGGTTGTGATGGCCGCTGTTGCCCCGGTTCTCTTACTTTTCACATTCGCTGAATTTAGCTTCGGTTACTTTTTGGGCTTCTATTTCTCTTCAATGGTCGTCGGCTACCTTTGGTTGAGCTTCTTCTCGAATCTGCAGTATGATCGTCAGTTGGCGGGGCTTTCCGCGGCGGTATCGTTGATAGGGTTTCTTTTGCCCGCCTTGTTCGTCTCCGCGCCGTTTCGGCAGATGCGGGCGATGTCGTTGCGGGTGTTTGACCGCCTGTTGATCGGGATCTTTCTGGTCTGTCTGGTGATGGTCGCGATCGGTGCAGGTTACAATTTTAGATTCGTAAGTCCCGGCGACGCGTCCAATCTGCGCGGCAATTCACTTCCAACACTCCTGGTTTATTTCAACGGGGTTGCCACCAGTTCGTTGTTGCCATTCTTGTTCGCCTGTTTTGTAGCGCGTCATCATAGTTGGCGAGCTGGTGCAGCGCTGGTCCTGTTGTTCCTCTATTATCCCGTTTCCACGAGCAAGGTCGCGCTTTTTGCGCCTGCATGGCTTGTCTTGATGCTGGTGTTTTCACGTAGTTTTGGCGCGAGGATTGCTGTTGTCCTCTCGCTGTTGTTGCCCGCCCTCGCTGGAGTGATCTTATTTTTCCTGTACAGGAACGGCGTTCTGCCGTCGCAGGTCGTCCTGCCCTACTTTCTCAACGTCAATCTTCGGGTGGTCGCCATTCCGTCGATCGCTTTGGATATCTACAATGCGTTTTTCTCAAGCCACCCGCTCACATATTTCTGTCAAATCCGGGTGCTGAAGTCGGCGATGGATTGTCCTTATCAGGATCAGTTGTCGATTGTGATGGCAAATAACTATCCGTTCGGAGGAAATCTCAACGCTTCGCTCTTTGCAACCGAAGGCATCGCTTCGCTGGGGCCATGGCTCGCGCCGATTTCCGTTTTGGCGGGCGGTCTGATAATTGCTCTCGCAAACCGCTTATCAGCCTGTCTGCCGCCTTGGTTCGTTCTTGTGTCAGGCGCCATCCTCGTTCAAGTCATGCTCAATATTCCGCTATCAACTGCCTTGCTCTCGCATGGAGCAGGGTTCCTCTTCTTTCTTTGGTACATAACGCCGCGGAGCATGTTCGAGCCGGGCGCCTCGTCAACCTGCGCCCTTCGTTGACGGCCATCGCAACCGGATGTGGCCGTTACGGTTAGAGTAGCCATGTGTGAGCATTGCTGCTCGCTTCAGGCATTGTCGTCATTATGCATTGCCGGTCGATGCTGCGTTCGTTTATCGTGGCTGGTGTTGGACTCAAGCCGGTACGAACCAGCAGTGACAATGGATAGCCTAGAATGACCATCAGTGTTTGCATCGCGACCTATCAGGGAGAGCGATATGTCGAAAGGCAGCTCCGCTCGATTCTGGATCAGCTCGGCGCCAACGACGAAATCATCGTTGTAGATGATTGTTCGCAGGATCGCACGGTCGAGCAGGTCGAGAGGCTTCAGGATCCGCGGATAAAGCTGTTACAGAATAACAGTAACCGCCGCGAGATATACTCGTTCGGCAGGGCTATCGAGTTCGCCGCGGGTGACGTCATATTCCTGTCCGATCAGGACGACGTCTGGTTGCCGGGACGGGTTCAATTGATGGTTAACGAACTGCGGCGTTCCAACGCCGTTTTGATTACAAGCAATTTCGAGTGGATGGACGAATCCGAGCGGCCTCTGGATGTTGCCTTCGACGGGGTGTCGGCAACGTCATCGAAGCGCCATATCAAGAACATCATCGACATCTTCGTCGGAAAGACGAATTACTTCGGTTGCGCTATGGCATTTCGCCGCGAACTCGTTCCGACGATCGTACCGATTCCTTCATACGTCGAATCTCACGACCTGTGGATTGCATTGGCCGCCAATCAGCTTGGGTCCAACCTGCATATCGATGACAAGACCTTGCGGAAGCGGCGACATGGCAATAACGCCACGAGCACGGTATCCAACCGGTCCCTCTTGCGTAAGCTTTGGTCGCGGTGGATCTTTGCTCGAAGCATGATCGACCTGTCCATTCGGCGTCTGATCAGATCCTGAAGCTCATTTCCGCCATGGGGCGCCGCGGGGGTGGCGAGCCCGAAAGGGTGCAAAGGCCTGGGCTGCCCCAGCTTTCGATAATCGGTTTTTATTAACCGGCTTTATTGAGTAAAAGGTCCACAGGCGCAGGCAGATGGATTAGGCAACTTGGGCTGATGGCCGGGACATCTTTGCGGCAGCAACCGATGAGAAATGGCGATTGATGGCGGCCTATTGCATCATTGTGGGCTATCGGCCTGAGGTCGTGCAGCTGTTCGACCTGTGCGCCAGGGTCGAGGAAGATGGGATCAAGGTTATAGTGGTCGACAATTCGGAGGCTCCGACGCTTGATCCCGGCGCGCTGCCTGCCGGGTGCACGCTCATCACGATCGGATACAATTCAGGGATCGCGCATGCGCAGAACGTGGGTGTTGCCGCGGCGCTCACTGCAGGCGCGACCGTTCTGGTGTTCTTCGATCAGGATCAGAAGATTGGCCCGGGATTTGGCAGATCGCTGATCGCCGCGGTCAGCGAGGGAAGCGCGGAAATCGTATCGCCGCTCAGCGTCGATGAAGCGACCAATATGCCGTTGCCCTCCTTGCGGATCAGCCGTTTCGGGTGGTCGACACCGGTCCATAGCGCCGATTCGGCCGACCGCTATCCGGTCGATATGGTAATCTCGTCAGGGACGGCGGCTACAAGGCAGGTCTTCGAGACCGCCGGCACCTTCGACGACGGCCTGTTTATCGACTTGGTCGACGTCGAGTGGTGCCTGCGATGCCGCGCCAGACAGATTCCGATCTATGTGGTGCCGAGCCTGGTGATGCGTCACAGCGTCGGTCTTCGGCACTTCAGGTTCGGAACCCTGACGATCTCGGTCCATAGTCCGATGCGGTGCTATTACCAGATCCGGAACGGCTTCCTGCTGTTCCGCAAGCCGCATATTCCGTTGATTTTTGCGCTAAAACAGCTGGTCGCAACGCTTCTCAGCAGGATGATCCTTCTGTTCTTTGTCGAAGACCGGCTTTCCTACCTCAAATCATATTTATTTGCAGTGCGAGACGGGTTAAAGGGGGTCACTGGCGCCAGACCCGCGTGACGCAGCGATTGGTCTATTGCCGCCGCCCTCCGCGGCCCATAAGCCGTTCGAACCATCGAGACAAAATGACCGATCGAGCCTACCAGATTTGTACCAATTGCATCATGGATACCAGTGATACCACACTCCAGTTCGACGGGCGGGGCTGGTGCCAGTATTGTTGCAACTACCACAGCAACATCAAGCCGAACTGGCATCCGGACGAGCGCGGGCTGAAGGAGATCATGCCTGTGATCGAAAAGATCAAGGCAGAAGGAAAAGACCGCGAGCACGACTGCGTCATCGGCATCAGCGGCGGACTCGACAGCTCCTACGTTACCTACGTCGCCAAGGAGAAGTTCGGCCTTCGGCCGCTGATGTTCCATTGCGACACCGGTTGGAATTCCGATCTCGGGGTCAGCAACATCCAGAAGATGATCGAGGGCCTCCACCTCGATCTGGTGACCGAGGTCGTCAACTGGGAAGAAATGAAAGACTTGCAGCGGGCCTACTTCCTGTCACAGGTCTCGTTCGCCGACACGCCGCAGGATCTCGCGCTGTTCTCCGCGATGTACAATTTCGCCGCCAACAACGGCTTCAAATACGTTATCACCGGCGGCAACAATTCGACCGAATGCGTGCGCGAGTCGCTGGAATGGACCTATTTCTCGACGGACATGGTTCAGGTCCGTGACATTCACTCCAAGTTCGGCACCCGTCCGCTGAAGACGTTTCCGATCTGCGACATCATGAAGTACCGGATTTACTATCGCTGGGTGAAGGGAACCCAGGTGATCAAGCTGCTCGATCACGTGCCCTATATTAAGAAGGACGCGATTGCGGAACTCAGCGAGAAGTTCGGCTGGCAGCCTTATCCGCAGAAGCATTACGAGTCTCGCTTCACGCGCTTTTACGAATCCTACTGGACGCCGAAGAAATTCGGCTACGACAAAAGGCGCGCCTACTTTTCGAGCGAAATCCTCACCGGTCAGATGACGCGCGACGAGGCGTTGGAACGCGTTTCCAAGCCGGAGCTCGACGAAGAGACCATGGCTCACGAATTCGAATATGTGGCCACCAAGCTCGGCTGGACGGTGGCCGAATTCGAAGAGATTTTCCGGGGACCGAACAAGACATTCAGGGATTACAGGAATAACTTGTTCCTGATCACGCTCGGCGCGCGGATCTTCAATTTTCTGGGGCTCGATAACCGGATATTCCGATGATCACGATCATCAATTACGGGCTCGGCAACGTTCAGGCGTTCGCCAACGTCTACAAGCGGCTGAACATTCCCGCCGCCATCGCCAGGAACGCGCAAGACCTCGTCGGCGCCAGCAAACTGATCCTGCCCGGTGTCGGCGCCTTCGATCACGCCATGGAACTGCTCGACGGCTCCGGCATGCGCGGCGCGATCGAGGAAATGGTGTTGCGAAAGGCCGTGCCGGTTCTCGGTGTCTGCGTCGGCATGCAGATTCTCGCGGGCTCCAGCGACGAGGGAAAGCTTTCCGGTTTGGGCTGGATCAACGGCCGAGTGCGGCGCTTCGATGAAAAGACGCTGCCGCAGCCGCCGCGCCTGCCTCATATGGGATGGAATGACGTGGTGCCGAAGCCAGACGCGAAGCTGTTCAGCGGGCTGGAACAGGATTCGCGCTTCTACTTCCTGCATTCCTATTACGTCGACTGCGCGTCGAACGACAATGTGCTGGCGACGTCCGAGTACGGAATCGCGTTCGGCTGCGCGGTGCGGTCGAACAACATCTACGGCGTCCAGTTCCATCCGGAGAAGAGCCACGATTACGGCGTCCGGCTGCTCAAAAACTTCGCCGAGCTTTGATCGTGCTGCGACCGCGAATCATCCCGAGCCTGCTCGTTCACGACCGCGGCCTGGTCAAGACGGTTGGATTCTCCAGCCCGAAATACGTCGGCGACCCCATCAATGTGGTCAAGATCTTCAACGAGAAGATGGTTGACGAACTCGCCATCTATGACATCGACGCCACGGTGCGCGGTCACGGCCCCGATTTCAAGATGATCGAGAATCTCGCCTACGAGTCGCGGATGCCGTTGTGCTATGGCGGTGGCGTCAAGACCGTGGAGCAGGTCAAGACCATCATCGGCCTCGGGATCGAGAAGGTGGCCATCAGTTCGGCCGCGGTGGCCAATCCCCGGCTGGTAGCCGAGGCCGCGGAGGCGGTCGGCAACCAGAGCGTGGTTGTCGTGCTCGACGTCAAGCCCCGTCCGCGCAGCACCACCTACGAAGTCTGGACCCATAACGGCACGGTCAATACCGGCCGGCCGATGCTGGAATTGGCGGCGGAGTTCGAGAAGCTCGGAGCCGGCGAGATCGTGGTCAACGCGATCGAGCGGGACGGCCAGATGAAGGGCTACGATCTGGATCTGGCGCGGCAGATCAATTCGTCGTCGAGGGTTCCGGTGACGATCCTGGGCGGCGCCGGATCGCTCGCGCATATCGAGGAATTGATCCGTAATTTCGGCGTGATCGGCGCTGCGGCCGGCAGCTTGTTCGTGTTCAAGGGCATCTATCGCGCGGTACTGGTCAACTATCCCAGCCTCAAGGAGCGCGACCAGTTGCTGCACATCAAGTCGCAAGTGGCCTGATGCGGAATATTCTGCCAGAAATTTCGAGCGAGTGATGGCGTGAAGATACTGGTGCTTGGTGCGACAGGGCTGCTCGGCAACGCGATGTTTCGCTCGATGTCGGCGATGTCGGGCGCGCGCGTCACCGGAACCATCCGACGTGAAGCGGCCAGCCAGCTGTTCGCGCCCGAGCGGGTCGCTGGCCTGACTGTCGTCGACGACATCGAGAATCCCGATGCGCTGGCGCGGCTGCTCGACGCCGTGCGCCCGGATGTCGTGATCAACTGCATTGCCGTCGGCCGGCCTGCGCCTGCCGATCCGTTGCGGTCGATCCAGGTCTATTCGGTGCTGCCACGGCGGCTGTCCCATCTGTGCAGGCTTGCCGGCGCCCGTCTCATTCAGATCAGTTCGGATGGCGTCTTTTCCGGGAGCAGGGGCGCCTATACCGAAGACGATCTGCCCGACGCCGACGATGTCTACGGAGTTTCAAAACTGCTCGGCGAAATCACCGAGCCACACGCATTTACCCTGCGAACTTCGATCATCGGCCACGAATTGCAATCCAGGGGCGGCCTGCTAGAGTGGTTTTTGTCGCAGCAGGGCCAGTGCAGCTGCTACACACGGGCGATTTTCTCAGGATTTCCGACGATTGTGCTCGCCGATCTCATCAGGGATGTCGTGATCCCGCAGTCCAATCTGCATGGCATTTATCACATTGCAACTCGGCCAATTTCGAAGTTCGACCTGCTGCAGCTCGTGGCCAAACGCTACGGCAAGGCCATCGAACTGTTGCCGGACGACCGGGCCAGCCCTGATCGTTCGCTGGTCGCGGAGCGGTTCAGGCAGGCGACCGGCTACACGCCGCCGGAATGGCCGGAACTTGTCGACTTGATGTATTCGGACCGGTTTGGTTCGACGGGGGCATGATGTTCAAGGACAAGGTGATCACGATTACCGGCGGAACCGGATCGTTCGGGCAGCACATCCTGAGGGGTTTTCTCGCCACCGATGCTGCAGAAATCCGTATCTTCAGCCGCGACGAGAAAAAGCAGGAGGAGATGCGCTCGGTGTTCAACAGCACCAAGCTCAGATTCTATATCGGCGACGTGCGCGCCTATGACAGCATCCACCAGGCACTGAAGGGTGCGCACCACGTTTTTCACGCTGCCGCGCTGAAGCAGGTGCCGTCCTGCGAATTCTATCCGCTGGAAGCGGTGCGCACCAATATCCTCGGCACCGAGAACGTGATGAGTGCGGCGATCGCCAATCATGTCGAGAAGGTCGTCGTGCTCTCGACCGACAAGGCGGTCTATCCGATCAATGCCATGGGCCAGACCAAGGCATTGATGGAGAAGGTGATGGTGGCGAAGTCGCGCAGCCTGTCCTCGACCGAGACGCTGCTGTGCGCCACGCGTTACGGCAACGTCATGGTGTCGCGCGGCTCGGTGATCCCGCTGTTCGTCTCGCAGATCAAGGCCGGCAAGCCGCTCACCATCACCGATCCCAACATGACCCGGTTCCTGATGTCGCTCGACGATTCGGTTGACCTGGTGCTGCATGCCTATGGCCACGGCCAGCAGGGCGATATATTCGTGCAAAAGGCGCCGGCCGCGACGATCGGCGATCTGGTGCAGGCGCTGAAGGAGATTTTCAACGCCGGCAATCCGGTTCAGATCGTCGGCACCCGCCACGGCGAGAAACTCTACGAATCGCTGGTTTCACGCGAGGAAATGGCGCGGGTCGAGGACATGAAGCAGTATTACCGCATCCCCGCCGACAACCGGGACCTCAACTACGCCATGTATTTCACCGACGGCCAGAAGGAAATTTCCGTTCTCGACGACTACACCTCGCACAATACCGAACGTTTGAACGTACCCCAATTGAAGACACTGCTGCTCAAGCTTGATTTTATCCAGCAGCACCTGCAGGGAAAAGCATCGGTCGCCGAAATCTAGCGTTTCGCCGGCCATCGACCGGACGGAATGATTGTGGTAGCCGGACCGCTATGGCGCAACTGCCGGCCAGCATCCCTGTGGCACATGGGAGCAATGCCGGAAATACGGGAACAGGGAATTTCGCTCCATGAATACGCGCGGCTCAGATGGGCCTGTCTGCTCGTTTTGCGACAGCAAACGGTTGGGACTGGTGATGGACTTCGGCGAGGTGGGACTTGCCGGCGCCTTTCTCAAGCCCGAGCAGTTCGCGGCGGAGCGCACTTTCCCGATGCGGCTGCATTTCTGCCGGGACTGCCATGCGGTGCAGGTCACCGACAAGATCCCGCCCGACGTCATGTTCCAGAACTATTTCTATTTCTCCTCGTCGATCGGCACCTTGCGCGACCACTTTGCGCAGTACGCCGCGGAGGTCACTGAGCGGTTCCTGGATCCGGCGAAAGCCACGGTCCTGGAGTTCGGCTGCAACGACGGCGTGCTGCTGCGCCCGCTGGTCGATCAGGGCATTCGTACCGTGATAGGCGTCGATCCGGCTTCGAACGTGGTTGCCACTATCGACGATAGCAGGATCAAGGTGGTCAACAGCTACTTTACCGAAGAGATCGCCGACAAAATCGTCGCCGACTACGGCCATGTCGACCTGATCATGGCCAACAACGTTTACGCCCACATCCCGGACATTCAGGGCACGACGCGGGCGGTCGCCGCGGCGTTGCAGCCGGATGGCGTGTTTGCATTCGAGGTTCACTATCTCGGCAAGGTGATCGACGGAATGCAGTACGACATGATCTATCACGAGCATCTCTATTACTATTCGCTGCTGTCGGCGATGAATCATCTCGCCCGCTACGACATGATGGTGTTCGACATCAAGCCGATCCCGATTCACGCAGGTTCGATCCGGTTCTATGCGTGCAAGAAGGGCAGCAGGCACAGCGTCTCGGTGTCGCCGGCGGTCAAGGCGCTCGAGGCCGAGGAGCGCGCGCGCGGCTTCGACCGCTACGAGACCTTTCTCGAGTTTTCCAATACGGTGGCCGCACACCGCGCCAAACTGATCGAACTGCTGATCGACCTGCGCCGCCAGGGGCACAGTATTGCCGGTTACGGCGCATCGGGCCGCGCCAATACCATCATTCAGTATTGCGGCATCAATCATGATCACCTCGACTACATGATCGACGACGCTCCGGCCAAGGCGGGCTACTACACGCCCAAGTCGCACTTTGAAATCTTTCCGGGCTCGATTCTCGAGGGCGGCAATGCGCCGGATTACCTGCTGATTTTCGCCTGGAGTTTCTTCGACGAAATCCGCAAACGGAACGCTGACTATCTCGCCAAGGGCGGCAGGATGATTCTGCCGTTACCCGAGGTTTCGATTTTTCCACCTCCCGCGCCGTGTTATCCAGTCGCAGGATGACGGTTTCCAGGTACAGCCAGCACGGAACACGCAAATGAAGGTGATGTCGATTTTCGGTACGCGCCCCGAAATGATCAAGATGTGGGCGACGCTGAAGAAGCTCGATGAACTGAACTTCGAGCACGTGATGGTTCATACCGGGCAGAATTTCACGCCGGAGCTTCGCGAGTTCTTCTTCAGGGATCTGAAGCTGCGCAAGCCCGACTACGAGCTGGATATAGACACTTCGGGCTATGCGGCGGAAGTGGCCGACGTCATCAAGAAGTCCGACGCGGTGATGGAAAGGGAGAAACCCGACGCGCTGGTGATCCTCGGCGATACCTATAGCGGCCTCAGCGTGCTTCCAGCTTCAAATCGCGGTATCAAGATATTCCACATGGAGGCCGGGCTTCGCGCCTGGGACCGGCGGATGCCGGAGCAGCGCAACCGCATCCTGATCGATCACATCAGCAACATCCTGCTGCCCTACAACCATTATCACCGCGAAAACCTGCTGCGCGAGGGCATCCATCCCTCGAAGATCATCGTGACCGGCAACACCACCTTCGAGGCCATGCGCGCGTTTGCGCCGGAGATCGAGAACAGCGACATCCTCAAGCGGCTCAATCTGGAGCCGAAGAATTATATCCTGGTGACGGCGCATCGCAGCGAAAACGTCGACAATCCGGAGAACTTGGCGAATATCTTCAAGGCGCTCGGCGTCCTCAATCAGCGGCTGAAGCGCGAGATCATCTTTCCGATGCATCCGCGCACCACCAGCAAGCTCAAGGGCATCACGGTGCCGCCCAACATCCGCATCATGGCGCCGCTCGGCTTCTACGATTTCAACCAGCTGCTCAAGCAGTCGTTCTGCGTGCTGTCCGACTCAGGGACGGCGGCCGAAGAGGGGCTGTTCTACAAGGTGCCGAACGTCAGCCTGCGGATGGCGACCGAGCGCATGGAGACGCTGGAAAGCGGCGCCACCATCGTGTCGGGCATGGAGACCGAAAACATCGTAGAGGCGGTGACCCTGGCGATCAGCCTGCCATGGGCCGCGCGCTACGAATTCGAGGAGGACTATTCGCCTTCCGCGGTCGTGGTGAATGCGATCCGGACCCAGATCACGAATTTCTTCTGAGCATGTCCCGCAGCCGGCTCATAGCCCTGATCTCGACCGACTACCCACCGTTGCGGACCTCCGCGGCCGTGCAGTTGCGGGATCTGGCGCAGCAGCTTGCGGCGCTCGGTCACCGGCCCGTCATGATCGTTCCGGCGCCGATGTCCGGCCAGCCTTTCGGCGTCGAACGGATCGACGGCGTCGAAGTACTGCGCGTCGCGGCCCCGGAAACCCGCTCCCCTTCGTTCGTGCGCCGGGCGTTCGCCGAGATGTGGCTGCCGTTTGCGATGTGGCGCAACATCCGCAAGAGTCCGTTTTGCACGGCGAAGTGGGATTTGCTGGTGTGGTATTCGCCGCCGATCTTCTTCGGTCCGCTGATCTGGGTGCTGCAGCGCGGCTCCGGAGCGCGGACCTATCTGATCCTGCGCGACATCTTTCCTGAATGGGCCGTTGATCTCGGTCTTGTCCGCAAAGGGCCCGTGTACCTCATGTTCAAGGCTATCGCGGCACTTCAATATTACGTCGCCGACGTGATCGGGGTGCAGACGCCGTCCAATCTCGCTTATTTGTCGCGCTGGGCGCGGTCGCCGCACCGGCGCATCGAGGTCTTGCACAACTGGCTGGAGGCGACGCCAGACGTCGGATGCAGCATTGCGGTCGACAGGACGTCGCTCGCCGGCCGCAAGATCTTCGTCTACATCGGCAACATGGGCGTTGCCCAGGGCATGGACATCTTTATGGAGTTGATCCAGAGCCTGCGCCATCGAGCCGACATCGGCTTCCTGTTCGTGGGGCGAGGATCTGAATTCGCCAAGCTCGAGGCGGAGAAGGTGTCGCGCGACCTCAACAACGTGCTGTTTTTCGGTGAAATCGATTCCTCGGAAATTCCGGGCCTGCTTGCCCAATGTCAGATTGGACTGGTGGCGCTTCACCCGGATCACAAGACCCATAACATTCCCGGAAAATTTGTCTCGTATGCCCAATACGGGCTGCCGGTCCTGGCCCGGGTCAACGGAGGAACCGATCTCGAACGGCTGATCGAGGACGAGGCTGTCGGACGCGTCTATGCCGGTAATTCGGTAGGCGAACTCGGGCGTTTGGCGGAAGAACTGGCTGATAATGACGCATTGCGTCATTCGATGTCGGAGCGGGGCAGGCAACTGGGGCGCCGGATGTTTTCACCGGCGGTCGCAGCAAAACAGATTGTCTCGTCCCTCTCCGGGCCCGCGACCTCGCTCTAGCAAAACCATTCTGAGGACGCTTTGTATCGACGGACGCTTTCCCCGCGGTTCCTTGCCGGCATCGACTGTTGTCGACCCGGCCAAGGAACCTTATCATCAGACGAATCTTTTCAAGGGGCGACTTTAACGGGAACCCGAGGTCAGGTCGGCGGATGGCGTTTCGAATATTGGTCACCGGCTCATCGGGCTTCATTGGCTCGGCCGTCATTACTGCCCTGGCAAACGCGGGCCATAGCGTCAGGGCGGCGTCGCGCAAACCGATCAGGATCGCGGATCCTGACCGAATTGAATGGATGCGATTGCCCGATCTCGAGACCGAATTCGACTGGGCGCCGCTGCTCGAAGGCATCGACATCGTCGTGCATCTCGCCGCCATCGCGCATCGTACCCAGGCCAATAGCGGCGACTATACGAAAGCGATCCGTATCGCTACCGCAAACCTCGCGCTGGCCTGCCGCCGGCAACAAATCAAGCGCCTGATCTTCATGTCGTCGATCGGCGCGCAGGCGGGCTCGGCAGCCGATCACGTTGTCACGGAGCAGGACGAACCATGGCCCATCACCGCCTATGACCGGGCAAAGCTCGCGGCGGAAGAGGAAGTCAGGCGCTCGGGCGCGCCCTTTTCGATATTGCGACCGGTCATCGTTTACGGTCCGGGCGCCAAGGCCAACATGGCCTTGATTCTGCGTATTGCTGCTTTGCCGCTGCCGCTTCCCTTTGGCGCCTTCAGAAATCAGCGCTCGCTGCTTTCGATCGATAATCTGGTGCAGGCGGTTATCGTGTGCCTCGACGGCGCGGAGACGCTGAATCGGACTTTTATCGTTTGTGATGAAGCGCCGATTACGCTAGCGGAGATGCTTAAGACGTTGCGCGAAGCGGCGGGGCGTCCGGCGAGGCTGATTTCGGTCCCGCCGCTGGCGGTCAGGGCGATGGTGATCGCGGCGGGACGGCAGGCGCTTTGGGATCGGATCGGCCGGGAACTGGTGGCAAGCTCGGCTAGCCTTCAGAAAGCCGGTTGGTCGCCGCGAGTCGAGACGAAAGCCGGTCTGACGGCCATGGTGAGGGCGGCTCTTGACGCTCCATCGGAGTGATTGAAAGATCAAGATGAAGCGTGTGTTCGACGTGACGGCCTGCGCCGCCTTCCTGCTGTTTTTCTGGCCGCTCCTTCTCCTTGTCGTCATTGCCATCCGGCTCCAGAGTCCCGGCGACGCCATCTTCAGGCAAATCCGCGTCGGGAGAAACGGACGTCCTTTCACCTGCTACAAGCTGCGAACGATGTATTCGGGTACCTCGAATGTCCCGACACATCTGGTGGCAGCGTCTGCTGTCACCGCGCTCGGCGACCACCTCCGCCGTTTCAAGATCGATGAACTGCCGCAATTGTGGAACGTTCTGCTCGGCGACATGAGTCTGGTCGGTCCAAGACCCTGCCTGCCGTCGCAAACCGAACTGGTCGAGGCGCGGCGCGAGCTCGGGGTTCTTGAGGTGCGCCCCGGCATCACCGGGTTGGCTCAGGTCAATGGGGTCGATATGTCGGATGCAAATCGTCTCGCTGAACTCGATGCACGCTATGTCCGATCTCAAAGTCTTTCGAATGATCTGAAGCTGATCTGGGCCACCCTGCGCGGGCAGGGCATCGGTGTAGATCAGGTGGTCGGATCATCATGACGGTCAAACGCGAGATTGAAGGCTCTCGGATTCCAGCCGAAGTCGCGCATTGCCGGCGTGGAATCGAAGGTCATGTCCTTCATCATGCGGATGCCCATCGCGACATTGGCGTCGGGATACAGCGGCTTCGCCAGAAAAAAGCCGGCGCGCCACAGCAATGGAGGCACCGGGATGGTACGCCGCGGCATCCCCAACCCGTCGAAGATCCGGCCGATCATCTCCCGGTAGGAGAGCGTCTCGGCCCCGGGCAGCGAATAGAACTTGTTGATCGCGGCGCGGCTGGAGGCCGCGGCAAGCGCTCCGATCGCCAGGTCCTCCGCATGCACCGGCTGGCGTAAACCCGGCGCGCCGCCGACCAGCGGCATGAATTTGAACCTGCGAATGAGCCGCGATAGCGGCGTGATATTGGTATCGCGCCCCTCAGCGTAGATCAGCGTGGGGCGCAATATCGTCCAGCCCACATTGTGCTGCTCACACGCCGCCGCGATTGCTCGCTCGGCATCGGCAAGCTTTCCTATCATCTCGCGCTCGGCTTCGACTTCCGTGTCCTGCTTCGTGAGCACGCTGGTCGAACTGAATACGACAATTCGCTTCAAGGACAGGTTGAAGAGCCGGGGAAGGGCGTTGGCCAGGAGGATGGCGTCGGCGGTGCAAAACAGCGTTGTGAATGCCGGAAACTTCAGCGATTCCGGTTTCTCCAGATCGCCACGGAACCAATCGACTCCCGGTGTGCTCCGGTGCGATCTCGACAGTACAAATGGCCGCTGGCCCACGCGCAGGAGTTGCTCGACGATATAGCCGCCTACCAGCCCCGTGCCACCTATGACCAGATTCCTTGCTGTGTCGGTTTCGCTTCTCTTTTCGTCCACTTGGCGCACTCGCCCAGGCCATTCGCGAATCGCCCTCATGCACCGGGCGATCGTGCATTCTTAGTTGATCGATGGCGGAACGCACAATCGATAAACGGACCGTCTGCCCGCGGCCTAACGCAAGCGGTCGGCTGATGACGTGTCGGGTTTGGCATCATCTCTTTCCGCAGCGGGCTGCAGTCGTTTCCTTTCCCGTTCCTGCATGAACTCGTCGTATTTGGCGGTGCCGGGCCTCGGGGGGACATCGGCGGGCAGCCCGCCGGCCCATTGCGGGATGGCATCGCTCATTCCGGCCGCGATTTTTTCGTTGATGGATCCGCATCCGCCCAGGCCGCACGACGCAATCGTGACCGCAAGGGCGATGGCGAGATGGCGGGTGCCGAAGGACATTGCTTGAGGCCGCAACCGTGTCTGCTGAAGTGCGGAGCGCTTCCCATGGGGGCTCGCGATGGCTCGGGCGGGTCCACAGCGAGGCACCCGGAGTGCGCCAGCCTAACGCATCCATCGAATTGTTGAAATCAACCCCATGCAATGCAAACAATTGGTATTTTAATACCTCGAAATGAGTCCACTGAGACGGCCGACGATGGAACCGGCAGGCCATTGCGCCCGACCGGTCGGGAGCAATCGGACCACCTGCCGCACTGAGCAGTTCGAGCGGCCGGGCCGCCATGCCGCGCCGCTATAGGACGTCATGCCGCGGCGGTGCATGGCTGAAGGATCGGGGTTATGGTACGGCCAAAGCCGGGATACTCGGTTCGAAGCACGAAACCGACCAGGGGAGAGCGTTCATGTCAATTCGCCCGGAATTATTGTCGTTGGCTGCCACCGGCATTGCACTCGCCGTCGCGGCTGGAGCGGCTCCGGCCAGCGCTCAGGAGAGCGTGAAGATCGGCCTGATCCTGCCGATGACCGGCGGCCAGGCGTCGACCGGCAAGCAGATCGACAATGCGGTCAAGCTCTACATGCAGCAGAAGGGCGACACCGTCGCCGGCAGGAAGATCGAGATCATCCTGAAGGACGACGGCGCGGTCCCCGACAACACCAAGCGCATCGCGCAGGAACTGATCGTCAACGACAAGGTCAATTTCATCGCCGGCTTCGGCGTTACCCCGGCGGCCCTTGCCGCGGCACCGCTGGCGACCCAGGGCAAGATCCCGCAAATCGTGATGGCGGCCGGCACCTCGATCATCACCGAGCGCTCGCCCTATATCGTGCGCACCAGTTTTACCCTCGCGCAATCCTCCACCATCATCGGCGACTGGGCCGCCAAGAACGGCATCAAGAAGGTCGCGACGCTGACCTCGGACTTCGCTCCCGGTAACGACGCGCTGAACTTCTTCAAGCAGAACTTCACCGCCGGCGGCGGCGAGATCGTCGAGGAGGTCAAGGTGCCCCTGGCCAATCCCGACTTCGCGCCGTTCCTGCAGCGGATGAAGGATTCCAAGCCGGACGCCATGTTCGTGTTCGTGCCGGCGGGCCAGGGCGGCACCTTCATGAAGCAGTTTGCCGAACGCGGGCTCGACAAGACCGGCATCAAGGTGATCGGTCCCGGCGACGTGATGGACGACGATCTCCTGAACAACATGGGCGATGCTGCGCTCGGTGCCGTCACCGCGCATCTGTATTCCGCAGCCCACCCCTCCGCGATGAACAAGGCATTCGTCGCCGCCTACAAGAAGGCCTTCAACAACCGTCCGGGCTTCATGGCGGTCGGCGGCTATGACGGCATCCATCTGATCTATGAGGCGCTGAAGAAGACCGGCGGCAAGACCGACGGCGATGCGCTGATCGCAGCGATGAAGGGGATGAAGTGGGAAAGCCCGCGCGGTCCGATCTCGATCGACCCGGAAACCCGCGACATCATCCAGAACATCTACATCCGCAAGGTCGAGAAGGTCGACGGCGAACTCTTCAACGTCGAATTCGCGACGTTCGAGGCCGTCAAGGATTCCGGCAAGACCAAGAAATAATCGGTGCGGCTGAGAGGTAGCCTCATCCTGAGGAGCCCGCCTCAAGGCGGGCGTCTCGAAGGATGGGCAGCGGAGCGAAGCCCTCGTGCTTCGAGACGACCCCAACGGGTTCGGACCCGTTGGGGCCTCCTCAGCATGAGGGCTTTCCCCGGATGACAACGCTGTTCACCATCCTGTTCGACGGCGTCGCCTACGGCATGTTGCTGTTCGTGCTGGCCTGTGGTCTCGCCGTCACGCTCGGGCTGATGAACTTCGTCAACCTTGCGCATGGCGCGTTCGCCATGACCGGCGGCTATGTCTGCGCGGTGCTGGTCAACCAGTCCGGCTGGCCGTTCTTCGCCGCATTGCCGCTGGCGTTCGTC
>NZ_JAUYAN010000092.1 GCF_030693485.1 Bradyrhizobium sp. | reverse complement strand
CGGTTGGCGCTGGTCCCCACCCATTGCGCGGCAATGGTGTCGGCGAGCGCTTGGGCCGAGGCGTAGCGGCCGCCCAGCGTGCCATCGGTGCCGACAAAATCGGTGTCGCAAAACCGGCAGGTCGCGGTGGCGCGGTCCTGCTCGCGGCCGCTCCAGAGATTGCAGCCGGAGAATCGGCAAAACACCGCGGCGCGTCCGGCATGCGCGCCTTCGCCCTGCAGGGTCAGAAAGATTTCCTTGACCGCGTAACTCAACGCGCCGTCTCCTTGTGTGCGGAATCGGTCTGCCGCAGGGCTTCACCCAGCGCCATGGCTGCTGCGACCGCGACATTGAGCGAGCGCAGTCCTGATTTGATCGGGATCACCACCCGCGCGTCGGCCGCGGCGACCACCTCGTCGGGAACCCCGGCGGATTCGCGACCGAACAGCAGGATGTCATCGGGTTCATAACGGTAATCAAGATAGCAGCCGGGGCTTTTGGTGGTGAACAGGATCAGGCGATAGCCCTGCTCGTTACGCCATTGCTCGAATTTTGACCACGAGTCGTGGCGCATGATGGCTACCTGATCGAGGTAGTCCATGCCCGCCCGGCGGAAGTGCCGGTCCGACACCGGAAAGCCGGCGGGTTCGATAATATGGGCCGATACATCCAGGCAGGCGCAAAGGCGCAGAATCGTGCCCGTGTTCTGGGGGATGTCGGGCTGGAAAAGCGCAACCTGCATGATGTGACCGCCCGCCTGAGGGCTCCATGAAATGTCTGAATAATTCGCCGCGCGGCACGGAATTAGTGCATTGCACGCATGGGAGCCGATAGCGGGCTTGCGCTCTTCCGGCAAGGGTGCCAATAGAACGATTCTGGACTGCTTGTTCCGGCCGATTGGGCCGGGAAAAGTGGTCTTTCTGCCGCCGCGGGGGTCGCGGGCGCCGGCAGCCTCCTCCGGTTCGTGTTGGCGTTCCCTGGGGCGGTTCCACCGGCTGCAGACAAGAAAGGGCTTGGAATCGTGACGACAGCGTCTTCCGCGGATCATCCGACACGGCGTGATTTCCTTTTTGTTGCAACGGGGTCCGTCGCTGCGGTCGGCGGAGCGGCCATGTTGGTGCCGCTGGTCCTCCAGATGAACCCGGATGCCTCGACGATCGCGGCCGGTGCGCCGATCGAAGTCGATCTGGCGCCGATCGCCGAAGGACAGGACATCAAGGTGTTCTGGCGCGGCAAGCCGATTTACATCAGCCACCGTACCAAGAAGCAGATTGACGATGCCCGCAAGGTGACGGTCGCCAGCCTTCCCGATCCGGAGAGCGACGAGGCCCGCGTCAAGCCGGGCAAGGACCAGTGGCTGGTCGTGATCGGCATCTGCACCCATCTCGGCTGCATTCCGATCGCCCATCAGGGCGAGTATGACGGCTTTTTCTGCCCCTGCCATGGTTCGGTGTACGACACCTCGGGCCGTATCCGGTCGGGACCGGCACCCACCAACCTGCCGGTGCCGCCCTATCAATTCGTTTCCGATACCAAAATCCAGATCGGCTGAGCCTCGGACCATGTTTCCGAGACTTGAGCCCGTCGCGTCGTCTTACTTCCCTAGGATCGCATCATGAGCGGACCATCCAACTACCAGCCGACCAATCCCGCATTGAAGTGGATTGAACGGCGCCTCCCGATCTTGGGACTTATGCATTCCTCGTTCGTGGCCTATCCGACGCCGCGCAACCTGAACTACTGGTGGACCTTCGGCGCCATCCTTTCGATGATGCTGGCGTTGCAGATCGTCACCGGCGTGATCATGGCGATGCATTACACGCCACATGTCGACATGGCCTTCAAGTCGGTCGAAGGCATCGTGCGTGACGTGAATTACGGCTGGCTGCTGCGCAACATGCACGCCAGCGGGGCCTCGATGTTCTTTATCGCGGTCTACATCCACATGTTCCGCGGGCTGTATTACGGGTCATACAAGGAGCCTCGCGAGATTCTGTGGATTCTCGGCGTCATCATCTACCTCCTGATGATGGCGACCGGCTTCATGGGCTACGTGCTGCCGTGGGGCCAGATGAGCTTCTGGGGCGCTACCGTCATCACCAACCTGTTCTCCGCGATCCCCTATGTCGGCGACAGCATCGTCACCCTGCTGTGGGGCGGTTATTCGGTCGGCAACCCGACGCTGAACCGCTTCTTCTCGCTGCATTATTTGCTGCCGTTCGTGATCGCCGGCGTGGTCGTGCTGCACGTCTGGGCGCTGCACGTCGCCGGCCAGAACAATCCGGCCGGCGTCGAGCCGAAGACGGAAAAGGACACGGTGCCGTTCACGCCCTACGCGACCATGAAGGATGCGTTCGGCGTTTCCTGCTTCATGCTGTTCTTCGCCTGGTTCATTTTCTACATGCCGAACTATCTCGGCGACGCCGAAAACTACATCCCGGCCAATCCCGGCGTGACCCCGGCGCACATCGTTCCGGAATGGTATTATCTGCCGTTCTACGCGATCCTGCGCTCGATCCCGGACAAGCTGGCCGGTGTGATCGCGATGTTCGGCGCCATCCTGATCCTGGCCTTCCTGCCCTGGCTCGACAGCGCCAAGACCAAATCGTCGAAGTATCGTCCGCTGGCGAAGCAGTTCTTCTGGATCTTCGTCCTGGTCTGCCTGCTGCTCGGCTGGCTCGGCGGCAAGCCCGCCGAAGGCATCTACGTGATCGCCGGACGCATCCTGACGTTCTGCTATTTCGCCTATTTCCTGATCGTGCTGCCGGTGCTCAGCCGGATCGAAAAGCCGAGGCCGGTGCCGAACTCGATCGCCGACGACGTGCTGGCCAAGAGCGGAGGCAAGTCGGCGCCGATGGTGTCGTCCGTGATCGCGCTCGCGGTCGCCGGCGCGCTGTTCGCAGGGTCCGTGCAGGACGCCCGGGCCGCCGAGGGTCAGGAAATACCGCCATCGCTGAAATGGTCGTTCGCAGGTCCGGTCGGCAAGTTCGATCGCGGCGCATTGCAGCGCGGCCTGAAGGTCTACAAGGAAGTCTGCGCGTCCTGCCACGGCCTGTCCTACATCGCATTCCGCAACCTCGCCGACGCCGGCGGTCCCGGCTTTTCGATGGCGCAGGCGACGGCATTCGCGTCCGAGTACAAGGTCAAGGACGGCCCGAACGACGCGGGCGATATGTTTGAGCGGCCGGGCCGGCCCGCCGATTACTTCCCGTCGCCGTTCCCGAACGATCAGGCGGCGCGCGCCGCCAATGGCGGCGCATTGCCGCCGGACCTGTCGCTGATCACCAAGGCGCGCTCCTACCCGCGCGGCTTTCCGCAGTTCATCGTCGACTTCTTCACCCAGTACCAGGAGCAGGGCCCGAACTACGTCAGCGCGCTGATGCAGGGCTATCTGGAAACGCCGCCGGCCGGGTTCAAGCTGGCGGAGGGTTCCTATTACAACAAGTACTTCCCCGGCCACGCCATCAAGATGCCGAACCCGCTCTCCGACGGCCAGGTCACCTACGACGACGGCTCGCCGGCGACCGTGGCGCAGTATTCCAGGGACGTCACCCACTTCCTGATGTGGACCGCGGAGCCGCACATGGAAGCGCGCAAGAAACTGGGCATGCAGGTGTTCGTGTTCCTGATCCTGCTCACGGGCCTGCTCTACTTCACCAAGAAGAAGATCTGGGCCAACGCGCACTGATCCTGGTCTTTATGACTTGAATGCGAAAAAGCCCCTGCGGGGGCTTTTTTGTTGTGCGCGTCATTGCGAGCGCAGCGAAGCAATCCATTCTTCCTTTCCTTGGCGAGATGGATTGCTTCGCTGCGCTCGCAATGACGGCTTATGTCCCGATTGCATCCCGCGCGCACAGCGGCCAAGATAGCGACCAAATCGCCCCGCAAAAAAATCCCCGGAGGAACCATGGGTACCAGCATCACGTTCAAGCGCCCGGACGGCAAGGACGCCGGCGGTTATCTCGCCAATGCCGCGCGCGGCAATGCGCCTGGGGTGGTGGTGATCCAGGAATGGTGGGGGCTTTCCGATCAGATCAAGGGGCTGTGCGACCGCTTCGCGGTGGCCGGCTTCGATGCGCTGGCGCCCGATCTCTACAAG
>NZ_JAUYAN010000087.1 GCF_030693485.1 Bradyrhizobium sp. | reverse complement strand
CCGCCGAGGCCCGCCATGGTCACGAACATGTCGCCAAACCGCTCGGCGATTTTCGGATCGAAGGTGAACCAGCTCTGCATCAGCGCTTCCGGCGAAACCTTTTCGATGTTGGCCAGCATCTGCTGCTGAAGCTTGTCCATGACCGCCGTTTGCATCGGCTGCACGTCCGGAAGCCCGAAGAACTGCCGGGCTTCGAGCGGCGTGCAATCTATTTCAACGTTAACCTTCATGTCGGCTCCTGACCGCTGGTTCGACAGCTTGCCACAGTATCGCCGCGACAGGCAGCGCGGCGCAAGCGGCCTGACCGGACCGGGAGCCGTCCCGGGGCCTCATTCCGCCGGTATGGTCAACCGAAACGCTCGACGGCAAAGGGCGTGGGATCGGCAAACGGCGTCTCGCCGGTCATCATCTCCGCCAGCAGACGCCCGGTCGCCGGGCCGAGCGTCAGGCCATGGTGGTGGTGGCCGAAATCGAACCACAGCCCGGCATGACGAGGCGCCTTCCCGATCACCGGCAGCATATCGGGCAGGCACGGCCGCGCGCCCTTCCAGGGCTTTGCATCGACCGCTTCTCCCAGCGGAAACAGCTCGTGTGCCCGTGGCAGCGCCCGCTCCAGTTGGACCGGGGTGGCCGGCGCATCGCGGCGGGCAAATTCGACCCCGGTGGCGAGGCGAATGCCGCGGTTCATCGGCGCCAGCACATAGCCGTTGTCAGCGTCGAGCACGGGATGATGCAGCACGGCATTGCCGCGCGGCGCCAGGTGGATATGGTAACCGCGCTTGACGTTGAACGGAATCGAATAGCCGAGGCGGCCGAATACCAGATCGGACCACGGTCCGAGCGCGACCACTACCTCACGCGCACTCACCTTGCCATCGGGTGTCGCGACCTGCCATCGCCCGCCGGGCTCCTGCTCCAGGGTCTGCGCATCGGCAACCATGAAGCGTCCCCCCTTGCGGTGAAACAGCGCAGCATAGGCTTTCGCCAGCCCGCCCGGATCGAGCACGAAGCCAGGCTCGGTGAAATGGACCGCACCGGCGAATTCGCCGCTGAGGTGGGGCTCGCGCTGGATGATCGCCTTGCTGTCGAGGATTTCGCCTTGAACGCCGTATTGTTTCGCCCGCTCGAAATCCCGCACCGCATTGGCGAGCGTGGCATCGTGGCGATACATCTTGATCCAGCCGCACCGCCGCAACAACTCCAGCGCGCCGGCTTCAGCCATCAGCGTCTCATGCTCGGCCAGGCTGCGGCGGATCAGCGGCATCACCGCCAGCGCGCCGCGCAGCGCCCGGTCCGGCGCGGAAGCGAGATAATAGCGCAACAGCCACGGCAGGAAGCTCGGCAGATCGGCGGGGCTATAGCGCACCTGCGGCGCCCTGTTCAGGGCGTGGCGGAGGATCTGTCCGAGATCCCGGGGAAACATGTAGGGAAATACCGACGCGCATTCGATCATTCCCGCATTGCCGAAACTGGTTTCCTCGCCGGCGAGTTCGTGCCGATCGACCAGAATGACATCGCGCCCCCGCTGCTGCAGGTGCAGGGCCGCGCCGACACCGACCATGCCCGCACCCAGCACGACAACGTCGGCCTTGAATTCCGCCATCACGGCACTCCCGTTGAATGCTACTTACCAGTTCCGCTGCTTAGCGCGAAGCCAGCTACTGCGGTAGAGGCGCGGAAACCGGGCTGATCCGGGGAAATCGCGCTTGCGCGGCGGCCAAACTCTGGCAACAATGGAACAGGCACATTGGACTGTCATGGCTGCCATGATTGCAGCAATATACAGCGCGCCACAGCGGAGAATCCTGAAACATGCCGGTACGTCATACCTTGTTCGCAGCGACCACCATGTCGATCGTCGCTCTGGCGATCGCCCCGGCGTCGGCCCAGACCCTGCGCTATGCCAATCAGGGCGACCTCAAATCGCTCGACCCCTATACCCTCAACGAAAGCACCACCCACGCCCATATCGGGCAGGTCTATGAAGGCCTGATCGCGCGCGACAAGGAGCTGAAGATCATACCGGGCCTTGCCGAACGCTGGGAAACGCCGGAGCCGACACGCTGGCGCTTCCATCTGCGCAAGAACGTCAAGTTCTCGAACGGCAACCCCTTCACCGCCGACGACGTGGTGTTCTCGGCCGACCGCGTCCGGGCCGCCGGTTCCAACCTGCAGACCCGCATTGCCAAGGATGCCAAGGTCGTCAAGATCGACGACCACACCGTGGATTTCATCCTGACTTCGCCCAATCCCATTCTGCATTCGCAGTGGGATACCTGGTACATCATGGACAAGGAATGGTCCGAGGCGAACAACGCGGCCGCGCCGACGCCGGCAGCGGCGACCTCGCCGAGTTTTGCTTCGCTCAACGCCAACGGCACCGGCGCCTTCACCATCGAAAGCCACCAGCCCGGCGTCAAGACCGTGTTCAAGGCGAACCCGAACCCGTGGCGCAAGCCCGAGCACAATCTCAAGGAGATCATCTTCACGCCGATCGGCTCCGACGCCACGCGCGTGGCGGCGTTGCTGTCGGGCGAAGTCGACGTCATCGAGCCGGTTCCGCTGCAGGATATCTCCCGCGTCGACTCCAGCCCCAATGCGCAGGTGCTGAAGGGTCCCGAGCTGCGGACGATCTTTCTCGGCATGGACCAGGTCCGCGATGAACTCCTGTATTCGAACATCAAGGGCAAGAACCCGTTCAAGGACATCAAGGTCCGCGAGGCATTCTACAAGGCGATCGACATCGAGCTGATCAAGACACGCGTGATGCGCGGACTGTCGACGCCATCGGCGCTGATGATCGCGCCGCAGCTGTTCCCGCTTTCCAGGGACTTCACCCGTCCGAAGCTCGATCCCGACGGCGCCAAGAAGCTCCTGACCGAGGCCGGCTATCCCGACGGTTTCGAAGTCACGATGGATTGCCCGAACGATCGCTACGTCAACGACGCCGCGATCTGCCAGGCGGTGGTCGGCATGCTGGCGCGCATCGGCGTCAAGGTGAACCTGCTGGCGCAGCCCAAGGCGCAGTATTTCGCCAAGGTGCTGAAGCCCGGCGGCTACCAGACGTCGTTCTATCTGCTGGGCTGGACGCCCGGCACCTCGGACGCCCACAACGTCCTGCACGACATCATGGGATGCCGCGACGATCCGAAATCCAACCGCGGCGAGGCCAATCTCGGCGGCTACTGCAACAAGAATCTGGACGCCATTGCCGACAAGGTGCTGCTGGAGACCGACAGCACCAAGCGCGACCTCATGATCAAGGAAGCGTTCGAGATCGGCGCCAAGGATTTCGGCTATATCCCGTTGCATCAGCAGGCGCTGGCATGGGGGGTATCGAAGAAGGTGAAACTGACGCAGCGTGCCGACAATCAGGTTATGCTGTATTGGGCAACCAAACAGGACTAGACGGTCTCCGCGTTCATGGTCCCGGTGGCTTGCCGCTCCCGGGACCGTTCATTTCGGGCTGACGCCCGTCCGCCATACATGAAGTGAAAGGAACACATGCTCGCTTTCACTCTTCGCCGGGCCATCCAGGCGATTGGCGTCATGATCGCGGTCGGGATCATCTCTTTCTCGATGTTTCGTTTCGCGGGCGATCCGGTCAACCAGATCGTTTCGCTGGATACGCCGGCCGCCGAACGCGAGGCCGTGCGCAAGTCGCTCGGGCTCGACGATCCGGTGGTGCTGCAGTTCGCCCGCTATTTCGGCAACGCGGCGCAGTTCAAATTCGGTGTCTCCTATCAATTTCGCCAGCCCGTTTCCAACCTGCTGATGGAACGGATGCCGGCGACGCTGGAACTCGCGGCCTGCGCCACCGTTTTCGCGATGGTGTTCGGCATCCTGATGGGAGTCTATTCGGCGCTGAAACGCGACACATGGCTGGCCAAGGTATTCCAGGCGGTGTCGCTGATCGGAATTTCGCTGCCGACCTTCCTGATCGGCATCCTCCTGATCTATCTGTTCGCGGTGGTGCTGGGCTGGCTGCCGTCATTCGGCCGCGGCGACGTGGTGCGGCTGGGATGGTGGACCACTGGCCTGCTGACGGTTTCCGGGCTCAAGGCCCTGATCATGCCCTCGGTCACGCTCGGCCTGTTCCAGATGACTCTGATCATGCGGCTGGTGCGGGCCGAGATGCTCGAGGTGCTGCGCACCGACTACATCCGCTTTGCGCGGGCGCGCGGCCTGACGACGCGCGCGATCCATTTCGGGCACGCGCTGCGGAACACGCTGGTGCCGGTGATCACCGTCGCCGGCCTGCAGTTTGGCTCGGTTATTGCATTTGCAATCATTACCGAAACCGTCTTTCAGTGGCCGGGCATGGGACTGTTGTTCGTACAAGCCGTGCAGAACGTCGATATTCCGATCATGGCCGCGTACCTGCTGATGGTGTCCCTGATCTTCGTCACCATCAATCTGGTGGTCGATATTCTCTATACGGTGGTCGATCCGCGGCTGCGTTCCACCCTCCGCCGCCCGACCTGAACCCGGAAACTCCCTGATGAGCGACGCCGTCGTGCCGCACCCCGTCGAAACGAGCACGCCGCGCCCGCAAGCCGGCAGCGGCTGGCTCAAGCGCGCCCTCGACAGCGACGTGTTCTATTCGTTCCGGCGCTCGCGAATGACGATGGTCGCAGGCGCCGTGACCCTGCTGTTCTTCCTGCTGGCGCTGCTGGCGCCGCTGCTGGCGGTGCAGAACCCGTTCGATCCGGCGCAGCTTCAACTGATGAATTCGCGGATCTCGCCGCTGTGGACCGCGGATGGACAAAGCCCGTTCCTGCTCGGCACCGACGAACAGGGCCGCGACGTGTTTTCCGCCATTCTCTATGGCTTGCGGATATCGCTCACGGTGGGCTTTCTCGGCGTGCTGTTCTCCGGCACCCTCGGCATCATCCTCGGACTGATCGCAGGCTATGTCGGCGGCGCGGTCGACGGCCTGATCATGCGGATCGCCGACGTGCAGCTGACCTTCCCCGCCATCCTGATCGCGCTACTGATCAACGGCGTGGTCAAATCGGTATTCGGCAACAGCCTCGACGCCACCAGCACGCTGGGCGTGCTGGTGTTCGCGATCGGATTGAGTTTCTGGGTGCAGTATGCCCGCACCGTGCGCGGCTCGGTCATGGTGGAGAAGAACAAGGATTACGTGGCGGCGGCGCAGCTGATCGGGCTGCCCGCCCCCGTGATCATGCTGCGGCACGTGCTGCCCAACGCGATGGGACCGATCCTGGTGATCGCCACTATCAACCTCGCGCTTGCCGTCATCACCGAGGCGACGCTGTCGTTCCTCGGCGCCGGCATGCCCGACACCATGCCCTCGCTCGGCACCCTGATCCGGATCGGCAACAATTATCTGTTCGCGGGCGAATGGTGGATCGTGGCCTTTCCTGGCCTCGCGCTGGCGTCGCTGATCCTGGCGATCAACCTGCTCGGCGACTGGCTGCGCGATGCGCTCAACCCGAAACTCCGATGAGCAGCGCCGCAACACCCACGCGTCCGACCCCATGAGCGAACCCGTTCTCTCCGTGCGCAATCTGAAGGTGGAGTTCGTCACCCGCCGCGACACCCTGCGCGCCATCGACGGCGTATCGTTCGACATCGCCAAGGGCGAGGTGCTGGGCGTGGTCGGTGAATCCGGCGCCGGCAAGTCCGTCACCGGCCTTGCGGTCATCGGCCTGATCGACCGGCCCGGCCGCATCGCCGGCGGCGAGATCTATCTGTCGGGCATGCGGATCGACAATCTGCCGCCGGAGGAACTGCGCCGTATCCGGGGCAAGCGCATCGGCATGATTTTCCAGGATCCGCTCACCAGCCTCAATCCACTGTACCGGATCGGCGACCAGCTGGTCGAGACCATCAAGACCCATCTCAACCTGTCGGAAACGGCGGCGCGCAAGCGCGCCATCGACCTGCTGGCCGAGGTCGGCATTCCCGCCCCGGAAAAGCGCATCGACGCCTATCCGCACGAATTCTCCGGCGGCATGCGCCAGCGCGTCGTGATCGCACTGGCGATCTGCGCCGAACCCGAACTGATCATCGCGGACGAACCGACCACCGCGCTCGACGTTTCGGTGCAGGCCCAGATCATCTCGCTGATCAAACGGCTCGGGCGCGATCACGGCACCGCCGTGATGCTGGTGACCCACGACATGGGCGTGATCGCCGAGACCTCGGACCGCGTCGCGGTGATGTATTCCGGCCGCATCGCCGAGATCGGCCCGGTGCGGGACGTGGTGCAAAACCCGCTGCATCCCTATGCCAAGGGCCTGATGGGCGCGATCCCGACGCTCGCCAGCGACACCGATCGCCTGGTCCAGATACCCGGCTCGATGCCGCGGCTGTCGGCGATCCCGCCGGGCTGCCCGTTCAACCCGCGCTGCGCCTTCGTGTTCGATCGCTGCCGGGTCGAGCGGCCGGAACCGGTCCGTCACGGCTCCCAGGCCGTGGCATGCCATCTCTATGACAGCACCGCGACGGAAACCGCGGCATGAGTTCAGCTCCTTTCATCGACGTCAAGAATCTGCGCCGCGTATTCGATGTTTCAAAACCCTGGCTCAACCGGGTGATCGAGGGCGGCCAGCTCGAATTTCTCAAAGCGGTCGACGGCGTCACCTTCGACATCAAAAAGGGCGAGACCTTTGCCCTGGTCGGCGAATCCGGCTCCGGCAAGACCACCGTCGCCCGCATGGTGGTCGGCCTGCTGCCGCCGAGTTCGGGCGAAGTCATCATCGACGGCGTGTCGATGAGCGCCGCCAGGCAATTGCAGGCGCGCCAGCAGCTGCGCCGCCGCATCCAGATGATCTTCCAGGATCCCTATGCCAGCCTAAATCCGCGCTTCCGGGTCGATGCCATCGTCGCCGAACCGATCCGCGCCTTCAACTTGATCGAGGGCGAGCGCAACATCCAGGCGCGGGTCGGCGAACTCCTGACGCTCGTCGGCCTGCATGCCGACGACGGCTGGAAATATCCGCACGAATTCTCCGGCGGACAGCGGCAGCGGATCGCCATCGCGCGGGCGCTGGCGTCGGAGGCCGAGTTCATCGTCTGCGACGAGCCGACCTCGGCGCTCGACGTCTCCGTGCAGGCGCAGATCCTCAATTTGATGCGCGACCTGCAGGACAAGTTCGGCCTGACCTATCTCTTCATCAGTCACAACCTCGCGGTGGTCCGCCACATGGCGAGCCGTATCGGCGTGATGTATCTCGGGCGCATCGTCGAGATCGCCGAAGGCCGTGAACTCTTCAGCAACCCGCGAATGCCCTACACCAAAATGCTGCTGGGCGCGGTTCCCGATCTCGCGATGTCCGGCCGCCAGCGGATCCCGGTGCAGGGTGAAATTCCCAACCCGATCGATCCGCCGCCCGGCTGCGCCTTCAATCCGCGCTGCCCGCTGGTATTCGACCTGTGCCGCAAGGTCGCGCCGGCGCTGATCGACGGGGTTGCCTGCCACGCCGTCAACGATCCCGCTCGCGCCGCCGCGCCAGCCTGATCATCACGACGGGAGCAGCAATGCGTTCCGGCTTGGTTGGCAGGCCGTCCCGGCTGTGGTCAAGTGCCGCAGCCCCGCGGCCCAAGCGCACCGATGGATCCCCATGAGCAACATCAATCCCGATCCCTTCACCACCCGGCCGGAAATCGAAGGCACCTTCGGGGTCGTGACTTCCACCCACTGGATCGCCACCGCGGTCGGGATGGCGACGCTGGAAAAAGGCGGCAATGCCTTCGATGCCGGGGTCGCCACCGCCTTCACGCTGCAGGTGGTGGAACCGCATCTGAACGGTCCGGGCGGCGACGTCCCGATCATCGTCCACGACGTCAAGCGCGCGCGCACCGAGGTGATCTGCGGCCAGGGCCCGGCCCCCGCGGGCGCCACCATCGCGCATTATCGCAGCGAGGGCCTTGAGATGGTGCCCGGCACCGGGCTGCTGGCCGCCTGCGTGCCCGGCACGTTCGAATCCTGGATGCTGCTGTTGCGCGACTACGGCACGCTGCGGCTGCGCGACGTGCTGGAGCCCGCCATCGCCTATGCCCGCGACGGCTACCCGCTGGTGGAGCGCGCCGCCGCGACCATCCAGACCGTCGAGAAAATGTTCCGCACGCACTGGAAGACCTCCGCCGCGGTCTATCTGCCCAACAACGAGGTGCCGAGGCCCGGCACGCTGTTCACCAACAAGACGCTGTCGGAAACCTACGCCCGCATCCTGAAGGAAGCCGAAAGCGCCGGCAGCGACCGCGTCGCGCAGATCGAAGCGGCGCGGCGCGCATGGTCGAAGGGTTTTGTCGCCGAGGCGATCGACAAGTTCTGCCGCACCCAGGACATCATGGACGTCAGCGGCTCGCCGCATAGAGGCGTGCTGCGCGCCGACGACATGGCGCGCTGGCAGCCCTCGGTCGAGGCGCCGCTCACCTACGACTATGGCCGCTACACCGTCTGCAAACCCGGCGTATGGAGCCAGGGCCCGGTCATGCTGCAGCAGCTCGCGCTGCTGAAGGGATTTGAGCTCGACGGACTCGATCCCACGGGACCGGAGTTCATTCATTTGTGGACCGAAGCCGCCAAACTCGCCTTCGCCGACCGCGAGAAATTCTACGGCGATCCTGACTTCAGCGAGATCCCGATCGCGACGCTGCTGTCGGACGCCTACAATGACGAGCGCCGCAAGCTGATCTCGAAAGACTATGCCTCGCTCGATTTCCTGCCCGGCTCGGTGGAAGGCTTTGGCTCGGTCGTCAAGTTGCGCCGCCAGGAAGGTCAGCGCGAGGCGGTCGGCGCGATGGGCGCGGGCGAGCCGACAGTCGGCCGCTTCGGCGAGGTACGTGGCGATACCGTGCATTTCGACATCATCGACCAAGCCGGCAACATGATCTCGGCGACGCCGTCCGGCGGCTGGCTGCAGTCGTCGCCGGTGATTCCCGAACTCGGTTTCTGCCTCGGCAGCCGCGCCCAGATGTTCTGGCTCGAGGACAATCACCCCGCCGCACTGGCGCCGGGCAAGCGCCCGCGCACCACGCTGTCGCCCACCATGTGCCTGCGCGACGGCGAGCCCTACATGGCCTGGGGTTCGCCGGGCGGCGACCAGCAGGACCAGTGGACCACGCAATTCTTCCTGCGCCACGTTCACGCCAACATGAATCTGCAGGAAGCCATCGACGCGCCGGCATGGCATTCCGAGCATTTCCCGATTTCGTTCTGGCCGCGCACCTCGCGGCCCGGCGTGCTGGTCGTGGAAGACCGCGTGCCGAAGGCGACCGTCGATGTCCTGAAGGCTCGCGGCCATGTCGTCGAGACCGGCCCCGCCTGGTCGGAGGGCCGCCTCACCGCGGCCTCGAAACTCGGACGCCGCCGCCGCGCCGCCGCCAATCCAAGGGGCATGCAGGGCTACGCCGCCGGACGGTAAGCACGAGATGACCTGGTCGATCATCGCCCGCGACAATGCCACCGGCCAGTTCGGCATCGCGGTCGCGACCAAGTTCTTCGCGGTCGGCGGACATGTGCCGCATATCGCCGCCAATTTCGGCGCTATCGCGACGCAGGCGCTGATCAATCCCTATTACGGCATCGACGGCTTAAAACTGCTGCGCGAGGGACGCAGCGCCCGCGAGATCATCGACACCCTGATCGCGGCGGATGGCGGCCGCGAGAGCCGGCAGTTGCACATCCTGGATGCCGGCGGTCGTATCGCTTCCCATACCGGAAGCGACTGCATCGACTGGTGCGGGCATATCGAGGGCACCGGCTTTTCGATTGCCGGCAACATGCTGGCGGGCGCGCGCGTGCTCGATGATACCGCGCAGGCCTATCTTGCGCAGGATCACCTGCCGTTCGCGCAACGCCTGATCGCGGCGATGCGCGCGGGCGAAGCCGCCGGCGGTGACAAGCGCGGCAAGCAATCCGCCGCACTGCTGATCCACGGCGATGAGGAATGGTCCGCGCTCGATTTGCGCGTCGACGACCATGCCGATCCGCTGGCCGAACTCGAGCGCCTCGAAGCCGTCAGCCGCGAGCGCTGGGTGCATTTCCGTCCCTTCCTGCCGACCCGGAAGAACCCGGCCGGGATTACCGACCGCGCGACCATCGACGCCGGAATCGAAGCCGGCATTGCGCGTGGGAAATGAAGGTGTAGTTGCCGGCGATATCGTTGCAGGCGTCGAGCTTGGTGACGGCGTCTACCCAAGCACCACTGCGCCCGCTCTCCCGCCCTTGCGGGGGAGGGTTGGGGTGCTGCCCCCTTAGATCACCGTCTCCCGCAACACCCTGCGGCAATCCATCTCGTATTCGAGGTCGATTACCGGCGGGCGGGCGAAATGCCAGATCAGGCCGGACCGCATCACGCCGCGGCGGACCAGTTCGTCCGCGATGACCGGATGAAAATCATGCACGGTATAGGCCTGCGCCGCCGTGGTATCCTTCCAGCCGAAACCGAAGGCGCCGAGGCGGGCTTCCATCGAGGCCACGGTGAAGCGGACCTTTTCCTTCAAACCGTCCGCGCTGAGGTCGCGGTAGCGCACGGTGCGCTCGGCATAGCTGCCGGGCCCGTCGCGGGATTCGGCGCCGCCGGCGATGACGAAACTCGGGCTGGGATTGCCGCTCGGGCGGGTGAACGCGAAGGAGAAAAATGACGGCTCGGCCGGCGGATCGATCTCCGGACAGACATTGCTGCGCGCCACCGGATTGGTTGATCCGTCGAACAGGCCCCATTCCGCCAGCGTCTTGACATAGTGCTGGTTGAACTTCAGGAAGCCGTCGTCGGTGAACGCCGCGGGCGAGCGCAGCTCGCAGGCGCAGAACGAGGTCAGCGGCCGTCCCGCATCCTCGATGTATCGCTTGATCAGCGCAAAACCCTCGGCCAAGGGCGGCATCTTGTCGAAGCGCACGCGCTCGACCTCGTAGCCCGGGCTGGCCGCGGCACCGCTCGAATACTGAAACACCGCCGGGATAAAGCTGTAATTGCCGGCCGGAAACTCTTGAATCATGTCTGGTGCCCCCTGGGTGCTTTTCTCATGCTGCGTGCGGACGCCGCTGGCGTTCGCGAGCAGGGCCAGGATAGCACGGGGCAAAACGAAAGCGACAGCGGGCGTTGGATCCGCTGTCGCACAGGAGGTATGACCTTGCTCAGGTCGTCTTCAATCCGCCCGCACCCAGATCGAACTCCTCGATCTCCCGGGCGCGCTCGGATTCGGCGCCGGCGCGGTGATCGGTAGCGATCGCCACATAGACCGCGGGCAGCACGAACAGCGTGAACAGCGTGCCGATCATCATGCCGGACACCACCACCAGACCGATCGAGAACCGGCTGGCGGCACCGGCGCCCGTTGCCGTCAGCAGCGGCAGCAAGCCCGTCACCATCGCCGCGGTGGTCATCAGGATCGGACGAAGCCGGACCCGCGCCGCCATCTCGATCGCCGAACGCTTGTCGAGCCCTTCCTTGAGCTGCAGTTCGTTGGCGAACTCGACCATCAGGATGCCGTGCTTGCTGATCAGTCCGATCAGGGTCAGCAACCCGACCTGGGTATAGATGTTGATGGTCGCGAGGCCGAAGAACAGCGGAATCAACGCACCCGAGATCGCCATCGGCACACTGATCAGGATCACCAGGGGGTCGCGCAGGCTTTCGAACTGCGCCGCCAGCACCAGGAAAATGATGATCAGCGCGAAACCGAATGCGATGGCGAGCTGATTGCCCTCCTGCACATACTGCCGGGAATCCGCCAGAAAGGAATGGCTGTAGCCTGCCGGCAGGTTTTTGGCCGCGCCCTCGAGGAAGTTAACGGCCTGTCCGACGGTAACGCCCGGCATCGGCACCGCCTGGAAGGTGGCGGAGTTGAGCTGATTGTAGTGCGTCAGCGCATTGGGGTCGGTGGCGGTCTCGATCGATACCACGGTCGACAGCGGCACCTGCTGGCCGGTCGTGGTCGGCACGTAGAAATCATCGAGCGATTCCGGCGACAACCGCAAGCCGCGGGGCACCTGCGGAATCACCTGGTACGACCGTCCCTCGAGACTGAAGCGGTTGGTGTAATTGCCGCCGAGCAGCGTTGCCAATGTGTTGCCGATCTGCGCCATGGTGATGCCGAGGTCGCTGGCCTTGGAGCGGTCGATCTTCACCCGCACCACCGGCTGGTTGAAGTCGAGATCGCTGTCGGCAACGATGAACAGCCCGCTCTTGCGCGCGGCGGCCTTCAGCTTCAGCATCTCCTCATAGATCGCCTGATAGCCGTTGGTGGAGTTGATCACCATCTGGATCGGCAGGCCGCCCGGACCGCCGGGCAATGGCGGCAGGTTGAACGCGAACGCATTGACGCCTTCGATCTTGCTCAACTCGGCCTGCACCAGCGGCTTCAGCTTGATCGAGGAACGCTCGCGCTCGTCCCACGGCTTCAGCAGCATGCCGGCGATGCCGTTGCTGGGGCCGGCGGTTCCGTTGATCACGAAACGCAGGTCGGTCTCGGGAAACGCCGCGAAGGCCTTGTCCATCTTGCTGCTGTAGAAATCGGTGTAGTCGATATTGGCGTATTTCGGCGCCTTCACGACCGCGAACACGATGCCCTGATCTTCCTCCGGCGCCAGCTCCTTCGGGGTGTTCTGATAGAGAAATACCACGAGCCCGAGGATCGTCACCGCGAACATCGCGGTGATCGGGCGATAGTCGAGCGAGCGGTCGAGTTGCCTGCCATACCAGCGCGTGGTGGCGCCGAATACCTTGTCGACCTTCCGGGCGAACCAGCCGCCCTGCCCGTGCTTGAGCAGCACCGAGCACATCATCGGCGACAGCGTCAGCGCGATCACGCCGGAGACGATCACCGACCCCGCCAGCGTAAAGGCGAATTCGCGGAACAGCGAACCGGTGAGGCCGCCGAGGAATCCGATCGGCGCGTAGACCGCGGCCAGCGTGATGGTCATCGAAATCACCGGACCGACGATTTCGCGCGCGCCCTGCAGCGAGGCCTGGACCGGCGATTTGCCCTCCTCGAGATGGCGGTGGATATTCTCCACCACCACGATGGCGTCGTCGACCACGAGTCCGATCGCCAGCACCATCGCCAACAGCGTCAGCAGGTTGATGCTGAAGCCCATCACCAGCATCAGGCTGCAGACGCCGATCAGCGACAGCGGAATGGTGACGACCGGAATGATCACGGAGCGGAACGAGGCCAGGAACAGGAAGATCACCACGACCACGATGCCGACCGCCTCGATCAGGGTCATTTGCACCTCGTCGATCGAGGAACGGATGAACTTGGTCGAATCGTAGGCGACTTTCATCTTGAGCGACGGCGGCAGGTTGCGCTCGAGTTCGGGAAACAGCGCCCGCACGCCGGTGACGATGTTGAGCGGATTGCCCTGCGGCGTCGCCTGCACGCCGATGAAGATCGCGCGCTCGCCGGAGAAGGCGACGCTGGCGTCGGTGCTTTGCGCCGACAATTCGACGGTGGCGACGTCTTCCAGCCGCACGAAGCCGCCGTCCTTGGCCTTGACGGTCATGCGCTTGAACTGGTCGACGTTCTGCAGGTCGGTGTTGGCCGTCACGTTGGAGACGATGAAGTAACTCTTGGCCTGCCCGGCGGCGGCCTGGAAGTTGTTTGCCCGGATTGCGACCGCGATGTCGTCGGGCGATACGCCGCGTCCGGCCATTCGCGCCGGGTCCAGCCAGATCCGCATCGCGAAGGTCTGTCCGCCGAGAATGTCGGCCGACGCCACGCCATCGACGGTGGACAGGATCGGTTGCACCACGCGCGTCAGGTAGTCCGAAATCGCCGATCCCGAGAGGTCATCGCTGGAGAACCCGAGATACATCACCGCCGTGGTCTGGCCGGTCGTCTTTACGATCACCGGATCGTTGGCTTCTCTCGGAATCAGGTACCTGACCGAGTTCACCTTCGCCATCACTTCGGTCAGCGCCTGATTGGGATCGAAGTTCAGCTTGACGTAAACCGAAATCAGGCTCTGGCCCTGGGTCGAGGACGATGTGACGTAGTCGACACCTTCGGCCGCAGACACCGCCTGCTCCAGCGGCGTGGTGATGAAGCCCTGCATCAATTGCGGCGACGCGCCGGGATAGACCGTCGTCACCGTGATCACGGTGTTCGACAGTTTTGGATATTGCCGGATCGGCAGCGACGTCGCGGCCTTGAAGCCGATCAGCAGGATCAGCAGGCTGACGACCAGCGACAGCACGGGGCGCTTGATGAAGATATCGGTAAAAGCCATTACAGGCGCTCCGTGGTCGAACTTTTGTTTGCGGACCCGCAGGCCCGCGCAGAATGGCCTAGTTGCGCGGCGCCGTGGCCGGCACCGGCGGCGCCGGGTCGGTCGAGATCGCGACCGCGGCACCGGATTGCAGCTTGAGCTGCCCGACTGCCACTACGCGATCGCCCGGCTTCAGGCCGGTGGCGATGACGGCGCGCCCGTCGATCCGATCGCCGGTGCGCACGAAGGTACGGACGGCAGTCAGGCTCACCTTGCCGTCATCCGCCTTCTTTTCCGTGATCAGATAAACCGAATCGCCATAGAGCGTGTAATCGATCGCCGTTTCCGGCACCGTGACCACGGCGGGCTTGTCCGGCAGCACAACCGTCGTGGTCGCGAACATGCCGGGCTTCAGGATGCGATCGGGATTGGCGATGGTGGCCTGCACGCGGATGTTGCGCGTATCGCTGCTGATCTGCGGCTCGATGGTGGTGATCTTGCCCTCGAAAGTCTTGCCGGGATAGGCATCGACCACGATCCGCACGGTCTGCCCGACCTTGAGCAGACCGCTGTCCTTTTCCGTCGTGGTGAAATTGGCAAACAGCATCGACAGATCGGTCAGCGACACGATCTGCGTGCCCGCGGTGAGGTACTGTCCGACCTCGACCTTGCGAACGCCGAGGTCACCGTCGAACGGGGCGCGCACCAGCTTTTGTGAAATGATCGCCTGGGTCCTGGCGATGCCGGCCTGGGCCTGGTCATAGGCGGCCTGCGCGGTATCCACCGTCGCCTGCGGACCGAACTGGCGCGACGCCAGCTGCTTGGCGCGTTCCAGCGTCAGCTGCGCCACGGTGGACTGCGCCTTGAAGCTGGCGAGGTCCGCCTGCTCGGGGCCGTCGAACAATTGTATCAGCGGCGCGCCGGCCTTTACGGTGGCGCCCGCGGTGAACATGATCTCGGTAATGCGCCCATTGACATCGGAAGTGACGTTGACCTGATGCACGGCAGCGAGATCGCCGACCGCCTTCAGCAGGTTCGGAATTACTTCCGATTTGGCCTCGGCAACGGTGACCGTGATCGGCGGCGGCTTCATGGTGGCGAAGAACTGCGCGATCATCTTGCTGCGAAACCAGTTGAACCCGACGATGCCGCCGACCAGCAACGCCAGCAGCAGCCCGACGATGATGAACCAGCGCACCATGCGCACCGGACGCTTCGGCGGCTTCTCGGTGATCGGCTTGCCCGAGATATGGGGTTCGGTCACGATATTCATGTCATGTACTTTCTGCAGAAACCGATTGCCCCGGAGCCGGCGACATTTCGCGGTCCAAATGCGAAGCAATTGCGGCTTCGTTGAGTCCAATTCCGCGCAGGATGAATTCGCAAAGTTGCCGTTCGAGACCGGCCGCATTTCCGTAAGTGAGACAGGGGACTGCCGGAAGCCGCGTGAGCGCCGCCGTCAGCACCGTGTGATGCGCAAACCAGAACAGGTTGAGCGGCTCGTTCCCGATCCGCGATGCCTCACCCGCCGCTACCGCGCGTTCGAGCGATGAGGTGAACACCGGCCCGATCAGGTCGCCGACCTTGCCATAGAGCAGCCGGGCGAATTCGCCGTCATCGAGATGGCTGGTGGTCATGAGCCGGAGGCGTTGCGCTTCCTGCTCATCGACCGTGATCTGCATGAAATGTTCGACCATGCCCCGGACCAGTTCGACCAGGGTCGCGGTCGACGGCTCCAGGCCGAGCAGATGCATCAGATCGGGATCGGCCTCGCACTCCTCCGCCAGGATCTCGGCATATAGCGCCGCCTTGGACGGAAAATGCTTGAACAGCAGTCCTTCCGAGATGGCGGCGGCGGCGGCGACGCTCCTGGTCGTCGTCCCGGCGAAGCCGTGGCGGGCAAAGCATCGCTTGGCGGCGCTGAGGATTAGCTGCCGCCTCAGGTCGCTGGTCATGCGCAAGGGAGTGCTCATTGTTGTGAGTAAGCACTCACCTCCGCAAAAGTCAAGGGTTATGCTGCGGTGCACGCGGCCGCTTGAATACCTCAGGCCTGCTTCGGATGGCACTCCAGCGGTCCTGAAGCGGAACCGCAGCGGCCGCCGGATTTTGCGAAAGAGCGAAAACGTCATATCGGTCTGCATCAAAGGGTATGGCAGCATGAATGCGGATGCGCGCGAACTGTCGGCGGGTTTCGATATCGAGAAGCTGACGCCGGTGTTCTATGCCGACCCCTATCCGACCTATCGTGCCCTGCGGGAGCATGAGCCGGTCAAGCGCATGCCCAACGGCTCCTGGTTTCTGACCCGCTATGACGACCTGGTTAGCGCCTACAAGAACACCAGGCTTTTCTCATCCGACAAGAAGCGAGAGTTTTTCCCGAAATACGGCGATTCGCCGCTCTACGAGCACCACACCACCAGCCTCGTCTTCAACGACCCGCCCGCTCACACAAGAGTGCGGCGGCTGATCATGGGCGCGCTGTCGCCGCGCGCCATTGCCGGGATGGAGCCGGACCTGATCGCGCTGGTGGACCGGCTGCTAGCCGGGATCGCCGCCAAAGGCAGTGTCGATCTGATCGACGACTTTGCCGCCGCGATTCCGATCGAGGTGATCGGCAATCTGCTGGATGTGCCGCAAGAGGAACGCGGCCCGCTGCGTGACTGGTCGCTGGCGATCCTGGGCGCGCTCGAGCCGGTGATCTCCCCGGAAGTTTTTGCCCGCGGCAATAAGGCGGTGACAGAGTTTCTCGCCTATCTGGAAATCCTGGTGGCGCGGCGCCGTGCAAAGCCGGGCAACGGCGAACGCGACGTGCTGACCCGGCTCATTCAGGGCGAGGACAATGGCGAACGGCTGACCGAGAAGGAATTGCTGCACAACTGCATCTTCCTGCTCAACGCCGGGCATGAGACCACCACCAACCTGATCGGCAACGGGCTGGTGGCGCTGTCCGGCAATCCCTCGCAGAAACAGCGGCTGATCGAACATCCTGATCTGATAAAGACCGCGGTCGAGGAAATCCTGCGGTACGAAAGCTCGAACCAGCTCGGCAACCGCATGACCACCGAACAGGTCGAGCTCAGCGGCGTGACGCTTCCCGCAGGCACGCCGGTGACGCTGTGCATCGGCGCGGCCAACCGAGACCCTGCGCACTTCACCGATCCGGAAACCCTCGACATCGGCCGCACCCCGAACCGGCATCTCGCCTTCGCCACCGGCGCGCATCAATGCGCCGGCATGGCGCTCGCGCGCCTCGAAGGCGCCATCGCGATCTCGCGATTCCTCGCCAGGTTTCCCGATTACGCGCTGAACGGCGCACCGGTGCGCGGCGGTCGCGCCCGCTTTCGCGGGTTCTTGAGTGTGCCGTGCACGGTCGGTTGAGAGCGACAGACCTAGCCTGCCTTCCGCTTGCCGCTGCTCTGACGACCATCAACGGCGTGGTCACGCCGCAGCCGCGCCTCTACCCGCCAGCCGCCGGCCCGGGCATGCTCGTAAAACAACAGCTTGCAAAGATGCGTCTTCGCGTCGTGCCCACCTCCTCCCAACGAACTAATTTGGTGGGCACGCGGAGCTTTTCATCGGGCGCGCATTCGCGCGACCCGTCGGCTTTTCCTGCAATTCCATTTTTTAACCCGCCGCCTGCACGGCCTCGACCTTGTCCTGCGTTTTCGTCTCGAAATCGCTCGCCTCATGCCGTTCGTGCAGCTGGCTGGACGGTTCGCCCCAGGTGCGGTTGACCATGCGTCCGCGCTTGACCGCCGGGCGCGCGGCGATCGTATCGGTCCAGCGCTGCACATTCTTGTACGACTGGACGTCGAGGAATTCGCCGGCGCCATACAGCACGCCCTTGACCAGGCTGCCGTACCAGGGCCAGACCGCGATGTCGGCGATCGTATAATCCTTGCCTGCGAGATATTCACTCTCCGCAAGGCGGCGGTCGAGCACGTCGAGCTGGCGCTTCACCTCCATCGCGAAGCGGTCGATGGCGTATTCGAACTTGCTCGGCGCATAGGCGTAGAAATGCCCAAACCCGCCGCCGAGATACGGCGCGGCCCCCATCTGCCAGAACAGCCACGACAGCGTTTCGGCGCGGGCCGCCGTGTCGGTCGGCAACAGCGCCCCGAATTTTTCCGCCAGATGCACCAGTATGGCGCCGGACTCGAACACCCGGATCGGCGTCGCGCCGCTGCGGTCCATCAGCGCGGGTATCTTGGAATTCGGATTGACCGCCACGAAGCCGCTGCCGAATTGATTGCCGTCGATCTTGATCAGCCAGGCATCGTACTCCGCTCCCTTGTGGCCGAGCGCCAGCAACTCCTCCAGCATGACCGTCGCCTTGACGCCATTCGGCGTCGCAAGGGAATAAAGCTGCAGCGGATGGCGGCCGACCGGCAATTCCTTGTCGTGGGTTGGCCCCGCGATGGGACGGTTGATGCCGGCGAATTTTCCGCCGCTCTCCTTGTTCCAGGTCCAGACTTTCGGCGGGGTGTATTCGGCGGGTTCGGTCATCGCATGGGCTCCAGGCAGCCGACGGGTTGGTCGGCCGCACTGATATCAACAAGGTTCGGGCGAACCGCAAGGGCCCGGCGCGGTCTGCGACGGCAGTGCCCCAATGCAGAATGGCGAGAGCTCACACCACCGTCCGATGCCGCTCGATGCAGGTCCGCAGTACCTCGTCCATCGGCTTTGCCCACCAGCCCTCGGAAAAGATCTCGATCTCGGAATAGCCGGCAAAGCCCTGTGCCTCGACCGCTGCGCGCACCGATTTGATATCGATCACGCCGTCGCCCATCATGCCGCGGTCATTGAGGACATCCTTGGTCGGAACCAGCCAGTCGCAGACGTGAAACGCCAGCAGCCGGTCCTTGCCGGCGCGCGCGATCTGCGGCAGCAATTCCGGGTCCCACCAGATGTGATAGACGTCGAGCGCGACACCGAGCGCGCCCGTGCGTCGCGGATCCAGCCGGTCGCAGATGTCCAGCGCCTGCTTCGTGGTATTCACGCAGGCACGGTCGGCGGCATAGGTCGGATGCAGCGGCTCGACCGCCAAAGGCATGTTTGCCTGCTTGGCGTATTCCATCATTTCCGCGATGGCGTCGTCGACCTGCGCCCGCGCGCCTGCAATATCCCTGGAAAGCACACTGCCCGGCCGCGAATATTGCGGCAAGCCGCCGACCACCAGCACGATGCAGGGTGCGCCGAGCGCCTTGGCCTCGTCGACCGCGCGGCGGTTGTCGTCGCGCGCCTCGGTGCGATGCGCCGCGTCCGCGACAAACATTCCGCCGCGGCAATATCCCGTCAGATCGAGCCCGGCATCGCGCACCGCCCTCGCCGCGCGATCGAGCCCGACCGCCGCAACCTGGTCGCGCCAGGGGTCGATGGCACGGATGCCATGGCGCGCGCAGGCGTCGATGATCTCAAGAAGATCGCCCTGCTTGCGGAGTGTCGCCGTGTTCAGCGACAGCCAACGATGGTCGGCGGAAAAATCCCGCATCACGCCTCGATGCCGCGCAGCGCCAGCACCGCCTTCATCCGCCGCGTCGCCATTTCAGGATTGGAAAGCAGGCCTGCCTGGTCCGCCAGCCGGAACAGTTCGGCCAGATGCAGCGTCGAGCGCGTGCTCTCCTGTCCGCCGACCATCGTAAAATGGTCCTGATGACCGTTGAGATAGGCCATGAACACGATGCCGGTCTTGTAAAAACGGGTCGGCGCCTTGAAGATATGGCGTGACAACGGCACCGTCGGTCCCAGCACGTCGTGGAAGCCGGCCTCGTCGCCGGCCGAAAGGCGCGACAGCGCGTAGGACGCCGCCGGCGCGATGGCGTCGAAAATGCCGAGCAGCGCGTGGGAAAAACCCCTGTCGTCGCCGGCGATCAATTCGGCGTAATTGAAATCGTCGCCGGTATACATTTTCACATCAGGATCGAGCCGGCGGCGCATGTCGATCTCGCGCTGCTTGTCGAGCAGCGAGACTTTTACGCCGTCGACCTTGGCCGCGTTGGCGTTGATGATGCCGACCGCTATATCCATCGCGGTATCGAGACTCTCGGTGCCCCAGTAATTCGCCAGCGCCGGGTCGAACATGTCGCCGAGCCAGTGGATAATCACGGGCTCGCGGACCTGCGACAGCACGCGGTTATAGACCCTGGCATAATCATCGGCGTTGCGGCCGAGCTTTGCGAGTGCGCGCGAGGCCATCAGGATGATGCGCCCGCCGGCCTTTTCAACCGCCGCGATCTGCTCCTCATAGGCGCGGATGACGTCGTCGATCGACTTCGCATCCTCCACCGCAAGGTGATCGGTGCCGGCGCCGGAAAACACCAGCGCGCCGCCCCTCGCCTTTGCCGCGCGCACCGAGCGCTGGATCAGTTCCAGCGAGGTCGGCCAGTCCAGCCCCATGCCGCGCTGCGCGGTATCCATGGCTTCGGCGACGCCGAGGCCGAGGTCCCAGATGTGCTCGCGGAACGCAATGGTGCGGTCCCAGTCGATCGCAGAGGCGAGCCACGGATCGACGTCGGCCAGCGGATCGGCCACCACATGCGCGGCGGAGAATGCCACGCGGTTCAGCGTGCCCTCGAGCCTGGCGGGAAAGGTACGCGAGGCCGCGAGCCGATAGCTCTCGATCAGGCCGCCTCCGGCGGGCAGTTTCAGCGACAAAGACGAGACGGGCATAACCGGCTTGTTCATGATCCCCTCCTCACACCCCAATCGGCGCGACGTCAACCCAGCGCCGCTCGCGCCAGCTCTGCAGCGCGCATTCGGCGAGCTGCACGCCCTTGGCGCCTTCCAGCAGCGTATACTTGTAGGGCGCGTCCTCACAGACGTGGCGAATGAACATTTCCCACTGTTCCTTGAAGCCGTTGTCGTAGGTGGTGTTCTCCGGCAGCTTCTGCCAGTCGGCATAGAAATCGTGGGTGCGTTTCTCGTCCGGGTTCCACACCGGTCGCGGCGTCGCCTGGCGGGCCTGGATCACGCAGTCGGAAAGCCCAGCCACCGCCGATCCATTGACGCCATCGACCTGGAAGGTGACGAGGTCGTCGCGGTAGACCCGCGTCACCCAGGACATGTTGATGTGCGCGATCACGCCGCCCTTGAGCTTGAAGGTAGCATATGCGGAATCATCCGCCGTCGCCTTGTACTTCCTGCCCTTCTCGTCCCAGCGGTCGGGAATATCTGTGGTGCCGAAGCAGCTGACGCTCTCGACATCGCCGAACAGATTATCGAGCACGTAGCGCCAGTGGCAGACCATGTCGAGAATGATGCCGCCGCCGTCCTCGCTGCGGTAATTCCACGACGGCCGCTGAGCCTCCTGCCAGTCGCCCTCGAACACCCAGTAGCCGAATTCGCCGCGCACCGAGAGTATCCGGCCGAAGAAGCCGGAATCGCGCAGGAAGGCGAGTTTCTTCAGGCCCGGCAGGAACAGCTTGTCCTGCACCGTGCCGTGCTTGACGCCTTTTGCCGCGGCGAGCCTGAGCACATCAACGGCCTCGTCGAGGTTGGTCGCGATCGGCTTCTCGCAATAGACGTGCTTGCCGGCATTGATCGCCTTGGTCAGCAGCGACGGCCGCGCCTGGGTGGTGGCGGCGTCGAAAAAGATGGTGTCGCGCTCATCCCGCAGGGCGGCGTCGAGGTCGGTGGTCCAGCGCGTCACATTGAAGCGTTTGGCCAGCCCCTCGATCTTCCCGGCGTCGCGGCCCACCAGAATCGGATCCGGCATCATGCGGTCGCCATTGCCGAGCAGCACGCCGCCGGAATCGCGGATCGCGACGATCGAACGGATCAGATGCTGGTTCAACCCCATGCGGCCGGTGACACCGTTCATGATCACGCCGAGGCGGTGCGTCGTCATATCGATTGCTCCTGCAGGATTCTTGCTTTTGGTTGTTGAAGCGGCGACAGCGCCGCCCACTCCGGATGAACTTTCGAGGCAAAGCCTGGCGCCGTCAGCGATCCCGTCAGGAGATCGCCGTCATGGATCGACAGCCGGATCTTCTCGCCGTCGCGCCTGTAGAGATCGGGATGCGCTGACAGAAACGCTTCCGCCTCCGTAGCCGGGGTCTCGGCAAAGCCGTCGACATAATGATGGCCGTTGCGCTCGGCATGGGTGACGCCGATCAGCGCGCCCAGCGCCAGATCCTGCTGCACGCCGAGGCCGGCCTGACAGGTCAGGTCCTCGCCCGAGATGAAGAACCGCTCGCCATCCGCGCTCCATTTGGCGGCGCGGGTGGCGTTGACCACAGACTTGTAGATACCCTTGCAGGATTTCGAGGAAATCCCGCGATAGCCGAGCGCGCGGGCGGCCGGGAATGCGTCGTAGGAATCATCGGCTTCGTCGATGATGATGTCGCGCCGGGACAACACGCCGAGCGGCGATTGCCTGAAACTGTCGCGCGGCATCGGCTGCTCGATATAGAGCAATCTGGTCGCGATCGGTTTCAGCGCGGCGTCGCGATCGAGACGCTCGACCAGCGCGCCAAGAGCCATGAGATCGGCATATTGTTCATTGGCATCCAGCGTGACGCTGTAGGCGTGCGGCAGCGTGGCCAGTTCATTGCCGATCCGGATCAGCCGCGCCGCGTCGGCCTCGGGATCGCCGTTGAGCTTGAGCTTGAAATAGCGCGCGCCGGCATTTTCGTGCGGGTCGGCAACACCGCCAGTGCCTTCAACCTGGTCGTCCATGCCGACGGTATGCCGGACCGCGACGCGCTCCAGCCGCTGGCGCCCGCGCAGGAATTGCGCGATGTCGTTATCCCCGACGTCAGGCGACAGCCGCGCATCGATCCCGGCGATATTCTGCGCCATGCCGTCGAAGAAATTAGTAGCCGTGCCGCGCAGCAACGCGTCCAGGATCGCCTTGTCGATCTCGGCCGGGCCGAAACCGGCGGCGAGCGGCGGGATGTCCTCTTTCGCGCAGGCCTCGACCTGCGCCGCGATCACGGCGGCGTGGTGCCCGAACGCGGTGTCGAGGCCGGATCGCGCCAGATAAAGCTCGCGCGCGATCGCCAGCGCGCGGCGCAGTCCATCAACGGTCTGTTGCGGCGAAAGATGCGTGCGCTTGTCGAACCATTTCGATGCCATCATTTCGGCGCCGGCGCCGATGGCGGTCCCCTTGCCTTCGATCTCGATTTCCACGCGCACGAATACCTGCACGGACGAGGTGATGACCACGCTGCCGAACCGGAACGGCTTGGCGAACGGAATCGACCGCTCGAAGAATGAAACGTCCCGCACGGCGATACGTGGCGGCATGTTGCCCTGCCTTTTAATCCAGCGTGCTCTGGGTGAAGAAATGCTTGCGGATGCGCTGCACCAGGTCGGTGAACACAGGATCTGCCATGGCGTCAAGCGAGCGCGGCAGCGGCACGTCGTAGATCGCCGCGATCGAGCCCGGCCGCTCCGTCATGACCAGCACGCGGTCGGCGAGGAACACGGCTTCCGGGATCGAATGGGTGATCAGGAGCACGGTCTTGCCACCGGAAAGAAGCCGAGCAGGAACGCCGAGATCACCTTCGGGATGATGCCGAAGCCGAACCAGACCACGAACAAGGGCGCGATCGCGATCTTAGGCACCGACTGCGAGAACACCAGCAGCGGATAGATGTAGCTTTCCACCGTCTTCGATCCCGCGATCAGCATCGCCACGGGAATGCCGAACACCGCCGACAGCAGGAAGCCGCGGATCGTCGCGTAGGTCGTCGGCCACGCCTGTTGCAGCAGTTCCGGCCAGTCGGTCCACAGCACCGCCAGCACATCGCCGGGCGCCGGGATCTGATAGGGCGGAATCCGGAACAGCCGGATGGTCAGATCCCAGGCCACCACGATGAACAACAGGAACAGAACCGACCGAACCCACGCCGCGTTCAGCGTCCTGGACACCGCTCCTGGACCTTTCGGCTCCGCCACGCTTCGCTCCCTGATCGGTCTTGCTTGGCGGACAAATTAACTTGTTGGATAAATACTGTCTAGGGGGATTCGGGGGCAATTTTGGTGCGGCCGGGACTTGGTCAAACGGGGAATGCCGGGTAATTCCGGTGTGACCTGGCAACGCGTGTCAGAACTTCACAGCGTCATTGCGAGGAGCACTCGCGACGAAGCTTCGCTCGCAATGACGTTGATAGATTGGAACGAATTAGCGGGGCTCCATCCGGGCTTCGTAGCAGAGCGCGCGCTAGTAGCACCGCATGATGTTGACGGTCCGCTCGGTGTTGTTGCGGCCGGGAACGGTGACGGTCTCCGCGTTGCAACTCTGCACATAGGGCCGGTCGGAAGGTGCGACCATCGGCGGAAAGCGATGCGGCCAGT
>NZ_JAUYAN010000077.1 GCF_030693485.1 Bradyrhizobium sp. | reverse complement strand
CATTCGCCCGGCGACTGGAAGCTGGTGCGGTTCGAAAAGCTGATCGCCGTCGCGCCGAAGGAAATTCCCTGCGCCAGCTGGCGGCTGGCGGCGCAACAGGTGGTGCTGCAAGCTGCGGTTTGAAACTCTCTTCCTCATCCTCTTATGTCCCATGTCAAGAGTAGAGGCATGAGGAAGGGTTTTCTCCAGGAATTGCGGAGAAGAATGAGAGGGGATGATCGTGCAAGGGTGGAAGCAGAACCCAGAGACGTCGGTCAACAAGCTCTTATTCGCGGGTTCACGCATGTCCGTAGGTTCGTCTGGGGCTGTCCCGGTCTGAGGTCGGACGTCAATCTAGCGATCGGTCACACAGGATGATCGGGAATTCCCCTTGCCGCGGCTCTGCTCCCGCCATTGCACGAGATTTATCACTTCGCCGGACCACTGCCCCGGCGCACGGGCTCCCTAATTAGTGCTCGGCCCTGTCTGCCTGGCTCCCCTTGCCAAGCCTCTTAAGCCGCAACAGGTGGGGTGGTGACTGCGCGAGCGACGGCCCAGATGAAGCCGGCGAGCTCGCGGGCGATCGCGACGATGGCGACGGTCTTGAGCTTGCCGTTCCTGATCAGCGTACGGTAGCGGCGGTACAGCCGGCACTGCGCCTTCCAGGCAATCTCGCGAACCGCTGGCGGCGCCGCATCGACCTTCGGTTGCTTGGCTTGTCCGACCCGCGGCGGATGCTGATAGCTCCACGAGCACTCCACCAGCATGCGCCGGGCCCGTCGGTTACCGGCTTTGGTGATCGGTCCGCGCTTGACGGTATCGCCGGTTGAATTCTCCGAAGGCACGAGGCCGAGATAGGCCATCAACTCGGTCGGGGTTCGGAACCGCGAGAGATCGCCGATCTCGGCCAGCAGCGTTGTGGCCGAGATCAGATCGATGCCTCGCATGGCCATCAATGCGGTGACCACCGGGGCAAGTGACCATTCCGGAACCATCGCGGAGATGGCCTGCTCCAGGCGAACGAGGCGTTCCTGCGCCTGACGGATAGCCAGCATCATCTCCTCCAGCACAAGGCGCTGTTGCGGATGCTCGAGCTTCTGGCTCGCGATCCAGCTCATATGCGCCTTGGTCCCGGTCTTCCTGCGCTCCGGATAAGGCCTTCCCAGCCGCAGCAGAAAGGCCGAGACATGCTGGCGCTTCGTGCGCAAATCCAGCATCGCCGTCTCGCGCGCCCGCGTCAGATCGCGCATCGCCTCGTGACCTCCGTCCGGCACCCAGACCGGGGTGAGTTCGTCCGCACGCAGCAGCTTGGCCAGGCTGAGCGCGTCACGCCGGTTGGTCTTCACCTTGTCGCCTGGCCGCTTTGGAATCAGCGAGGGCGCCACCACCACGCATTCGAAGCCAAGATCCCTGATCTGCCGGTGCAGCCCGTAGCCGGTCGGCCCGGCCTCGTAGCAGAACGTCAGCCGCTCGTACCTGGCGGAAAGCTTCCGAACCAGCTTCGTCGTGGCAGCCGGCGTGTTCTCGATCTCCCCAAAGAACCGAACTTCACCGCCTCGGCCAGCCTCTGCAATCGCAACCGCATTGCGCAACTTAGACGTATCGAAACCCACGAAGGCTTCGCTATAATCACCCATGACTCGCCCTCCTTGCGTGAGGCTCTGCCCGGCCTATCCGGGTAACCCTCGCACTCGCATCGAGGGTGAGTCGCCTCCGTTCCGCAAAGGGACATACGGTCTGAGGAGCCGCGCGCACTTTCGCGCGGCGTCTCGAAGGATGGGCTGCAGGCCATGTGCCCGATGGTTCGAGACGCGCGCAGGTCAGCGCGGGCGCTGCCCGGCGCGCTCCTCACCATGAGGGAGCGGGGCAGGGCGGAGCACAACACGGCAGGGCAGCCTCATTCCGTCGAATCAAAATCCTCTTCCTTCGCGTTCAGCATCCCCGCCAGCGTGCGCAGCGCGCCTTCGAGCTGGTCGATCGGCGGGGCGGCGAGCGCCAGCCGTACCGCGTTCGGGGCGTGGCCGGGGCTGGCGGCGAAGGTGGTCGAGGGCGTCAGCGCGATATCGCGCCTTGCTGCGGCGGCGACGAAGGTCTGCGAGCGCCAGTGCGGCGGCAAGGTCAGCCACAGATGGTAGGATTTGGGGTTGCTCTGGATTTCGAGGCCGGCGAGGCAGGCCATGGCGATGCTCTGGCGCGCCTGCGCATCGATCCGTTTCAGCCGCGCCAGTTCGGCGACGGTGCCGTCGGCCATCAGCTGCTGCGCGGCGGCGAAGGCAAATCCCGCCGCGGTCCAGCCGCCCGAGCGCACCGACGCCATGACGTTTTCGCGCAGCCGCAGCGGCGCCACGACGAAGCCGAGCGAAAGCCCCGGCGCCACCTTCTTGGACAGGCTGTCGAGCACCACGCATCGGTCCGGCGCCAGCGCCGCCAGCGGCGGTTCGTCGTCGAGAAAGGAATAGACGGCGTCCTCGATGATGACGAGATCGAGCTTTTCGACCACGCGCAACAGATCGGCGCGGCGCGCGGCGGGCATGGTGATGCCCAACGGATTTTGAATCACCGGCTGAACGTAGATCGCCGACAGATGCGCTTCGCGATGGGCCTTTTGCACGGCGTCGGGCCGTACGCCATGTTCATCCATCGCCAGCGGCACCAGCGTGACGCCGAGCCGGGCGGCGATGCCCTTGATGAACGGATAAGTCAGCGCCTCGACGCCGCAGCGGCCGCCGGCCGGCACCAATGCGGCGAGCGCGGCGGCGATGCATTGCCGGCCGTTGGCGGTGAACACCATCTGTTCGGGTTTCGGCGACCAGTCGCTGTTTTGCCGGGTGAGATAATCCGCGGCGACTTTTCTCAGGCCTTGCGTCCCGGTGCTGGTCGCCTGCCGCAACGCGATGTCGAGCGCCTCCGGCCGGTTCAGTCCCTCCAGGCTCTTGCTGATCAGCGCCGATTGCGCCGGCAGCATCGGATAATTGAATTCCAGATCGATTTTTGCCCCGCGCGGCTCGGTCGTCGCGGCGGCGCCGCGGCGCGCCTCGCCCGAGATGAAGGTGCCGCGTCCGACTTCGCCGACCACCAGGCCCCGGTGCAACAGCTCGGTATAGACCCGGCTCGCCGTCGAGGTCGCGATCTTGCGCTGATAGGCAAAGGTACGCTGCGGCGGCAGGCGGTCACCGGGCTTGAGGGCGCCGCTTTCGATCTCGGCGGCGACGGCGTCGGCCAGCCTGGCGTATTCGAACTTCGACATTATTGCACCGAGAGCAATGTTTTACTTGCACCGATACAATTACAGGATCATTTAAGCCCCATCAAGCCCGAGATTGCACCGAGGAGAGCGAGAGCAATCCGACGTCGCCGAGCCGCCGCCGCTGCCAGTCAGCGCTGCGCCAGCGGCATCGCCTTGGCGGGTAAAGGCCGATTGGAGAAGCAGGATGAACACGTTAGCCCAGAGTGCAGCGCAAGCCTCGATCCCGCAATGGTCGGGCGGATTGGTGCGCTGGATCGGTGCCGGGGCGCTCGCCGCGGCGGCCTATTGGGAGCGGCGGACCGCGATCAAGGCGCTCCTGGAACGCGACGACCGCGAATTGCGCGACATCGGCCTGGTGCGCAGCCAGATCGAGGCGGCGGTCGGCGGCGCCTTCAATCCGCACCGGGCAAACATGCGGTAATTCCAGGCAATTCCTACTGTACATGGGGTTGTTTTGGCGATTTTCGCGGAAGCCGGCGCTCAGTGCCGCACCACCAGCACCGAGCATTTGGCGTAGCGCACGACATGGCCGGCATTGGAGCCGAGAAAATAGGTGCGCATCGCCGGCCGGTGCGATGTCATCACGATCAGGTCGGCCTTGATCGCCGCGGCCTCCTCGAGGATCTCGTGATAGATGCCGCCCTGCCGCACCACGCTCGAGATCCGAGAGGCCTCGATACCGGATTCCCGCGCCACGATCTGGAGCGCCTCCCCGGAAGTTTCGCGCTGCTGGGCGTCGAAATCGGCCGGCACATATTCCGCCAGCATCACCGGCGTCATCGGCAGCACGTTGAGCAGCCGCACGTTGCCGCTCCAGGTCTTCGACAGCGTCGCCGCCGTCGCGATCGCGCCCTTGGCGAGGTCGGTGTCGGCGAGATCGATCGGCACGAGAATGGATTTGAACATCTGCGCCTCCGTGGTCGCGATCAGCCTAGCACATAAAAACCGGCATCCGCCTCAGTCGCCTGACGTCTGCTTCAACAACCTCGGGCTGACGAATTTCGCCAGCCGGCCGCGGCGGAATGCCACGTCGCTCCAGTCGTCGATCTCGAAATCGAAGATCGCCAGCCCCGAGGTCGGCAGATTGTCGCCGAGCTCCTTGCGCCCGGCGGCGTCGCCGCTGCCGGCCAGCATCAGCGCCAGTTCATGCATGCCGGGATTGTGCCCGACCAGCATCAGGACCTTGGGGTCGGTTGCCACCGCGGCATGGACGGCTTCCAGCAGTTGCGCCGGATCGGCGCCATAGAGGTCCGGCGGAAACTCGACCTGCGGCGGCGGCACGATATCCTGCATGGCCTCCCAGGCGATTTCCCAGGTCTGGTTGGCCCGGACCGCCGACGAAACCAGCACGGCCTCGGGAAAAGGCGGATGCCGGCCGATCCAGCCGCCGATCTCGGCGGCGTCGAGCCGGCCGCGGTTGTCCAGCCGGCGGTCCTGATCGCGGCCAGACGGCGCATCGTTCTCGGTCTTGGCGTGACGCAGCAGCAGCAAACGACGCATGGCGCAATCTCGATTCGTTTCAGGCCTTCCGGATCAATCTACAAGCTCATGCCCAGAACAAGGTGACAAGACAAGGTGACAAGCGCCCGATCGGTCCCTAAGAAAACGATATGGACGAGACTTTCACAAGCGCGACCAACGGAACGGATGCCGCCGGGGCGCCGGCGCGCGCGCGGCTTTCGTTCGACCTGGATGTCGATATCTGCGTGGTCGGTGCGGGACTGGCCGGACTCACGGTAGCGCTGGAGGCGGCACGGCTCGGCGCCAGCGTCGCGGTGCTCGAGGGCCGGCATGTCGGCTGGAACGCGTCGGGCCATCAACTCGGCACCGTCATGCCGGGCTACGGACTTGCCCTCGGCGAGTTGATCGCGCGCATCGGTCTGGAAGATGCCCGCGAGCTCTGGTCGCTGTCGAAGGAGGGCGCGGAATTTGTCCGGGCCAACGCCACCGAAGCGCAGATACCGGGGATTGCGCTCAGCGAGGGGGTGCTGGAAGTCTCCAACGTCGAGGCCGGCGATACCCTGATCAGCCGGCTGCAATTGCTCGGCGAGGATTTCGATACCGAAGTCGAGGGCTGGCAGGTCGACCGCGTGCGCGCCGAGCTGAAGACCAATCACTATTTCCACGGCGTCTATTACCCGAAAGCATTTCAGGTCGATGGCCGCAAATATCTCCATGGCCTCGCCGCGCTGGCGCGGCGGGCAGGGGCGCGGATTTTCGAGGACACCCCGGTCGTCAGCATCGATCCCTCGGGCATTCGCAAGCGCATCGTGACGCCGTCGGCGCGGTTGCGCGCCTCGCATATCGTGCTCGCCGGCAACGTCCATCTCGGCGCGCCGCTGCGGCGGCTGTCGGAAACGCTGCTGCCGGTCTGGCGCTACGCCGCGGTGACCGAACCGCTCGGCGAGCGGCTGGCCGAGGCCATGACGTTTCAGGGATCGGTGAGCGACAGCGACGGCATCGACCATTTCCGGATCGTCGAGGGCGATCGATTGATGTGGGCCAGTCCGGAAACCACCTGGGCGGCGCGGCCCGAGCGTTTCGCGCCCGCGATTGCCCGCCGGATCCAAACCATCTTTCCGCAACTCGGCAAGGTCGGGATCGCCGAGACCTGGGTCGGCGTGGTCGGCGAGACCGTGCACGGCATGCCGCAGATCGGCCAGTTGCGCAAAGGCCTGTGGGTCACCAGCGGCTTCGGCCGCCACGGCCTGAACACGAGCGCGATGGCCGGACAGCTGATCGCGCGCAGCATCCTGTGGGGCGATGAACGCTGGCGGCTGTTTTCGCCGTTCGAGCTGGTCTGGGCCGGCGGCACGACCGGCCGGGTCGCCGGGCACGTCATCGGCTTGTGGGGGCGGGGCAGTTCGGCCGCCGCCGGTGCGCTGGCCCGCTACCGGGAAAAAGCGCGGGTGCAGGAGCGGATTCGCGAGGCGCGGCTCGCCGAGGCCAATCGGCAGGCTGGCACACGCGCACAGCCGCCGCGCCGGCCGCCGCCCGGCCGTCCGCGTCCCTCGCCACCGGCCGCGGCAAGTCCGGGCGAAGGCGAGGCGGCTTCCTGATCCCGCCGCGCCGGGGCGAGGGCCGGCTTCTCGCAACAAAGTGAGAATTTTCGCTCCGGATCCATGTAACTTTGGTGGCAGCCCCCCGTATCTCACAGCGACCACGTCCTGGTTCGCTTCGCACGGAGACCCCTCATGTTTGACCGCCGTATCCTGCTCGCATCCGTGGCCGGTCTGTTCGGCCTCGCCACCTTCCGCTGGCTGCGATCCAGCCCGGCCAGTGCCGCGGAGAAGAAATTCGAGGTCGAAAAGACCGATGCGGAATGGCGCGCGCAGCTGACGCCGCAGCAATACGAGATCCTGCGCAAGCACGGCACCGAACGGCCGGGCTCGAGCCCGCTCCTGAAGGAAAAGCGCAAGGGCATCTTCGCCTGCGCCGGCTGCGACCTGCCGCTGTTCTCCTCGGAGACGAAATACGAAAGCGGCACCGGCTGGCCGAGCTTCTACCAACCGCTGGAAAATGCCCTCGGCAGGACCGAAGACCGTTCCCTCGGGATGCTGCGGATCGAAGTGCATTGCCGTCGCTGCGGCGGACATCTCGGTCATGTTTTCGACGACGGACCGAAGCCGACCGGCCTGCGCTACTGCATCGACGGCTTTGGCATGGTGTTCCGTCCGGCGGCGACATCGGCGAGTTGATCCGCCGGGCCCCGGCCCGGCAATTGTTGCCCGCCCCGGCAATTGTGCCCCGGTCCCTGGACCGGGGCTATTTGTTTAAATATCTGATTTCGCTTGTTTTTATAGTTTGGCACGGTGCTTGCGACACTCTCCTTCGATTGCGGCCATGGGTTTGCAGACCGGCGGGCCGCCCGGATCGAATTTGGAGAGAATGTTATGGGTATCTTCGGTGCTTTAACGACCGCGGTCGGCGGCCTGCGCGCACAGTCGTACGCACTCGAGAACATCTCGGGCAACATCGCCAACTCGCAGACCACGGCTTTCAAGCGCATCGACACCAGCTTTCTCGATCTCATTCCATCGACCGGGCTGACCAGTCAGCTCGCCGGCAGCGTCACCACCGCTTCGCGCAGCACCAACACGGTGCAGGGCGACGTGCAGTCGGCTTCGGTCGCCACCTACATGGCGATCAACGGCAACGGGTTCTTCGCGGTTCAAAAGCCGGGAACGTTTACCGACGGCCAGCCGGTGTTCGACGGCGTCGATCGCTATACCCGCCGCGGTGATTTTCAGCTGGACAAGAGCGGCTACCTGGTCAACGGCGCGGGTTATTATCTTCAGGGCGTTCCGGTCGATCCGACCACGGGCAACCTGACCGGCAGTTCGCCGCAGGTTCTGAAGTTCCAGAACGATTTCTTGCCGGCGCAGGAAACCACCAAGATCGAATATCGCGCCAACCTCGCCAGCTATCCGCTGACGACCGCGCATGACAAATCGATCCAGGGATCGGAATTGCTGGCGCCGGGTTCGTTCACTTCGGGTTATAACCCCCTGGTGCTGGGAACGCCGGCCGCGCCCTATGTCGATGCGACCACGGGCGGCACCGTGCAGAACAACAAGAACACGCCCTCAGTGGCGAACACCGGCGCGACCTTGCTGTCGGGTGCGACCCCCAGCGATTCGCTCGCGGCCAATTTCGGCGTCGGTGACACCGTCACGATCAACGGCACCGTGGTTACCTTTGTCGCGGCGGGCGCCGTGGGCAACCAGCTCAACATCACCGACGACATCGATGACTTGCTTGCGAAGATCGACTCGATCACCGGAACGGCGATACCGTCCACCATTTCCGGCGGCGCCATCACGCTGCATTCCGGCACTACCTCGGATCTTTCGGTCACCAGTTCGAACTCCAGCGCATTTTCCGCACTCGGTTTTACCGGCACCGCGACCGCACTCCGAACCGGCGGCGGCACTGTTGGAACCGGCCAGGTGATCGGTCAGGACAATTCGACATTCCTCAATCAGACCGTCGCCGGCGGCGCGGTGACCACCTACGACGTGTCCGGCGCGCCGGTTAATCTGCAATTTCGCTGGGGCAAGATCGACTCCGTATCTCTCGGTGTCGGTCACACCGACACCTGGAACATGTTTTATCAGGTCAACCCCAATGCAACCGGCGTCAACGTCGCCTGGCAGAACGTCGGCACCAACTTCACGTTTTCGCCAAGCGGCCAGATGACCCCCGCGATCGCTTCGATCACGCTGACCAACGCCACGGTCAACGGCCTGTCTATCGGAAGCCCGGTGGTGGTATTCGGCAGCGGTGGCATGACGCAGTTCGCCGACGCGAATGGCAACGTGCAGGTCAATCAGATCCAGCAGGACGGCTTTCCGGCCGGCCAACTGCAGTCGGTCGGCGTGTCTACCAACGGCCGCATCGTAGGCAACTACTCGAACGGCCGAAATCTCGATCTCGCCGAAATCACGCTGGCCAGTTTCAACGGCACCAACTTCCTCAAGCGCGCCGACGGCGGCGCCTTCGAGGCGACCGACGGCTCCGGCCAGGCGCTCTACGGCAAGGGCGGAACCATCGTCGGTTCGTCGCTCGAGGGGGCGAACACCGACATCGCCGACGAATTTACCAAGCTGATCGTCACCCAGCAGGCCTATTCCGCCAACACCAAGGTCATCACCACGTCCAACACCATGATGCAGGATCTCCTGAACGTGCTGCGGTAGTCGCGGTCCGCGATCAATCCAAATTGGGTAGTATGTCATGAGTCTGGGTCAAGCCCTTGCCACTGCGATGTCGGGCCTGCGTGTAACGCAGGCGTCGCTCGCGCTGGTGTCGTCGAACGTGGCCAACGCGGAATCGCCGGGCTATGTCCGCAAGACCCTCAACCAGATCACCGGCGTCACCGGCGACTTCGGCTCGAGCGTCCGCATCAACGGCGTCAACCGCGAACTCGACCAGTACCTGCAGACCCAGATTCGCACCGAAACCTCCGGCGCGTCCTATGCCGACGTCCGGGCAACCTATCTGGCAAATCTGCAATCGGTGTATGGCAATCCGGATTCGGCCGGCACCATCGAGGACGCGTTCAACAAGCTCACCACGGCGGTGCAGGGACTGTCGACCAGCCCGGACTCGGCGTCGGCGCGAATCGGCGTCGTCAATGCCGCGCAGGCGCTGGCGCAGCAGCTCAATGCCACGACCCAGGGTATCCAGAACCTGCGCGCCAATGCTGAAACCGGAATCAACGATTCCATCAACGTCGCAAACAACGCGCTGAAGCAGATCGCGCTTATCAACAATCAGTTGCAGAACAACGGCCGGACCGATGCCGCGACGGCGTCGCTGCTCGATCAGCGCGACCAGTACATCGATCAGATGTCGCAGCTGATGGACATTCGCGTCGTCACCAACAACCTCAACCAGGTGACGCTGTTTACCAATTCGGGCGTGCAGATGGTGGGAACCGAGGCGGCGAGGCTGTCTTTCAATCCACAGGGCACGGTCACGCCGAACACGCTGTACGATCCGGATCCGGCGAAGAACAATCTCGGCACGATCACCATCGATTTTCCGCATGGCGGCAGCTACGACATGGTCGCCACCGACGCGATCCGCTCGGGCAAGCTCGCCGCCTATCTCGAACTGCGCGACAACAGTCTGGTAAAGGCGCAGGCGCAGATCGATCAGTTCGCGGCGGCGATGTCGAGCGCGCTGTCGGATCAGACCACGGCGGGTGTCGCGGCGCCGGCCAGCGCATTGCCGCAGGCCGGCTTCGATCTTGATCTGGCGGGATTGCAGACCGGCAACGTCGCGCATATCACCTACAAGAACAACATCACCGGCATTACGCACAACCTTTCGATTGTGCGGGTCGACGATCCCAGCATATTGCCGCTGAGCAATAACACGACGCTCGATCCGAACGACGAAGTTCTCGGCATCGATTTCTCCGGCGGCATGGCCTCCGTCGTCGCCCAGCTCAACGCAGCGCTCGGCGCCAGTGCCGACCTGCAATTCTCCAATCCATCGGGATCGACGCTGCGCGTGCTCGATGACGGTGCACCGAACCGGTCGGATGTCACCGCGGCTTCGGTCACCAAGACGGTGTCGTCCCTTACCAGCGGCAGCGCCCACCTTTCGTTGTTCACCGATGGTGGCGTGTCCTTTACCGGCGCATTGACCGCCAGCGGGTCGCAGCAAACCGGTCTCGCCGGCCGCATCAATGTCAACGGCGCGCTGCTCGGCGATCCCTCCCGCACCATTGTCTATTCAACCAATCCGCTCACCGCCGCGGGCGATACCACGCGCTCCGATTTCATCCTGAAGCAGCTGATGACCGGCAGCTACCGGTATTCGCCGGAGACCGGCATCGGCACCACCGGGACGCCGTTCACCGGCACGCTGCTGAATTTCACCAGACAGGTGATCAGCATGCAAGGCGAAGCCGCGAGTTCCGCGGCGCTGCTGGCGGACGGCCAGGAAGTCGTTCTCAACACCCTGCAGAACAAGATGAACGCAACCTCGGGCGTCAACATCGACGACGAGATGGCGCACCTGTTGGCGCTGCAGAATTCCTATTCGGCGAATGCACGCGTGATGGCCACGGTCAAGGACATGTACGAAGTGCTGATCGCGGCAATGTGAGGCTTTCATGTCAATCGTCGGCGTAAGCGGCAAGACATCCTATATCGGCGCGCAGATCCTCAGTCTCAGAAGTCAGCTCGACGATCTGCAGACCCAGCTCGCCACCGGCAAGGTCTCGACGACCTATGCGGGACAGGGCCCCGACCGGGCGTTTGCGCTCGGCCTGCGCGCGCAGATCGCCAACATCAACGCCTATGCCAACAGCGCCACCAACGTCCAGACCCGCATCAACGTCGCGAACCTGTCGTTGGAGGGACTGTCGAATGTCGGCAGCTCGGTCAAGAGCGCGTCGACTTCCTCGACCATCGTGCTCAACAACAACGGTCAGACATCCGGCCAGATCACGGCGCAGGCCGCGTTCGCCAATGCCATTTCCATGCTCAACACCCAGTCCGGCGACCGCTATCTGTTTTCGGGACGTGCCACCGACAGGCCCGCGACGGTGCCTGCCAACGACATGCTCTACGGCATCGGGACCCAGGCCGGCCTGACCCAGATGATCGACGAGCGCAGGCAGGCCGATCAGGGACCTGGCGCAACCCCGATGGGACGTCTCGCCGTCACGTCGCCGCCGCTGACGACGACCGTTACCAGCGTCGCCGAAGACGGTTCGGCGTTCGGCTTCAAGCTTGCATCGGTGAGTTCGACGCTGACCGGCGCGACCATCGCGCAGCCGGCCGGCGCGCCGCCGGCGACGACGGTCGATCTCGGGGCCGTCAATCCGAACAACGGCGAGAAGATCAAGTTCAATTTCAAGCTTCCCGACGGCACCACCGAATCGATCGAACTGACGGCCCTGACGACCCCGACCGTGCCGCCGGCGGCGGGCACTTTCCAGATCGGCGTCGATACCGATGCCACCACGGTGAACTTGCAGGCCGCACTGACCGCGTCGATACAGAAGCTGGCCGACACTTCGCTGGTCGCGGCGTCCGCGATCCAGGCGTCGGATGATTTCTTCAATTCGTCGGCAACGATCTCGGGCGGCGCGGTCAACAACAAGGATACGGTCCCGGCGCCGATCACCGGCGCAACGCTGTTGTCCGGCGCCGCGGCGACGGATTCGCTGGCCACCGATTTCGCCGCCGGCGACACCATCACCGTCAACGGCACGCCGATCACTTTCGTGGCCTCCGGTGCGACCGGAAACCAGCTCAACGTCACCGACAGCGTTCAGGCGTTGATGCAGAAGATCGATTCGATCACCGGCACCACCAGTCCTTCGACGATCAACGGCGGAGTGATCACGCTGCATGGCGGCAACGCCGCCAACCTGACGGTCACGAGCTCGAACGCCGCCGCGTTCGCGGCGCTTGGCTTCGGCGCCACGGTGACCGCGAGCCCGGCGCCGCTGCGGGTCGGCGGCCCGCCGTACAATACGGCGACGACCCTGGTGGCGGGGACGGCCGCCAACACCGTGATCTGGTACACCGGCGAAGCCGGTTCCGATTCGGCGCGGGGCACGGCGGTGGCGCGCGTCGACCAATCGATCACGGTTCAGTACGGCGCGCGCGCCGACGAGCAGGCCTTCCGGCATCTACTGAAGAACGTCGCGGCGTATGCGGCGGTCACCACCGATGCCGCCAATCCAAACGCCAGCGGCCAGAGCATCGCGCTCAGCCAACGCATCGGAGCCAATCTCGCGCCGCAGACCGGCTATCAATCGCTGCAGGATATCCAGGCGGAGTTCGCCGGCGCACAGCATGCCGTCAAGTCGACGACCGACCGGCAGACCCAGCTCAAGGGGATGGCGCAGGCCATGCTCGACTCGATCGAGGGCATATCGGTTGAAGAGGTCGCGACCAAGATTCTGGCGCTGCAGACCTCCTTGCAGGCTTCGTATCAAACCACCGCGACGCTCTACCAGACCAGCCTGCTGAATTATCTCTGATCGGCGTTCATCGCTGCCAAAACGCGAAAGGCCTCCTTGTCGGAGGCCTTTTTTCCTTGCGTACTGGAGCTTCGCGGAGTTACGCCGATTTGCGCTCGGTCTCGGTCGCGGTCTCGGAGGCCTGGAGGTCTCGCGCGTCCTGGATCAGCCTTTCTTCATGGCCGATCAGTTTTTTCGATTCTTTCAGTGCGTGATACAGATCGCCGTTCAGAATGTGATTGTTGATCCCTTCGATGAAGGGCCAGGCGCTCGGCATGGCGCTCAGAATGTCACGCACCAGCGTGAAATAGGTCGGATGATGCGCCATCGGATCGGTCGAGAGATACATCAGCTGCACGGCGAGATAGACCAGCTTGGCCGGCGTGTCCGCCGTTTCGGGCGTCAGGATGTCCTTCTCGCGCAGGATCGGAATCCTGTCGCCGTCGATCAGCAGCCGGGCACGCTGGTCGGTGTTGGTGACCACGCAGGCGCCGATGATGATCCGCTCGTTCGGCTTGAGCTCAACCTTTAAAGCCATTCACGTTCTCCGTTGCCGCCTCTCGCGCAGGCATTCGTTACCGCGAATTTCAAGTGAGTGTCGGCCTTGATTTGTGCCAGGGGCGCGCCGGTCGTGTTTTGACCGCTCTGGCCGCAATCCTTTCCGATTATGGTTAACCATTGGTAAACGGAAATTTTCGCCGTTTTTGCCCGGCGGTCAGGATGTGCCGTCGTATCAGTACTATTGCGGATCAAGACGCCGGAAACTCAGCCGTTTCGTGCTGCCATTGTCGCGATTTTTGCCGCCGACGATTCATTTTTTCTTAGAAGCTTGGTTTCAATGTGAGCCGTCGCCCGATCAAAAAAGATCGGAGCACGCTCGCACTCTCGTTTCACACCAGAAAGGTATGAACATGTCCGGCATTGTTCTTTCGTCCTCGGTTCGCCAGAACCTCCTCTCCCTGCAGTCGACCGCCGAGTTGCTCGCCACCACGCAAAGTCGCCTTGCCACCGGCAAGAAGGTCAACACCGCCCTCGACAACCCGACCAACTTCTTCACCGCAGCCTCGCTCGACAACCGTGCCAACGACATCAACAACCTGCTCGACGGCATCGGCAACGGGGTGCAGGTGTTGCAGGCCGCCAACACCGGCATTACCTCGCTGCAGAAGCTGGTGGATACCGCCAAGTCGATTGCGCAGCAGGTGCTCCAGGCGCCCGTGGGCTATTCCACCAAGAACAGCGTTACCAGCGGCGCTAACGCCGGCGGCACAGCAGCCAACCTGCTCGGCGCCACGCTTGCTACGGGCGATGTCCTGACCATCGCAGCGACCGGCGGCGGCACGGCATCCAGCATCACGTTCGGTGCCGGCGCCAGCCAAGTTGACACGCTGACCGAGCTCAACGCAGCCTTGGCGGCCAACAACCTGCAGGCATCGGTGAACGATACCACCGGTGCGATCACGATCACCACAACCAACGATGCGGCGTCCGCCGACGTCGGCGCGCTCGGCGGTACCGCGACTGGCGCCGGCAAGGCGTTCCTCGCCGGGTCGGTGACGACTGTTGCCAAGGTTGCAGATGCTACCTCGCAGACGACGCGCGCCAATTTAGTGGCTCAGTACAACAACATCATCGCGCAGATCACCACCACGGCGCAGGACGCTTCCTTCAACGGCACCAACCTGCTGAACGGCGACAATCTCAAGCTGACTTTCAACGAGACCGGAAAATCCACGCTCAACATCAGCGGCGTGACGTTCAACGCGACGGGTCTCGGCCTTGCATCGTTGGTCGGCGGTACGGACTTTCTGGACAACGGTTCGGCGAACAATGTAATCACCTCGCTCGGCTCCGCCAGCAGCGCGCTACGTTCGCAAGCGTCGGGTTTGGGTTCCAACCTGTCGATCGTGCAGATCCGTCAGGACTTCTCCAAGAACCTGATCAACGTGCTGCAGACCGGCTCGTCCAACCTGACGCTGGCCGACACCAACCAGGAAGCGGCCAACAGCCAGGCGCTGTCCACCCGCCAGTCGATCGCGGTGTCCGCGCTGGCGCTGGCCAACCAGTCGCAGCAGAGCGTGCTGCAGCTGCTGCGCTAAGTCCGGCGCCGAGCACGAAAATCAAGGCGGCGGGGGCAACCCCGCCGCTTTTTCGTTGGCCGGATGCCGGCTGGTCTTTTGCCCGGTTCCAAACGCATTTGGTAACATTCGATAACCATATTTAAAGACGCGGTCTGTATGAAAGTTGAGCAGTCACAAAGCCCCCTGCGGTCCTGCGAACCGCTTCCTTCGAGGTCATGAATGTCCAATGCAGCCCAGGCGTATGCGCGTACCTCCCAGACCACATCCTCTCCCCGCGAAATCGAGGCGCAAGCGCTGCTGAAGGCCGCTCGGCAACTTCGTGACGTGCAGGACAACTGGACCGGTCCCGACAAGAACCTGCACGAAGCGCTGCTGTTCAATCGCCGGCTGTGGTCGATTTTCATGAGCGCGGCGACCAACCAGGAGAACCCGCAGCCTGCGGAAGTCAGGCAGAAGATCGCCAATATCGGCGTGTTCGTGATGAACCAGACCGTAGAAATGCAGCTGAACCCGGATCCGGCCAAGCTGAAGTCGCTGATCGACATCAACTGCAACCTCGCGGCAGGTCTGTCAGGCCGCGGCTGATGGGAACGGAGCGGTAAATGGCTGACGTTTTCGCCATCCTGTCGGCCAACTACAAGGCCGTGGGAACGACCGTTCCGTCGAAGACGCCCTATGTCCCGGTCGATGCCAATCTCTTCCAGGGCGACTGGACCGGGAAATACGCCGACAACAAGACGTTCAAGATCTCGGTCTCGAACGTCACCGGCTTTCGCGCCAAGGTCCAGTACCAGAGCGCCGGCACCAACAAATATGCCGACGTCCTGATCAAGGACAATGCGTTCCGGATCGGCGATACCAAATTCAAGCTGACCAAGATCGGGACGGCGGAAATCAAGAACGTCATCATCGATCCATCGAGCGGCGCAACGCTGCTCGATACCGCCTACGCCAAACAGTCGACCCGCTAGAGCGGGCCGCTTTGGCTCAAACCTTCTCAAGCCTCTTTAACTCAAATCTTGCGGTCGGTGGCGAGCATCCGGGTCGGCGCGTCCTTGCTCATGTCGAGGCTGTTGAAATAGGCACGGCGGCGCAGAATGGCCTCTTCGGGGAATTGCCGGACCACGAGGCTCGTTTTCTCGTCGACCACCTGATAGACGATCGACGCCGCAGCGCGATCAATCACCACCTGATGCGATACCGTAGGGGTCATGAAGCCGGAATCGGGGCGCACATGCACGCTGGCGTCCACGACCGTGACGCTTTTCGGCGATGGCAGTACGGTCGCGACCGCGTGGTTGGCCGCTTCGCTTACGGGCGGAGCGACCGGAGTGGCAACCGGTGCCCCCACCGGTTTGATGTTGAAATCCATACTCATGGCAGCCTCCTGGCTTGCTTCGAGTCAAATCCCAACCCCTCGTCAGACGCAACTATGCCTGACACCTCTCAACACTGAGTTAGAGAACGCGATGAATGCCGCGCTGAAATCAACGCGGCAATTTGATGAAAATAGTCTGCAGTTCGGGCCTCTCAGAGCGAACGGCTGACCGCCAGCGGCGTGAGGTTGACCCGACCCGGCTGCGCGCGCTGTCCGGCCGCGGTGTAGGTGTTGGGGATATTGCGGCGCTGGATCTCGGTGTTGACGCCGCGCACGATGCCTTCCGACACCGCGTGCGCGGTAGCCAGCACCGTGAGGTTGACCTGCAGCATGGCGCGGAAGGTATCGTGATGGCGATGCAGCGAGGTCAGGAGTTCGGGTGCGTTCTGCTTCAAATATTTCTGGCTGGCCTTGAGCTGCGCGACCGCGCCGACGTAGCGGCGCGACAGCTCCGATTTGTGCGTCTCCAGCATCATCGCCTCGCGCACCTTGCCGGCACGCACCAGTTCGGTTTCGCGCTCGATGACGCCGAGCAGCGTATTCATCGATTCCATCAGGTACTCGGCGAGCTTGCGGGCCTCGGCGGGTGTCGAGGCGGCCGGAATCGGCGCGGGTGCCTGCGGCCGTGGAGCTTGCTGGTTCATGGTCGGATCCCCTGATTAGCCGGCGCGGTTGGCTTGCTGCAGAATCAGCGTGCGATAGACGTCGGTGGAAATGCCGATGCCGCCGGCCTTGGCGAAGTTTTTCGAATATTGGTCGGTCAGCATCGAGCGCCAGACGCCGGTGCTCTGGGTGTCGCCGAACGGGCCGTCGCCCTTGATGCCGCTGGTCATCTGCGAGAACATCGAATTCAGGAACATCGCCTCGAAGTCCTGCGACGAGGCCCTGGCCTTGGCTTGCGCCTGCGGCGATACCCTGGTCAGGGCTTCGGCGAGCTGATAGTCGGGGCGACCGTTGCGCATCGCCGGCACGGCGCTGGCGGCCGTGCCGGCGATGATCGAATTGATTGCGCTGCCTGCCATCACATCACCTCGATGTCGGCCTGGATCGCGCCGGCGGCCTTGATGGCCTGCAGGATGCTGATCAGGTCGCGCGGGCCGATGCCGAGGCCGTTGAGGCCGTCGACCAGCTGCTGCAGCGACACGCCGTCCTTGACCAGCGCGAATTTCTTGCCGTCCTCGGTGACCTTGACGCTGGAGTTCGGCGTCACCACGGTCCGCCCGCGCGCCAGCGGATTGGGCTGGCTGACCTGCGGGCTTTCGGAAATCGAAACGGTGAGGTTGCCCTGCGCCACCGCGACGGTGGCGACGCGAACGTCGCGGCCCATCACGATGATCCCCGAACGTTCGTCAATCACGATCTTGGCCGCGAGATCCGGCTCGACCTGCAACTGCTCGATTTCGGTCAGGAAGGCGACGACGTTGCCCTTGAATTCCGCCGGGATGCTCATCTGCACGGTGGAAGGGTCGATCGGCTCGGCGGTCTTGGCGCCGAGGAAGTCGTTGACCGCGGCGGCAATGCGCTTGGCGGTGGTGAAATCGGCATTGCGCAATGCGAGGCGCACATTGGGCAGGCGGTTCAGCGCGAATTCAATCTCGCGCTCGATGATGGCGCCGTTGGCGATGCGCCCGACGGTGGGCACGCCGCGGACCACGCTGGCGGCGGCGCCTTCGGCGGCAAAACCGGCCACCGCGACCGAGCCCTGCGCCACCGCATAGACGTTGCCGTCGGCGCCGAGCAGGGGAGTGACGAGCAGGGTGCCGCCCTGCAGATTCTTGGAATCGCCGAGCGCGGAGACGGTGACGTCCATCCTGGTGCCCTGGGTGCCGAACGCCGGCAGGTTGCCGGTTACCATGACGGCGGCGACGTTGCCGGTGCGGATGGTGGCGCCGCGGATGTTGACGCCCATGCGCTCGAGCATCGCCTGCAGCGACTGCTTGGTGAAGGGGATGTTGTTCAGGGTGTCGCCGGTGCCGTTGAGGCCGACGACGAGGCCGTAGCCGATCAGCTGGTTCTGGCGCACGCCCTCGATATTGGCGAGATCCTTGATCCGGGAGGTCGCGCCGGCTGACATCGACGACAGCGCCAGCGCCAGCAGCGCGGCGCAGGCCATCTGAAATACTCTTGCCGAATGGACGCTTGGCATCCTCTGCTCCCCGCGAGGTTCTCTCATCGGATCCGCCCATCACTCCCATGACGGGGATCCGGCAAACCCTATGCGAGCCCTGTGCCACTCCTTTTTGATGGGGTAAATTATTGAATTAACTTGATAAATCCTTGAAGCGGGGCCGTGCCGGCCGACCGCGCCGGTGGCGAAACTGCCGCTTCCCGGCAAATTCTGCCGGGCGATTCACATTTCGTTAACCACGGCGAGGCAATGCTGCCGACTGCACCGCGAGATCAAATCATGCGCATCTACGGACCGAACGGCACCACTATCGGGACGACGGGCGTCGTCAAGCGAACAGCGTCGACCGGTTTTTCGCTACCGGATGCAGCCACGGCCGCCGAAACCCGCTCCGCCGGACCGCCCAAGGCGGCCGGCAACATCGATGCGCTGCTGGCGCTGCAGGGCATCGAGGACCCCACCGAGCGCCGAAAACGTTCGGTGCAGCGCGGTAGAGGTGCGCTCGACGTGCTGGATGACCTCAAACTCGGGCTGTTGTCAGGCAATTTCGACGCTTCCACGGTCAACCGGCTGCGCGCCGCCGCCGCCAACCTGAAATCCTCCTCCGGCGATCCCGGGCTCGACGCTGTCTTGTCCGAGATCGAGCTTCGGGTCGAAGTCGAACTGGCCAAAGCCGGGCAGTTCTGACCGGGCGAACAGTTTTTCACAGGTTCCTGCGCCAAACCCTGCTGAAACCCTTGTGAAACCGTTGGGCCGGCAGGCTTTCCCGGCTCGAGCGATATTGTCTGTCACAACACGCCGCTATATAAGGCGCGCGCGGACGGACCGTTTCCGCCCGCCTTGCACGTGAAGTGGGCTGGCCTTGGAAAAGTTGAAGAACTATCGACCGACCGAAAAAGAGCCTTTCATGAACGACCGCCAGCGCGAATATTTTCGCGGCAAGCTGCTGGCATGGAAGGACGAGATCCTGCGGGAATCCCGCGTCACGCTGCAGACGCTGCAGGAAGAAAACGTCAACCACCCCGACCTCGCCGACCGGGCCTCGTCGGAAACCGACCGCGCCATCGAACTGCGCGCCCGCGACCGCCAGCGCAAGCTGATCTCGAAAATCGATTCCGCGCTGCAGCGCATCGAAGACAACACCTACGGCTATTGCGAGGAGACCGGCGAGCCGATCTCGCTGAAGCGGCTCGAAGCCCGCCCCATCGCGACACTGTCGGTGGAAGCCCAGGAACGTCACGAAAAACGCGAGAAAGTCTATCGCGACGAGTAGATTGTGGCCGCCGCGTGCGGTCATTTTGTTGAGTCGAACTGAAAGCCGCCGCCGATGGACAACATTCTTGCGGCCGCCAAGGTCATCGCCGCTGCCCGCCGCGGCCGCACGGCGCTGAATTCGCTCGACGCCGAACTCGCGCCGCGGGACGAGACCGAAGGCTATCGGATTCAGCGCGCCGTGCACGATCTGCTGCTGCCGCAGTTCGGCCCCATGGTCGGCTACAAGATCGGCTGCACCAGCGCGGTGATGCAGCAATATCTCGGCATTCCCCATCCCTGCGGCGGCGGTGTCTTTGCAAAAGGCGTCCACGACAGCGGCACCCAGCTCGCGGCTGCCGATTTCGTTCGCGTCGGCGTCGAATGCGAGATCGCCGTCAAACTCGGGCGCGACATGCCGCCGTCGGAGGCGCCGTTCACGGCGGAGTGGGTGGCCGAGGCGATCGAGGCCTATTACCCCGCGATCGAGATCGTCGACGACCGCTACGTCAAATGGGAGACCATGGGCGCGCCGACCCTGGTGGCGGATGATTTCTTCGCCGCCGGCTGCGTGCTCGGCGGGGCGGTGTCGCGGAACAGCGCGCCCGATCTGCTCGCGGTGACCGGCCGCGCCGTCATCAACGGCAAGCAGGTAGGGCAGGGCACCGGCGCCGATGTGCTCGGCCACCCCCACAACGCGCTGGCCTGGCTCGCCAACCATCTCGCGTCAGAAGGAAAAGGCCTGCACGCCGGTCAGATCGTTCTGACCGGGAGTCTGGTCAAGACGATTTGGCTCAACGCCGGCGACAAGGTGGTGATGGAACTGTCGGGGCTGGGGAATGCGAGCGTGACCTTCGCGTGACGGGTCGCCGTAGACTCCAATCTGTCAACGCATTTGCGATGCGAAGCGAAGCATCAGTCTCGCGCGCGGCGCAGGGCGGTCTCCAGTTTTGCCTTCTGCCTGTTCCAGCGGTCGTCTTCGGCCTGCGCGCGTCGTTTGAGAGCGGCCCGCTCCGACGCAATCTCGCTCGCCCGCTGTGCATGCGCCCGTTGGGCTTCTTCAATAGCCGCCTGGGCTTTCGCGACAGCCTGCTCCCGGCGCTCACGCTGTTTCGACCTGCCGGCTTCTTCCTTGCGCTGTTGGCTTTCGCGTTGCTTCTGCTCCCGCTCATAGGCCAATGAGGCCTCGCGGGCGGCTTGATCGTCGATCTTGCGGGCAGAGCGTTTGCCCGGCTTTGCAGCAGGCCTCTTTGGCCTCACTTTGACCTTTTCACCGGAGGGGTCAGAGGGCAGCCCGGCATTCTCCCTGAAAGCACCATCCGATCCGACGGGCCGTCTGAGAATGACCCCGGGTTTCGCGAGGGTGGCGGCGATCACGTCGGGATCGCCAGCCTCGCTCGCAAAACCCTGATGAAACAGATTGCTCTTCGAACCCCATGCTTCCAGCGCGGCTTTCATCGACGGTGCCGCGATGGCCATGTCGAAGAAACCGATCGACGTTTGGTAGGTCTTGAGTTTTCTCGCCATGAGGCTGTCTAGCAGGTTTCATCCCGCGTATTCCATCACGGCGGCCCTGGGTGAGGCGGGAGACCCATGTCGATCGGGAACGATCCGGAGCCGATCGCATTGAATCTTCATGAGCAAAGAAAAAGTACCGCCCCATCAGGAAGACCCGCGCGAGACGCCCGTGGACGATCCCGGCGAGAAAACCGATTGGCCTACCACGAAGCAGACCGACGAGCCCTGGAAGGGAAATCCGGAGAAGGAACAGCGCAACGACGGCGCCACGATTGATCTGGAAAAATGGCAGGAAACCAACACGCACTGAAGGTGCGGGGTTATCGCGGTCGTCTTGAAAGAGTTCCGCGATAACCATCCCGCAAGCTTCCGGCGCCCGACTTAGGCGGCGAGACACCGTTCGGCAGAATGCAGGCGAAATGGTTTGCCACCGGGCGGCCGAGGCCCGCCATCGAGTTCGCAAAGCGCTTCCAGAATTTCATCGATGGTCACGGGCTTCTTCAGACCCTGCGGCGCGCGAAGCGACGGGCAAGAAGTGATCGCGCTGGCATCGGACGCCCAGGATGCGAGAATGGCTCGCTTCTCGGACAGGCTCAGCGACGGATGGGACACAACGTCCCTGGGATGATCGAACCGCGTGCCCGGATGCAGCAACGGGTTGATGTCGAACACATTGTCATCGAAAGCGGTCGTCGGCCGCATGGTCTCCTCCATTCATAGACGAGGGTGGAATGCCGCGCGCCGTGCGCGCGCGGCATCGTCAAGGCACCTGTCAGGCCGCCATGGCTTCAATCTGCTGGACGTTGCCGGCCGGCGTGCCGCTGATGGCGATGCGCCGCGGCTTCATGGCTTCGGGAATCTCCCGCACCAGTTCGATCCTCAGCAGGCCATTGTCGAATATCGCGCCCTTGACCTGGACGTGGTCGGCAAGGCTGTACTGACGCTTGAAGCTCCGGGTCGAAATACCCCGGTACAGGAATTCACGTTCGACCTTGTCGGGCTTGTGGCCCTCGATAGTGACCACGTTCTGTTCCGCCGTCACCGAGATCTCCTCCGGCTGGAAGCCCGCGACCGCCAGCGAAATCTGGTAGCGGTCGTCGGCGAGCCGTTCGATGTTGTAGGGCGGATAATTGTCTTCGCCGGCCCGCTGGGCCGCCTCGGCGAGGTCGAACAGGCGGTCGAAGCCGATGGTCGAACGCCACAGGGGCGAGAAGTCGTAGGTGCGCATAGCCAAATCCTCCAATGAGCAAGTTGGTTACGAGCGGCACCGGACACGTTCCGGTGCCCGTCTCAGCCCGGGCCCCAAGGGCGCCCGGACGCCACCTCATGGTGGCGACAATAAAATTAGCAAAGCGCGATTTGGTTTCAAGGGGGGGGCGGAAATTTTTTTCGAATGGATTTAGCGGTTACCCGGATGCAAAAGAAGCTGCGGCGCCATCGGTACTGCATTCACCGGGAACGGGTTAGATGTAAGCGCGTACCGATGCGTTGATGTCGCGGGCAGAAACCGGAAAAATTGCACCGCGTCCATCGTTCCCCATTGTGTCCGGTTGTCACCCGGCGAATGCAAGCAACAACGCCGTCGCCGCGTTTCGGTTTCAATGGATCACGGTTGATCCGCATTCGTGCGCATTGGGGCACTGCGCATGAGGCATTTCAACAGGATTGCGCTCAATCAAGAACCTGATGGCCCGCGCTGGTAATGACCGGAACGTCGTCGCTCAACTCCACCAAACCCAGGTCAATCAGCTGGCCCAGATGGTCGGGGTCGACGGGGAGCAACTGTGTCCGCTTCGCCTTGATGTCTCGGAGTGTCCAAACGAGGTCAATGGACCTGAGAGGGTCTATCCCGGGTATTGCGCCCATACTCATTCTGCATTGATCCTGTTTCCGAATGAAACTCACCCCGCGTGGGGACGCGCGGGAAACGAACACGTACTGACTTCGCTCGTCAGCGATCGGAGGTTGGGAAGAACATTTTGTCGGACCTTGCTGGCGTTACCGGCCGGGTCGCAACACGACCTTGATGACGCCGTCTTCCGTATCGCAGAACTTCCTGTGCATCTCCGGCGCATCTTCCAGGCTGGCCGGATGAGTGACGACAAAGCTCGGGTCGATCTCGCCCGCTTCTATCCGCTTGAGGAGCGGCGCGGTATAGGCCGCGCCGAGCGGAATCTTGTCGCCCGTGCCGACATAGTCCCCGGGGATCGAAATCGTGCCAGCCTTGCGGCAGCATATGATCGCCTCGGTCGACCACCGCGGCAGCCGGGCCCTGGCCGGATGCCTCGCAGCCGAATGCGTCGATGCAGCTGTCCGGGCTGCGTTTGCCGTCGCTCTCCATGGTCGCCTGATAACCGTCCAGGAGATGGAGGTCCGCCGCAGATCGCGCAGCCGTGATCTTGATATTGGTATCGCGCGGATGCTGGATTTTGGGATCGGTGTCTACCCGGACGTCGCCTTTTCCGTGCCAGCATAACGCGCGCATGCCTTGCTCCTCCAAAGGTCAGCGCTAACCTCGGAGATAAAAAACTGTTCCCGTTCTGCTATGGAATTTAACGTGGCTTGCCCGTCGGTTTCGCGGAAAGCTTTCGTGATGAAACGGACTTCAAGTCGCGCCGAGCCAGTTCGGTCGTAAAAATCGGAGATTTCTATCCGGGGCTGACCTTCTGGGCGAGGGGACTCGATGCCCATTTCAGCGCATCGGTCTCGATGGGGTCGACCTTATCGCATTTCAGGCACCGAAGCGCAGTGCGGCCCTTCGCATCGGTCATCGCCATCAATCGTCTGGAGCATTTCAGACATCGCCCTTCGTCCATCGTGGCCTCCCGTTTCCCGGATAACAATCTGGATCGCATGCGGGTTCCAGCATTCAACATGCGCTTTCCCAAATATTCCTATGTGCGCCATGGGGCTCTGGAACAGACTGGCTTTCCCGGCGTTTCTCATCGGTCCTCCCGAGGACAAAACTATTGGGCCTGTCGCATTCCCCCTTGCGGCGGGCCCTTCTTTTGGCTGCTGGCGGGCCGTTCGCTCACGCGAGATTCTGATTCACCGGCTTCCGGAGATTGAACCTTCGCATCGTACACCGCAGTCTCGGTCAGTTCGCGCAAATGTTCCTGGGTCGGGGAGTCGACTCAAAACACCGCGCGCACGACAGAAGAAATTGCAGGAATGATTTCTTCTCGGCAGACCAGCGCTGTGGTGGAACAAGATACAACCCGGCCGGTTCTACGGAGGCAATTTCAAACCGGAGGGCAAAATGGCCAAAGAAAAACTGCTGAACGACCTGTTTCTCGACACCCTGAAGGATATCTATTTCGCGGAGAAAAAAATCCTGTCCGCGCTGCCGAAGATGGCGAAGGCGGCGCAGTCTCCCAAGCTCAAGGCAGCCTTCGAGAAGCACATGGGCGAAACCGAGGGCCAGGTCGAGCGGCTCGAACAGGTGTTCGCTTCGATCGATGAGTCGCCGAAGGGCAAGACCTGCGACGCCATCCTGGGCATCCTCGACGAGGGCAAGGAAATCATGGACGAGTACAAGGGCACCGCAGCCCTCGATGCCGGCCTGCTCGCCGCCGCACAGGCGGTCGAGCACTATGAAATTTCCCGCTACGGCACGCTGAAGACCTGGGCGAACGAACTCGGCTACAAGGACGCGGTGAAGCTGCTGGATGCGACGCTGAAGGAAGAGAAGACCACCGACAGCACACTCAGCCAGATCGCTGAATCGGAAGTCAACCGGCATGCCGAAACGGCGCAAGCCGCGTAAAAGGGGCGGATGTACCCCCTTTGCGGAAAAGGCCCCGGTTCTGCCGGGGCCTTTTTTTTTTGAGAGGACCGGAACCGAACGTCCAGCGTCCAGGCGGATGATCTTCCTTTCAAGTAGCAATTCCCATTCATCTCGAAAGAAGTTTCAAGAAGTCGAGTACATCTCGAAAAATGCGTTCGCTTGTTTTCAATTGCTCAAGCACGTCCGATCCTGACCTGCGGCATGCTTCGCGCGACATGACGCGACACGTTGAGGGAACGGAGTTGCCGCGGCTTCGTTGAAGCGCACCAACCAACTGGAGAACGAAATGAAACGACCATTGTTTTTGATTGTAGCGACCGCGTTGCTCTTCACCGGATCGGCAGGCGCGCAGCAGCCGGCCAAGGACGGACCGAACAACAACGCCGTCAACAGCCCCGGACAGAACAACTCCAATGCACCGGTGGCCGGACGCAACAGCTTCACCGAAGGCCAGGCCAAATCCAAGATCGAAGAGGCCGGCTATACCAACGTCACCGCCTTGAAGAAGGACGACAACGGCGTTTGGCGCGGCAAGGCCACCAAGGGCAGCGCCTCATCGGACGTGAGCGTCGATTTCCAGGGCAACGTAAACCCGACCAAATAAGGACCTTGCAATGACCGTTACCATCTCTCGACTCTACGATACCTATTCCGACGCCGAGAAAGCCGTCCGCGGCCTGGAAGCCGCAGGCGTTCCGCACTCCGACATCAGCATCGTCGCGAACAATTCGGATAGCTGGTGGAACAGCGACAAGAAGATCGACCGCGACCGCGACGGCCTCGACGATCGCGCGGAAGGCGCCGGGACGGGCGCCGGCATCGGTGCCGGCATCGGCGGCGCCGCCGGACTGCTCGCCGGCCTCGGCTTGCTGGCAATTCCGGGGCTTGGTCCGGTCGTAGCCGCCGGATGGCTGGCTTCGACCGCGCTCGGCGCTGCTGCCGGCGCCGCAACAGGCGGCGTTGTCGGCGCGTTGACCGAGGCGGGTGTGTCGAAAGAGGATGCTCCCTGGTACGCCGAAGGCGTGCGTCGTGGCGGCACGCTGGTCACGTCGCGCGTTGCGGAGACGGACCGCGCCCGGTTCGACGCGGTGCTGAACCAGTCCGCCGTCAACCTTCGGGACAGGAGCGCAGCCTGGCAGAAGTCCGACTGGAAATCGTTCGATCCGGCCAGCAAGCCCTACGGTGCCGATGAGGTCCGCAAGGAGCGTCAGCTCTACG
>NZ_JAUYAN010000074.1 GCF_030693485.1 Bradyrhizobium sp. | reverse complement strand
CGCCTTTGTGCGCCTGAGATCCGAACCGAACCGCACATTCGAGACGGAAGTCGTACGTATCGATCAGGAGAACGACCGTCTCACCGAAGAACGCCGCGTTTATGTGCGGTGCAGGGTCTGCAATCCCGAGCACCAGATCCGGTACCTCGGCGAGCAGGCAGAAGTGGAAATCGTCAAGAAGATCATTCCGGCCGGTGTCTTTGTTCCGCTCAAATTCGTGGAAGGCTTCGACGGCCGGTCCGGCACGATCTGGACGCTGCAGAACAGCCGGCTCGCGAGGCAGCGGGTGACGCTGGGCGAGCGTCTGCTCGACGGGATGATCCAGATCACTTCCGGCATAGAGGGCCAGGTCGTGGCCGACGACCGGACCGGTCTGCGCGAGGGCCGCGCCGCACGCCCGAGAGATGGATCGTGACGTGAATCTCGCGCTCAAGGACATCCGCCACAATCTCGGCCGTTTTTTGCTGACGTGCCTCGGGCTCAGCCTGCTGCTCGGGATCGTGCTCGCCATGGTCGGCATTTATCGCGGTCTGGTCGTGGAATCGCTTGGCCTGGTGCGCGCCGCGGGCGTGCAGGTCTGGGTGGTGGAAGGGGGCACGCGCGGTCCGTTCGCAGAGGCTTCACGGCTGCCGGGCGACACGCGGGAAATCATAGCCGCGCAATGGGGCGTCGCCTCGGCCGGCAGTGTCTCCTATCAGAATATCGAAGCGCAGCATCTTGGCCAGACCAAACGCCTGATGGTCGTCGGCGCGCAGATCGCGCGACCGGGCGAGGCGCCGATGGTGGTCGAAGGACGGCCGATCCTGCGCAGCCGCTACGAGGCGGTCGCGGATCGCGGCGCGGGGCTCGCTGTGGGTGAGCAGATCAAGCTCGGACGCGATATGTTTACCGTCGTCGGGTTGACCAGCGGCCTCGTGGCCTCCGGCGGAGATCCCGTCATCTTCGTCACGCTGAGAGACGCCCAGAAGCTGCAATTCGACCTGGCGCCGGCGGCCGCGCGACGGGAATCCGTACGTTCTGCCGGCGCGACCGGAACGACCGACACGGTGAACGCCATCGTGGTCAGGCTGCTGCCGGGCGTCGATGCAAACCGTTTCGCGCAGGATATCGTGCGGTGGAAGCATCTTTCGGCGCTCACCCAGGACGACCAGGAAACCGTTCTCGCACGGTCGGTGATCGATCGTGCGCGCCGCCAGATCGGCTTGTTCACCGGTCTCCTGCTCACGGTGTCCACCGTCATCGTCGGCCTTATCATCTACACCATGACGATCGACAAGAAGAAGGCGATTGCGACGCTCAAGCTGATCGGGGCGCCCGACCGCCGCATCGTCGGGCTGATCGTCCAGCAGGCTGTTGCCATGGGAGTCATCAGCTTCCTTGCCGGCGCCGCACTGATCGGCGCGGGTCACGGCTATTTTCCGCGCCGCGTGGTTCTCGAGCCGGCGGACGCCGCGGCTCTGTTCGGGGTGGTGATTGTCGCGTGCCTGCTGGCGAGCGCGCTCGGTGTTCGCACGGCGCTGAAGATCGACCCTGCTTCGGCACTGGCAGGGTAGCCATGGCCGAACAGCCCGTCGTCGAAGTCAGGGGGATCAGCAAGCATTTCGGCGAGGGGCCGACCCGCGTCGATGCGCTTCGCGAGGTGTCGCTCGATGTCTATCCGGGAACCGTGATCGGCCTGCGAGGCCCGAGCGGATCGGGCAAGAGCACGTTGCTCAACGTCATCGGCTGCATTCTCGAGCCGACTTCCGGAAGCATGCGGCTCAACGGCGAACTGGTCTATGACGGCAAGTGGCTGCGCGCCGATCTGCGCGGACTGCGTCTGGAGAAGATCGGGTTCATCTTCCAGTCGCACAATCTTCTGCCGTTTCTCAACGCCTGGGAGAATATCGCGGTTACCCGCATCCTGGCCGGCGCGAGCCCGGCGCAGGCCAGGATCCGGGCAATCGAGCTTCTGACATATCTCGGTATCGAGCGCCGCCAGGACGCCATGCCCGCGGAGCTTTCAGGCGGCGAGGCGCAGCGCGTGGCGATTGCCCGCGCACTCGCCAACGACCCGCGCATCATCCTGGCCGATGAGCCAACCGCAGCGCTCGATTCGCAGCGCGCCGGCACCGTCATGGACATGCTGCGGAAAGTTGCGGAGGAACACCGAAGCGCCGTCATCGTCGTCACCCACGACGAGAAGATTTTCGATCGGTTCGACCACATCTATTCGTTGCGGGATGGCGCGCTTGAACCGCCGTCGGGAGTGGTTGCTGAAATTCCGGTTCAGGGATGATGTCCAGCCATCCAGTTCCGGGATTTGATCCAGATCAATGAAAGAACCGGCCGCGTTCGGGCAAAATTGCGCATTCTCTTGCCGAAGGATGCCGCCATGCCTCTCGATTCGATTCTGGTTTCTGTTGCTGTCGTCGCCATGTTTGTCGTGTTCGCGGGCGCCTTGTGGTGGGGCGACACCCAGGCGTGACCGCGTCTCGGTCGCTTATCCCGCGCGTTCGGGGAAGGCGGCTCGGCGAAGTCTGGCGCGGCGGCGCCAGCGCCAGATGGCGGCGGCCACCAACCCGATCGCGAGCGCGAACAGGATCGCCTTGCCCCAAAACCGCCCGCCGGGCCGGTCAATGGTGCGCGACCACAGCGAAATTGCCTCGCCCGGTCGCGCCAGCCGGAACGCCACCAGGCTGTCACCGATCGAGGTGCCGGATTCGGAATGACCCCCGGCGCCGATCGCGACGTATTGCTCGCCCTTCCAGAGATAGGTCATGGGATTGGCGACGCCGGGGACCGGCAACCTGCCCTGCCAGAGTTCTGCGCCCGATTTCGCATCGAAGGCGCGCAGGTAAGCATCCATCGCGCCGGTGAAGGCAAGACCGCCCGCCGTAATCACGAGACCACTGGCCAACGGCGTGCCGAAGCTGAACGCCATCCCGAGCGGCGCTCGATCTTCCACGGTGCCGACCGACGACTGCCAGAGAATTTTTCCGGCCTTCAGATCGACCGCGACCATCATGCCCCAGGGCGGCTTGTTGCAGGGCATGCCGAGCGGCGACGCCGCCAGCGCGCGCGTCATCGCAAACGGCGTGCCGCGCTGCGGTCCGAAATCATGGCCCGGCAGCGCCTTGTAGCCTTCCGCTTCATTGCGAGCTATCAGCTTGATGATCTGCACCGCACGGCTGGTGTTGGCATAGAGGATCTGGTTGACCGGATCGAACGCCGCGCTGCCCCAGTTCACGCCGCCGCCGGTCATCGGAAAAAACAGGCTGCCCTGCGTCGAGGGCGGCGTGTAGAGACCTTCGTTGCGCGCGGCGGCGAATTGCTCGCGGCAGACCGCGCGATCCCTGAACGGAATGAGACCGAACACGTCGTCAGGAGAAATCTTCTGCGGCACAAGCGCCGGCACGTGGGTGGGAAACGGTTGCGTCGGCGACAGCTGCTCGCCTTCCGCTCCGCCCTGCGGCACAGCTCGCTCCTCGACCGGCCAGACCGGCTTGCCGGTATCGCGGTCGAGCACGAAGACAAAGCCCTGCTTGGTCGGCTGGATCACGACATCGCGCATGCCATCACCGGTGTCGATCCGCGCCAGCGTCGGCTGCGCCGGCAGGTCGTAATCCCAGACGTCGTGATGCACGGTCTGAAACGACCACATGAGTTCGCCGGTCCCGGCGCGCAGTGCGACCACGGAATTGGCGTGCTCGTTGTTGCCGGGCCGCTTGCCGCCCCAGAAATCCGGACTCGGCGACGATGTCGGCAGGAACACCAGCCCGCGATCCTCGTCCACCGACATCGGCGCCCAGACATTGGCATGGCCGGCGATGATGCCGTTACGAACCAGCGGATCGAAACTCCAGCGCGGCCGGCCGGTCCTGGCGTCAAAGGCGCGCACCGTGCCGGGCGGTGCCTCGGCGCGGCGGTTGTCTGATATTGCGGAGCCGACAATGACGACGCCACGGCTCACCACCGGCGCGGAGGTGATCTGGAATTCGCCCGGCCAGTCCAGCTGGCCGGTCTCGAGTGTGATAGCGCCGCCGGTGCCGAAATCGGCACAGGGAATGCCGGTGCGGGCATCCAGCGCAATGACGCGGGCATCGTTGGTGCCCATGAAGATCCGCGCGCGGCAAGCCGAATTCGGCGCAAGCTGGTCGTCGACCCAGTAAGCGACGCCGCGGCAATTGTAGCGGTTGGCCGGCCGCTGCTCGGTGCTGATCCGGGGATCGTAACGCCACTTCTGCGCGCCGCTGCCGGGATCGAGTGCTATGACCTCGTTGAACGGCGAACAGAAGATCAGGCTGTCCTCAATCAGCAGCGGCGTTGCCTGAAACTTCGTCCGCTTCATCACCGCGGGCGCGCGGCGCTCGAGATCGCCGGTACGAAATTCCCACGCCTGCACCAGATTGCCGACATTGGCGGGCGTGATCCGGGCCAGCGGTGAAAACCGCATGCCGCCGCGATCGCCGCCCCAATGCTCCCAGGCCAGCGCCGGCGTAGCGGCGAGCATAAGCAAGACGATCAGCGTCGGAATTCGTCGCATGGCCCCTACTGCAATGGCGCCAGCGAACATCCGTTGCAAGGGCCAGCCTCAGTAGCCGCCCCTCGACCGGCCCTGGTGACCACCGCCTCGGTCACCGTAGCCGCCTCCGCCGCCGTAACCGCCGCCGACCCCGATGCCAATACCGATGCCGACCCGAGGTCCGGGCGCCGGCTCGTAATAGCGCGGCGGCGGTCGCCGAACGATCACGACATCGTCGTCGACGTAACGCGGTAGCGGCGCACGGTCGACGCGCTTCGGCGGAACCGGCTCGACGCGCTTCTTCGGCGGCGTGTCGACCTTCTTCAGCGGCACGATCGGCGTGGTGCAGGGACAGGTCGGGCCGAGCGAGGCGTTGATCGGCTGGGGCGAACCACCGGCGGCCGGGCCTGACGGCGCCGTACCCAGGGCATTCGCCGCGCCGCCACCGGCAGTAACCGCCGCGACGAAGTTCGGACGATTGCGCAGCCGCTCTTCCAGCTTGCGCGCGGTAGGGGTGAGGTCGCTGTCCGGAAACTGCGCGATGAAGGCGCGATAGCCGGACGCGGTATTCAGGATCACCGCTTCGTTCCAGGCCTTCATGCGGCGGTGACGAATCAGCCAGTCGCGCGCCTGAACGCCCAGCGGTGTTTGCGCGTAGAGGGTCGCGAAGGCGTCATAGGCCTCGTCGGTGCCGTCGGCGATGATCAGTTCGTTGGCGGCCTCGACCGGCTTGCCCTTCAGGTCACGCTTCCACTGGTCGACCGTTTTCTTGACGGAAGCGAGTTTGGGACCGGCAACCGCCGGACCGATGAACCGGAAGTCGTCGGTCAGCGAGGAACTGTCCCAGGGCGTCTGCCGCCCCTCGGTCACCTTGTTGACCGCAACGCGCACGCGCTTGAAGGTATCCTCGATCGAGAGCCCCGGCTCCTTGGCGACCGCGAGCAGCGCCGTGGTGTAGGGGCTGTTGGCGCCGCTGCCATCCTCGGCTTCGGCGCCGGGCGATGTCGAAAACGACATGAAGGTGCCGGGAGCGCCGGTCTTGGCGTCGACGATGGCGAGCCCGCGCGCGGCGGTCTTGCTGATGTCGGGGAACGGATTGTTGCGGCAGGAATCGAGCAGCAGGATGCGGGTCTTGCTCGGTACCGAGGCCAGCGTGTTCAGGATGTCGTTGAGCCGCACCGCCTGCAGCGGAATATCGGTTTCGCGCTTCGGATCGACGTCGACCGGCACCAGATAATTCTCGCCGTCGATCTGCAGGCCGTGGCCCGCATAGAACACCAGCGCGACGGTATCCGGACCCTTTGCCGCCATCCTGGCCGCGAATTCGCCGACCTTGGCGCGCAGTTCGTTCTGCGACAGATCGGCTGCCGTCAGCACCTCGAAGCCGGATTCGGTCAGCATCTGCGATACCGCCTTGGCGTCGTTGGCCGGATTGGGCAGTGGAACTACGGCGCGGTAGTTCGACTGGCCGATCACGAGCGCGACACGGTTTTCGGCAAGAGCTGCGTGCGAGCCCAGCAGGATCCCCGCGGCGAGAAATGTGTGGCGAACAACAGAGCTAATCATGGCGAACCTCCAAGCTGTCAAATTGGTCAGTCGTAGCGGCGCCGAGGTTCAAGCCCGGTCCGCGAATATCGCCGCTGTTTGGCTTATTTTGATTTTTTGGCAGGTTCCGCCGGCCGCGCGACGCCCCATGGGTCGTATTTTTCCCTGGATTCGGGAATCAGCTCGAGTGCGGCCTTGTAGGCCTTCTCGTCGACGACCGGCTTCTTCTCCTCGACTTTCGTGGTTTCCTGCCTCGGCCGGTTGGCCTGGGCGTAAGCGGGCATGGCCAGCAACGCCATCATTGCCGCCGCCATCGCCACCGTGAGGGTCTTCATCATCCGGTCTCCCTGCCATCTCGGCTCAACCTACCCCGCTCAGCGATCATGGCAAACCCGCCGGGTGGTGTGTCCCAAGGGACCCGGTTTCAGCAATGTTGATGATGCAGCAGCGCCAATTGACCGCAATGCGAGCAATTTTAACCGGCCCGGGATAAAAACGGCGGATGCGGCGGGTCATTATTCACCGGGTGTTGATGATGGTCGGCGTGGCGCTGGCACTGGCGGGCTGCGGCCTCGCCGACAGCCGCTCGCCGGCGCCCGAGTTCATGCGCAACAAGGCCGCCAAGCCACCGCCACCGGAACCGCCGCCCGACGTCAAGCGGCTGGTGCGTGAAAAACTGGATTCGATGTTTACGGTTGCCTCGAATCCACGCCGGGTCCGGGTATCGCCGCCAGTTCGCGAGGTCAGGGGCACGGGCTGGACCGCCTGCGTCGGCGCCGATCTGACCTCGGTGATCGGTAAACCGCTGGGCGCCGAGACCTATCGCATCACCATCAGCGACGGCACGATCACCGACCGCCCGCGTGACGACGACTGCGCCACCGAAACCTACGAGCCTATTTAGCGGCGGTAGCGCCGTCCGCATGGTCAATGCGCGGTTAACATTACCGCTCGAATTGCATCGCCGCGCAGGCGGGTTTTTCCAATCTTTTCCACTAGCTTCCCATCAACGCCATGCAGGAAGCGACGCCACGCGCGCGCTTCGATCATCGCGAACGGGGAAACGGGGACGTGATCGAGATAGCAGACAGAGCGGTGGTCCGTGGCACTTCGATGAGCGCGGGGAAGCGGCCACAGCCGGCAGCGGCTACGCGCGATGGCGCCGGCTTTGCGCCGCTCGCGGCGGTGCCCGCCAGCCAATGGCGCGCGCTTGCCGAACGCGCCAATGACCCGAACGGCTATTATCTGCCCGACTGGGAACTGGCGGTGAATGCCTCGGCGCGGGGCCGTACCGGCGTCTCGGCGCTCGCCGCATGGGGCGATGCCTCGCCTTCGTCCGACGGCGCGGCGCGCCTGATCGGCCTGTTGCCCGCGATCTCGTTGTGGCGCGCCTACAAGATTCCGCTTCCGGTTCTCGTCAGCGCCGATCCCTACGGCACGCTCGGCACGCCGGCGCTTGATCGCGAACGGGCCGAGGATGCCGCATCTGGATTGATGCGCGAGGCCCGAAAGGCCGGCGCCCATGCGCTGATCCTGCGCGATGTCGCACTCGACGGCGCCGCCATCAGGACTTTCTCCGAAGTGCTGCGGCAAGGCGGCCTGCGCCCGCGCCTGCTGCAATCCCATCTTCGCGCCTGTCTCGATGCCACGCGCGATGCCGGGGAATTGCTGCGCGACGCGCTCGGGCCGAAAAAACTCAAGGAGCTGCGCCGCCAGCGCAATCGGCTGGCCGAACACGGCG
>NZ_JAUYAN010000070.1 GCF_030693485.1 Bradyrhizobium sp. | reverse complement strand
GTTGTCAGGTCACACCGGAATCACCCGGCATTCCCCGCGCAGTGGTTTACGACTTATAGGTGATCTCCCCGGTGAGCCATGCACTTTTGCCACCGTCGCCCCCCCCGCACGGAGTGGACGGCGTTCACGGATTGCGGGCCTGAACCCTCACGGCATCCCATTTTAATTAGGCTGCGGCCATGAGCATGGCTGCAGGGTTTGCGGTCCTGAGTTGGATCAATCGTCCCCGGCCGCCCCGGGACGCCAAGACGAACCCCGCGACTTGGATGGCCCGGCCTGCCCCCTACGCTGGCACCGCTTTCCTGGCGGTTCATTCGGCGTGCGCCGCTGGCGGTGGCTCGCAGATCATCGCACCCAAGCGCCGCTTATTCAGGAAGGGAACCGATTAAAGCCGCACCCGTTCTTCTCTCTTTGGGGAACGGCTTCATGAACATTTCCACCCGGGGCGAAACGACGCTGGCGAAGGCAATGCAGGTGCTGCGGCGCTCGACGATCAGGGAAGGCAAACCGTTTCCCCTCGGCGCCACCTGGGACGGCCTCGGCGTCAATTTCGCACTGTTCTCCGCCAACGCCACCAAGGTGGAGCTTTGCCTGTTCGACGACAACGGCGAGACAGAACTCGAGCGGATCGAGCTGCCGGAATATACCGACGAGGTCTGGCACGGCTATCTTCCGGCCGCCCGTCCCGGAACCGTCTACGGCTATCGCGTCCATGGACCCTTCGAGCCCGACGCCGGACACCGCTTCAATCCCAACAAGCTGCTGATCGATCCCTATGCCAAGCAGCTGGTCGGACAGCTGCGCTGGGGGCCGGAACTGTTCGCCTACAAGATGGACCACGCCGACAAGGACAAGTCATTCGACGACCGCGACAGCGCGCCGCTGATGCAAAAATGCCGGGTGATCGACCAGGCCTTTACTTGGGGCGCCTCGCGCAAGCCGGAAATCTCCTGGGAGCGCACGATTTTCTACGAGATGCATGTCAAGGGTTTTACAAAACTTCATCCGCTGGTGCCGGAAGCCGACCGCGGCACCTTTGCCGGCCTCGCCAATCCGAACATCCCGGCCTATCTGCGTTCGCTGGGCGTCACCAGCGCGGAGTTTCTGCCGATCCACGCCTTTGTCGACGACAGCTATCTCGAAGAAAAGGGATTGAGAAACTACTGGGGCTATAATTCGCTGGCCTTCTTCGCGCCGGAGCCGCGCTATTTGCAGTCACCGATGGTGAGCGAATTCAAGGAGATGGTGAACCAGTTTCACGCGCATGGAATCGAGGTGATCCTCGATGTCGTCTACAACCATACCGCCGAAGGAAACGAGCTCGGACCGACGCTGTCGTTCAAGGGGATCGACAATGCGAGCTACTATCGCCTGATGCCGGACCAGAAGCGCTACTACATCAACGATACCGGCACCGGCAACACCGTCAATCTGTCGCATCAACGCGTCCTGCAAATGGTCGCGGACTCGCTTCGCTACTGGGCGACCGAGATGCATGTCGACGGATTCCGCTTCGACCTCGCCACCATTTTGGCGCGCGAGCCCTACGGGTTCGACGAAGGCGGCGGCTTCCTCGACGCCTGCCGGCAGGACCCTGTGCTGTCCAGCGTCAAACTGATTGCCGAGCCGTGGGACATCGGCCCCGGCGGCTATCAGGTCGGACAGTTTCCACCGGGTTGGGCGGAATGGAACGACAAATTTCGTGACACCGCACGCAGTTTCTGGAAGGGCGATTCAGGTGTGCTGCCCGAGTTCGCCAAGCGCATCACCGGATCGGGCGACCTTTTCAACAAGCGCGGACGAAAACCCTGGTCGAGCGTCAATTTCGTCACCGCGCATGATGGCTTCAATCTCAACGACCTCGTTTCCTATAATGAAAAGCACAATGAAGCGAACGGCGAAGAAAACCGGGACGGTCATTCCAACAATCATTCGTGGAACCACGGCGTCGAGGGCCCGACCGACGATCCCGAGATCATTGAGCTGCGCGAGCGTCAGAAGCGCAACTTCATCGCCACCATGATGCTTTCGCACGGCACCCCGATGCTGCTGGCAGGAGATGAATTCGGCCACACCCAGCAGGGCAGCAACAACGCCTACGCGCAGGACAACGAAATCTCCTGGCTCGACTGGCTCGGCATCACGTCGCAGGGCCGCTCGTTGCGCGAATTCACCCGCAAGGTGATCGCCATGCGGAAAGCATTCCCCATCCTTTATCGCGGACGCTTTTTCGTCGGCGCCCACAATGAGGAACTCGACGTCAAGGACGTCACATGGCTGTCGCCATCGGGCGACGAGATGACGACCGACCATTGGCACGACGGCAATGCCCGCTGTTTCGGCATGCTGCTCGATGGACGCGCGCAGGAGAGCGGGATCAGACGCCGGGGATCCGATGCGACGCTGCTGCTAGTCTACAACGCGCATTTCGATGTGGTGAATTTCACCCTGCCGTCGGTGCCGGAAGGCAAGGAATGGCTGGGTCTGATCGACACCAACCAGCCCGACGTGCAACTTGCCACGTTCCCGTTCGGTCACGACTACGCGGTGACCGGACGCTCGCTGGTGGCATTCGGCCTGTCGGCGGAGGACAGCGCGACAAGGCGGTTGCGCCAGGGCGTGGGATCTATTCTCGATGTGATGGAAACGCCGCTGCCTGGCACCTGACCGCGGGCTCGCGACCGGGTCACACCGCGTGGTGGCAGACAGCCTCGATGCGGTTGCCGTCGGGGTCGCGCAAGAACGCCGCGTAGTACGACGCGTGATAGCTGCGCAGGCCCGGCGCGCCGTCGTCGGCCCCGCCGGCCGCGATCCCGGCATCCCAGAACGCGTCGACCTGGGTTCGCCATTTCGCCTTGAAGCACCAGTGGCGGCCCGGCGCATCCTCGGGCTTGTCACCCTTGCGGATCGAGATGTAGACCCGCTCGGGATACGCCGGACGCGAGCGCTCGCCATAGCCCAGCCAGTCCTCGCGGCGGCCGACCTTGACCACCCCGAGTTCCTTCATGATCGCGTCGTAGAAGCGCTCGGCCGCTGAAATGTCCGACACGGTGATGGAGATGTGGTCCAGCATCAGGTCATCCGCTACGCCGCGT
>NZ_JAUYAN010000091.1 GCF_030693485.1 Bradyrhizobium sp. | reverse complement strand
ATCTGATGCTGGTCCTCGTCATCGGCGGCACCGGCTATCTCTACGGAGGGCTGATCGGGGCGGTCATTTTCAAGATGCTTCAGGAGGTTTTCCAGACCATCACACCGCAATACTGGCTGTTCTGGATCGGCCTCGTGCTGGTCGTGATCGTGCTGGTCGGCCGGGCGCGCATGCACCGCTGGGCGCTGTGGCTGCCGAACCTGGTGATCCGGCAGTTTGCCGGACGCAAGACCGTCGTCGCCGTTCCGGAAAGGAACGGGCTGCCATGACGGTGGCGCTGGAAACGATCGGACTGGAGAAACGCTTCGGCGGCCTCAAGGTCACCCAGGACCTGTCGCTGAGGATAGAGCAGGGCGCCCGCCACGCCCTGATCGGCCCGAACGGCGCCGGCAAGACCACCGTGATCAATCTCCTGACCGGGGTGCTCAAGCCCGATGCAGGGCGCATCCTGCTGGAGGGCAACGACATCACCGATCTCGCCGTCCACACCAGGGTGCTGCGCGGGCTGTCGCGCACTTTCCAGATCAACCAGCTCTATGCCGATTTGACGCCGCTCGAGACCATCGGGCTTGCGGTCTCCGAACGGCTGGGCCGCGGCGGCGACTGGTGGCGCCGGATGGGGACGCGCGACGACGTCAATGCCGAGATCGCGGAGAATCTGGCGCGATTCCACCTGCTCGACGTCATGAACGAACTGACGGTGACGCTGCCTTACGGAAAACAGCGCCTGCTCGAGATCGCAGTAGCCATTGCCGCCAGGCCGCGCGTGCTGCTGCTGGACGAGCCGGCCGCCGGCGTGCCCGAAAGCGAGCGCCACGATATCCTGGCCGCCGTGGCGGCGCTGCCACGCGACGTTACCGTACTCCTGATCGAGCACGACATGGATCTGGTGTTCTCGTTCGCCGACCGCATTTCGGTGATGGTCACCGGCGCCATGCTGGTGGAGGGCCCGCCGGACGAGGTGGCGCGCGATCCCAGGGTGAAGGCGGTCTATCTCGGCGAGGCCGCCGATGCCTGATCTCCTCGCGATCGAAGGCCTGCGCGCCGGTTACGGCGAAGCGGTGGTATTGCCCGGAATGTCGCTGCGCCTGCCCGAAAGCCAGGTGCTGGCGCTGCTGGGGCGAAACGGCACCGGCAAAACCACGCTGATCAATTCGATCGTCGGGATCACCCGCCGATTCGGCGGCACCATCACCCTCGGCGGGCTCGACATCACCGCGATGCGGCCGGACCAGCGGGCGCGGGCGGGCATCGGCTGGGTGCCGCAGGAGCGCAATATCTTCCGTTCGCTGACGGTGGAGGAGAACATGACCGCCGTCGCCCAGCCCGGACCGTGGACGGTGGCGAAGGTCTACGAGATGTTTCCGCGGCTGAAGGAGCGCCGCAGCAATTTCGGCAACCAGCTTTCCGGCGGCGAGCAGCAGATGCTGGCGATCGGCCGCGCGCTGACGCTCAATCCGAAGGTGCTGTTGCTGGATGAGCCGACCGAGGGCCTGGCCCCTATCATCGTCGAGGAACTGCTCACGGCGCTCGGCACCATCACCCGGGCCGGCGGCATTTGCTCTGTTATTGTCGAGCAGAACGCGCAAAAGATTCTGGGGCTTGCCGACCGCGTTGTGATATTGGAGCGCGGCGCGATCGTCCATGATGCGGCCAGCAGCACGTTGAAAGCCGATCCCGCCGTGCTGGAACGCTTTCTCGGTGTCGCCGGCGCGACAGCACATTAGATTTCTTCGGGAGTCGAGACCATGCAGCGAACCAAAGCCCCTTTCCGCGCCGACGAGGTCGGCAGCCTGTTGCGGCCGCCGCGCATCAAGGAAGCGCGGGCCAAACTGGAGAAGGGCGAGATCTCGGCCGAGGGCCTGCGCAAAGCCGAGGACATGGAGATCGAAAAGGTCGTGCACAAGCAAGCCTCAATCGGCCTGAAGCTCGCGACCGACGGCGAATTCCGCCGCTCCTGGTGGCATTTCGACTTTCTCGCCAAGCTGACGGGATGCGAACTGTTTCATCCCGAGACCGGCATCCAGTTCGCAGGGGTGGAGACCCGGCATGACGCGGTACGGGTGATCGGCAAGCTCGATTTCCCCGCCGATCATCCGATGCTGGACCATTTCCGCTTCCTGAAGAAGCAGTGCGAAACCGCGCATGTGATGCCGAAGATGACGATCCCGTCGCCGGCGGTGCTGCACTTCCGTGGCGGCCGCAAGTCGATCTCCAGGGATGTCTATCCCGATCTCGACGCCTTCTACGAGGATCTCGGCAAGACCTACCGCAAGGCCGTCAAGGCGTTTTACGATGCCGGCTGCCGTTACCTTCAATTCGACGATACGGTCTGGGCCTATCTCTGCTCGCAGGAGGAATTGAGGAAGGCGCGCGAGCGTGGCGACAATCCCGACGGTCTGCAGGAAATCTACGCCCGAATCATCAACTACGCGATCGCCGAACGGCCGGCCGACATGACCATCACCACGCATGTCTGCCGCGGCAATTTCCGTTCCACCTGGATTTCGTCCGGCGGCTACGAGCCGGTGGCGGAGACCATGCTGGCCGGGACCAATTACGACGGATATTTCCTCGAATACGATTCCGAGCGCGCCGGCGGCTTCGAGCCGCTGCGCTATTTGCCGAAGGGCAACAAGATCGTGGTGGTCGGCGTCATTACCTCGAAATCGGGAGAACTGGAAAAGAAGGACGACATCAAGCGGCGGCTGGAAGAGGCGAGCAAATTCGCGCCGCTCGATCAGCTTGCGGTATCGCCGCAATGCGGTTTTGCCTCCACCGAAGAGGGCAACCTCCTCACCGAGGAAGAGCAGTGGGCCAAACTCAAGCTCGCGGTCGATGTCGCCAACGAGGTGTGGGGCAAGTAGGGCTGGCGCTTTTCGCGGCCGGCTTGGGCATGCCGGCCACCCACCAAGCTCGCAGGCGCCGACCTGCAGAAATCAGATAGCCTTCAGCTTGCGATAGGCAAACCAGACCATCTTCAACAGCAGCCAGCCGTCGCGAAAGCGCGAGATCTGGGTTTCGCCAAAAGTGCGCGCCTTGTAGTGGATCGGCGTCTCGACGATTTTCAGGTTCTGCTTGGCGGCGCCGAAGATCAGATCGAAATCGCCGAACGGATCGAAGTTGCCGAAATAGGCGCGTTCGCGCGCCAGTACCTCGTAGTCCTTTCGCAGCAACACCTTGGTGCCGCACAGCGTATCGGTCAGGCGGGTATTGACGAGATAGCTGAACAGATAGGCGAAGCAGCGGTTGGCAATGAAATTCAGTGGCCGCATCGCCTCGTTTTCCATCGGATAGACCAGCCGGGTGCCGTTGACAAATTCGGCCTTCCCGCTCTCGATCACGGCGTGGTATTTCGGCAGCGCCTCCGGCGGCATCGTCAGGTCGGCATCGAGGATCATCAGAACGTCGCCGGTCGCGGCGCCAAACCCCTTGCGAACCGCGTCGCCCTTGCCTTTGCCGTCCTGTTTCAGAACCTTGATATCCCAGCTGTCCTTGTAGGCCTCGCGCACACGCTCGCATTCCTCGAACGTGCCGTCGCTGGAATTTCCTTCGACGAACAGGATTTCCTGAGAGCTGCCGAACCGGGGCATGCGCCGGATCGCGTTTTCAATGTTGCCCCTCTCGTTGCGACAGGGAATGAGAACACTGGCGGAAAACTTGCGGTCAGGAAAATGGCGGACCGGCCGTCCTATGATGTAGGTGCGCAGGCACAACTGCCTGATTCCCGGCAGCGGCGCGATGTAGCGATTGATAAACGGGCCAAGCCCGAGCCAGCGCCGCGGCAGCAACTGGCGCTGCTCCTGGCTGATCATCTCGAAGTCGGCGAGGTCCATCAGGTTCAGGAAGTCGGCGGTGGCGATGTAATTGATCTTGGGCTGCTTGCTGCGCAGGCGCAACGCCTCGGCGAGTTTCAGGACCGGTTCCCACATGTGCGAGTAATAGGCGATGATGATGCGCGTCGACGGCGAGCACAATCGCTGGGTCAGCCGCAAGGTGCCGTCGATATCGTCGAACATGCCGATCGTGTCAGCCATCACGATGTAGTCGAACGGTCCCTCGATCGAGGTCATCGTGGCGGGATCTTCGATGTCCCCGTAAACGAAATGCAGGTGGGGATGCCGGGCCTTCGCCTTCGCGATCGCCTTGGCGCCGAAATCGACGCCGACGCCATAAGAAGGCTCCAGGGCCGCCAGCAGATCCCCCCGACTGCAACCGAGTTCGAGCACCCGCTTGCCGGGCGGAATCAGGAATCGCATGAACTTTCGGTCGTCGTCGTGATAGGCGGCGTTGAATTCGCGCCAGCGATCCAGTTCCTCGCTGTTGCCCTCGAAGTGTTCGAGCAGGTCGCGCTTGCGTTGACTGGAAGGCTCGATCGAGTCCGGGGGGACTGGTCGTGCGGAATTCATTGCGGCGTCGGATAAAGTCAAGCGCATGCCTTTGATGTGAAAGGAATTGATACCAGCAGCGGGGTTTCGCCAGAACTTGAGCGCTCCCATCGATCCCGATCTCTAGACTGAATTGTCGTTCGGCTGAACCGAAATCGTTCCCGCAGGGCTTGCATCGTCAACCCGCCGTCGGCCTGGGAATACGGTGTCCAGGGGTCGCCCGCCCTGCATTTCCAACAGTGGGCAGACCGTGCTAGGACGGCCGCGCCGTCCGCGGCTGCCCACCAGCCTGTCCCAATCCCGGCTCGATATCCCGGCCCATGAAAAACGACCAGATCCTCGCCCGGATTTCCGAATTCTGCCGG
>NZ_JAUYAN010000053.1 GCF_030693485.1 Bradyrhizobium sp. | reverse complement strand
GACAAGGACCATCGCGGCACGCTCAAGGTCGACCTGTATCGCATGAAGATCACGGGAGCGACCGATGCGCCGCTCAACGATCTCGTCAAGAACGGCGGCATCAAGCTCGAGAAGGTGAAGACCATCGACCTGCCGCGCAAGACCGAATGGCTCGGCTGGTAAGATAGGAACCGTCCTGCGGGACGGCTCAACACACTCCGCAGTCATCCCTCGCGAAGGCGGGGATCCGGTACGCCGCGGCCCTCGGTCGAACGCAGGCGCCTCCGGAATACTGGATCACCCGCATTCGCGGGTGATGACAACGGTGGGTGGTACGAACGCAGTGAGTAATACGTAGCGCGCATTCTGTTGACGACGTCAGGATCACGGCATGACCGAAACAACCGAAATCGATCGCCCGCCAAAAGCGGCGGCGCCTGCCATTGCTCCGCTGCTCAGCGTGCGCAACATCGAGGTGGTCTATGACGACGTCATCCTGGTGCTGCGCGGACTGAGCCTCGAGGTGCCGCAGGGCGCCATCGTGGCGCTGCTCGGCGCCAACGGCGCCGGCAAGTCGACCACGCTGAAAGCGATCTCCGGATTGCTCAAGACCGAAGACGGCGAGGTCACCCGCGGCGAGATCGTTTTCAACGGCGAGCGCATCAACGGCATCGATCCCGACAAGATCGTCCGCCGCGGCATCTTCCAGGTGATGGAGGGCCGCCGCGTCATCGCCGACATGACCTCGATCGAAAATCTGAAACTCGGCGCCTACACCCGCAGCGACAACGAGATCGGCGCCGACATCGATCGGGTATTCGAGTATTTCCCCCGCCTGAAGGAGCGCACCGGCCTCGCGGGCTATCTCTCCGGCGGCGAGCAGCAGATGCTGGCGATCGGCCGCGCGTTGATGGCGCGCCCGAAGGTGATCCTGATGGACGAGCCGTCGATGGGACTGTCGCCGCTGCTGGTCAAGGAAGTTTTCGGAATCATCAGCAAGATCAATCGCGATCTCGGCGTCACTATCCTTCTGGTGGAGCAGAACGCCCGCGCCGCCCTCTCGGTCGCGAGCCACGGCTACATCATGGAACAGGGCAAGGTCGTGCTCGACGGCTCGGCTGCCGAGCTGCGCGACAATGAAGACGTCAAGGAATTCTACCTCGGCGGCGCCGGCGACCAGCGCAAGAGTTTCAAGAACCTGAAGAGCTTCAAGCGAAGGAAGCGGTGGCTGTGATGCCGCGGGTGCTCAGCCGAGCACCTGCTCGGCTTCCGCAACCGCGCTGAGGACATGATAGAACGAAGACGCAGGGATCGTGGCGACCAGCGACGCACCGTCGCGATCGAACTGGTCGTACCAGCCGCCGGCGACGGGGTGTCGAAGATAATGCCGCTCGAGCCGCGCCAGCGCCATGCGCGCTTCATCCGCGGCACCGGCCTCGCCCGCTTCGGCCTGCGCGATCCACGCCTTGGCCATCTCGGTCTGCGGCCACAGACGCCTTGTATGCTTTCGGATGTTGCCCTCGGCGTCACCCTCGTCGACCAGGCAGCCGGTGGCCTCGTCGCGATAACGCAGCATGGTGGCGAGCAATTCTCCGCGAGGACGCCCCGTCGGGCAGCCCGTGATGCGTTCGAATCCCTTGAGCAGCCAGACCCACTCCGCCTGATGACCGGGCTCGACGCTGACCGGCTCGATCCTCGACCAGTCCTCCTCGAAATATTCGCCCAGCACGCGTTTTTGCCTGTCGTAGAGGTTGGCGACGAACAGCGCGAAAAAGTCACCGGCGCGGTTCTGGAACACAGGCTCATGGGTCGCATCGAACGTCGCGATCATGGCTTCAAACAGGTGCATGTGCGGGTTCTGCCGGCGCGGCATCGACGCCGGCAATCCCTCCAGAAAGCCGCCATGCGGCGAGCGCAAATGAGAATCCAGGAACGACAGCAGCGCGTCGATTTCGGCGCGTATCTGGGCGTCGCGATCGAGCGCATAAACGCTGGCGAGCGCCAGCAGCACGAATGCATGGTCATAGGTGTCGCGAAGCGGGTCCAGAACCGCACCATCGGGCGCCAGCACGTGGACGAAGCCCGGACGGCCGTCGGGGGCCTTCGCCCTGGTCAAGAGATGATCGAGGCCCTTGAGCGCGATGGCGCGACCTTCGGGATACCAGCCCATTTGGGCTGCCTTGGCGAAGCAATAGATCTGCCGGGCCTGCACCAGAACGCGGCGGGGTGCCAGAAGATCGGCGCGGCCGTCCTGATCCAGCCGGTCGATGAAGCCGCCGGTTGCCGGATCCCAGCCTTGCTGCGACCACAGCGGCAACGCGTGGTCGATCATGCGCAACTTCAGTTTCGCGACAATATCGAGCGAATCCTCTGCCGCGGCGGTTTGTCCCTCAGCCATTCCGTCAGCCAATCCGTCTTTTGGGGCAACTCCCACCCCGGTCGCCGCCGTCTGATACCACGTGCAAGGCGGTGTGCAATTGGCTCGAACACACAGGACCAGCCATGACCGACCACTACGACGCCCTCGAGACACGGCCGCCCGCCGCGCGCGAGGCCGAGCTGTTTTCGCGGTTACCGGAGGTGCTGCGCAAGGCGATGGCGGCGCCGGCCTATGCCGAACGTCTCCGGGGTATCGATCCCGCCGGCGTCACCAGCCGGGCGGCGCTGGCCGGGCTGCCGCTGCTGCGCAAATCCGATCTCCCTGCCCTGCACAAATCCTCCCCGCCGTTCGGCGGCCTCGTCTCGGTCGCTCCAGGCTCCTTTGGGCGGCTGTTTACATCGCCCGGCCCGATTTTCGAGCCGGAGGCTACCCACGCCGACCCATGGCGCGGCGCCCGGGCGCTCTACGCCGCGGGCTTCCGGCCGGGCGACGTGGTGCTGAACACCTTCAGCTATCATTTGACGCCTGGCGGCTTCATCTTCGATGCCTCGGCGCGCGCGCTCGGTTGCGCGGTGATCCCTGCCGGTCCCGGCAATACCGAGGCGCAATTCGAGCTGATCGAGGCCTATCGGCCGGTCGGCTACAGCGGCACCCCGGATTTCCTCAAGATCCTGCTCGATGCCGCCGCAAGCGCCGGGCGCGACGTCTCCTCGATCAGGCGCGCGCTGGTGTCGGGGGCGGCATTCCCGGCATCGCTGCAGCAGGAGATCAAATCGCGCGGGGTCGATGCCTACCAGGCCTTCGGCACCGCCGATCTCGGCCTGATCGCCTTCGAGACCGCGTCGCACGAGGGCATGGTGGTCAACGAGGAGCTGATCATGGAAATCGTGCGGCCCGGCACCGGCGATCCGGTCGCGCCAGGCGACGTCGGCGAAATCGTGGTGACCACGCTTGATCCCCATCACCCCTGGATCCGGCTGGCGATCGGCGATCTCACCGCAGCATTGCCAGGCCCGAGCCCGTGCGGCCGGAGCAACATGCGGATCAAGGGCTGGATGGGCCGCGCCGACCAGACCACCAAGGTCAAGGGCATGTTCGTGCGGCCCGAGCAGATCGCCGAGATCGGCAAGCGTCATCCGGAACTGGGCCGGCTGCGTCTCGTCGTGAGCCGCGAGGCCGAGGCCGACGTGATGACGCTCAGATGCGAATGCGCGTCGCCCAGCGGCGAGCTTCAAGGCGAGATCGCCGCGACGCTGCGCGCGGTGGCAAAGCTCGGCGGCCAGGTCGAACTGGTCGGCCCGGGATTGCTTCCCAACGACGGCAAGGTCATTGCCGACGAGCGCAAGCCGGCGTGATCGTTGCCGCCGGCGGTGGCAGACTCAAAACTTGCGAACAAGCTCGATCACTTCGTTCTGCTGCTCCGGCGTGATCTCGGCGAACATCGGCAGCGACAGGATCCTGCCCTGCGCGCGATGCGCATTGGGAAACTGCTCGGGGCGGGCGTCGAGCCGGCTGTAGGCGGCGAGAAACGGCAACGCGGTCGGATAGTTGATCGCGGTCTGCACGCCGTTGGCGTTGAGATGCGCCGCCAGCGCGTCGCGGCACGGATGCTGGATGGTATAGAGGTGATAGACGTGGTCGCGGCCGACAGCAATCTGAGGGACCACGACATCCTCGATCTGGTTGAGGCCGGCGTCGTAAATCTTCGCGGCATCCTGGCGCGCCCGGGTCCAGTCGGGCAGATGCGGCAGCTTCGCCGACAGGATCGCCGCCTGCATGCCGTCGAGCCGGCTGTTGACGCCTTCGATGTGATGTTGGTGCTTCACCAGGCCGCCATGACGGGCCAGCATCGTCATGTGCTCGGCGAGCGCGCCGTCATTGGTGACGACCGCGCCGGCGTCGCCCATCGCACCCAGATTCTTGCCCGGATAAAACGAATAGGTCGCGGCATTGCCGAAAGTGCCGATCTGCTGGCCCTTGTAACGCGCCAGATGCGCCTGAGCGCAATCCTCGATCACCCAGAGCTTGTGCTTGCGCGCGATCGCCATGATCGCGTCCATGTCGGCCGGCTGTCCGTACAGATGCACCGGAATGATCCCGACCGTCCGTGGCGTGATCGCGGCCTCGATCGCCGCGGGATCGATCGTGAAGGTGGCGTCGTCGGTGTCCGCGAACACCACGCTGCCGCCGGCGTGGGTGATCATCGCCGACGTCGAGATCCAGGAATGCGCCGTGGTGATGACCTCGTCGCCGGGCGCAACCTTCAGCGCGGCCATGGCGAGATACAGCGCATCGGTGCCGTTGGCGCAGGACACGCAGTGCCCGACCTCCGCCACGGCGGCGAATTCGCGCTCGAACGCGTCGACATAGGGACCGCGAATGAATGCATTGTCCCTGATGACGGCGGCGATCGCGCCATCGATCTCGCTCTTGATAGTCTGGTATTGCAGTTGCAAATCCGCAAACGGTACCGACATCGATCGTCTTCCTTATTTGCGCTGATCAAGCCGGCGTGCAGGGTTGCCCGCGTAGGTGCCGGCAGCGGTGATGTCCCTTGTTACCACCGAGCCCGCCCCGATCACGACATCGTCGGCGATCCGCACCGGCATGATGGTGGCATTGGAGCCGATCGAAACCCGGTTGCCGATCACCGTCTCGCGCCAAAGCTCCTTGCGTCCCCCCGAAGGGCCGCCGCTTGCGAAGGTGTCGTTGATGAACATCACGCCATGGCCGACAAAACAATCTTCGCCGATCGTCACCAACTCGCAGATGAAGGCATGCGACTGCACGCGAGTGCGGGCGCCAACCGCAGCACCTTTCTGGATCTCGGTAAACGGCCCGACAAAGCAATCGTCGCCGATCCTGCAGCCGTAGAGATTGCATGGCTCCACGATCTTGACCCGCACGCCGAACTCGACGTCGCGAATGCCCGCATGGTGCAGGTCCGGCTGGTTCACGAGGCCACCCCGAGCCGGCACAGCCGGGGCGTGAAATGCAGCGGAACTTCCTCGCCGGTTTCGATCGATTCGTAGAGCGCGGAAATCAGTTCCAGGCTCTTGCGCCCCTCCAGGCCGTCCACCAGTGCGGCACGCTGGTTGATCAGGCAATCGATCACGTGCTGGTAGTAGGCCTGATGGCCAAAGCCGTAGACGTTGGGCGGATTGACCGAAAATTTTTCGACCACGTCCTTGTCGGAAGCCAATTCCTCGGCAAACCGCCAATGCCTGATCTGGTTGACGGCAAAGCCGGCGATTTCAACGGTTCCACCCTCTCCCAGGATCGACAGCGAGCCTTCGAGGTCGGTCGGACGCGCGGCGGTGGTCGCCTCGATGATGCCCAGCGCGCCGTTCTTGAACTTCAACGTCGCCACCGCGGTGTCTTCGGTTTCGATTTTCGCCAGCGCGGTGGTCGCGCGCGCGTGCACGCTGACGACGTCGCCAAAGAACCACTCCAGCATATCGACGTGGTGGCTGGCCTGATTTGAGAGCACACCGCCATCATAGGCCCAGGTGCCGCGCCAATCATCCTGATCGTAATAGGCCTGGTCCCGGCACCAGCGCACGCGCACCGTGCCCAGAATTAGCCGTCCGAACCGGCCGGCATCCAGCGCTTCGCGCGCCTTGACCACCGGAACGTTGAAACGGTTCTGCTTGACGATGAACAATTTGACGCCGGCCTCGTCGCAGGCGCGGATCATGGCGTCGGCATCCTGCAGCCGCAATGCCATCGGCTTTTCGACGACGACGTGTTTTCCTGCCCTGGCGCAGGCGATGACGTGCTCCGGGTGCATGCCGCTCGGCGTCAGCACCGCCACCGCGTCGATATCCTTCCGCGCCAGAAAATCATCGATGTCGTAAACCGCGGGAACGCCGAATTTCGAGGCGATCGCATCGGCCCGCGCGCGAACCCGATCGCAGACCGCGACCAGGCTGGCCCGATCGATATGGCCACCCCCCAACAAATCGGAGTGGCGCTTTGCGATGCGGCCACAGCCGAGCAAACCGAATCTTATCATGAATGCTTCCTTCGGCCATTGACGGCGGGGGCGAGAATTCGAAGGCGGGGGATCAGGACCGCATTATAGACCCGTGTTCTACATCAATGGAAGCCGCTGTAAACTCTTGGGTTTGTGCTTGCTCGACTTCTGTGGGACTGTCTTGTATGAAAATCCGGCATCCGTTCCCATACGGTGCTGAAGGCGCATCATGGAGGCTTTTGCTTGTAACCACTGCGGGTTGCACGCTTCCGGCTATTGGGATATCTCGCTTCAGCAAGCGGTACAGCCCAACTGGTTGCGAATGACGTATGGCGAATGATGATCAACGCGCTCGGGTTCGCCTCAAACTGGGAGGCCTGATTTTTTTTCCACATCGTGGTTTGCTGCGTTTCCCTGATCCGTCGCGCAGACTACAAATATCCGATCGCCTTCGATCCGACGACGTTTCACATCTTCTTTCGTCCGGAGCTATTGCACATTGCACTCTTCGCGGTGGGATCTTTCGCCCTTGTTTCGCTTCTCTTCACCTTTGCCCGCTTCAGCTTCGGTTACTTCGTCGGATTCTATTTTTACTCGGTGGTCCTCAGCTATCTCTGGCTGAATTGTTTCACAGACCTGAACTATAATCATCGGCTGGGAGGGCTTTCCGCCGCAACCTCGGCCGTTGCTTTCCTGTTGCCGGCACTGTTCATCTCGGCGCCGGTCCGTCAGAGATACGTCTTGACGGCGACGCAGTTCGACCGGCTGCTGGTGGCAATCCTGCTCTTTGGCGTGGCCGTCGTCGCATTCAGCGCGGCCTACAATTTCCGGCTGGTGGCCGTCGTGGACATTTATGAGTTCCGCGACAAGCTCGTGTCACCAGTGATACTGAATTACCTCGTCGGGATCGTGTCGAGCGCATTGCTACCGTTTGCCTTTGCCGGTTTCGTGGCCCGTCGGGCTTACTGGCGAGCCGGCGCAGTTCTCGTTCTTCTACTGTGTCTGTATCCCGTCACCCTCAGCAAGGTCGCCCTTTTCACTCCCTTCTATCTCGTTGGCATCCTGGTTCTTTCGAGGATGTTCGAGGCCAGGACGGCGGTGGTCGTTTCCCTGCTCGGACCAATCCTGGCCGGGCTTGTTCTGGTTTACCTGTTCGGGGCCAAGGCAGCGCTGTACCTTGCTTTCGTCAATCATCGAATGATGGCGATTCCGGCGACCGCGATCGATGTCTACACTGATTTCTTTTCCAGGCACGATCTCACCTATTTTTGCCAGATCTCGTTCTCAAAATATTTCATGTCCTGCCCCTATCAGGAACCGCTTTCGATCCTGATGGAGCGGACCTACAAGCTCGGCAATTTCAATGCGTCGCTGTTGGCAACGGAAGGCATCGCATCGGTCGGGTTGCTATTCGCGCCGATTGCCGTGTTCGCCTGCGGTCTGGTAATCGCGCTGGGCAATCGGCTGTCGGCGGGATTGCCAGCCGGCTTTATCCTGGTTTCCGGAGCGATATTTGCCCACATCCTGCTCAACGTGCCCTTGACGACCACGCTGCTGACCCACGGGGCAGCGGTTCTTTTTCTGCTCTGGTACCTGACGCCGCGCGCGATATTCCAGCAGCACGCCGCCAGCGAACCACCTCTCCGCGGAACCTATGCCGCCGCCCCTGTGAGCCGGCCGGCCTGATCCCGACACCTTGTCACGCCACGGGACCCGCATCATTCACCTGCGACCGCGCGTTGCCGGCTCTTTTCGCCCGCGCGACCATGCCGCCGGCGACGCCGACGCCGAGCACGTACATCCACCCTTCGTGGAAATCGAACAGATGCGAATTCAGCAACGAACTGACGATATTCTGAACAACGACAATCAACCCGATCCACGCCGCGAAGCCGGCTTCACGGAACAGCAGGAGATGAAAATACCACATCGCATAGAGCACGATGCATCCAAGCACGCCCCACTGCAGGGCAACGTACAGGGTCTGATTGTGCGGATTGGTGATCGAATTGGCCCAGGCGCCGGTCTTGCCGACGGCCTCCCTGTCGAACAACTGCCTGGTCGACCCGGTGCCATGGCCAAACAAGGGAGCTTCGCCAACGGACCGGATCGATATGCGCCAGTACTCCAGCCGCTGGCCGGTCGAGGTCGGTTCAAATACCTCGGTGTATTCCCGGTATTCGAACCCAACGCGTTCGACACGCTCGCGCAAGTAGGGTGAGGTGAACCAGGTCAGGATGGCGATGGCAGCCGCCCCCATGAACAACAGCCACATGGCGCGCCGTTCCAGATGCCTAGCGGCAAACAGGATCGTCAGTACCAGCATGTAGAGCAGGGCCGTGCGCGCCAATACCACGAACATCATGTTGGCGAAGAAGGCGAGCATCAACGCCGCACACGCCGCGGCCAGCGCCAGACGCCGCTGCTTGAAGGACGCCAGAACCAGGGGAGCCAGCCCGAAAATGCAGAGCGCGAATTCCTGGCTTTGGTTGATGGAGTTTTTCAGCGGCACGCCAGGAACCTCCGTGGCCGCGATTTTCCAGCCGGGCGCGAACAGCACGAGCCATGACAAGCCCATCAGGAGCGCGCAGGAAGCGAGAAACGCCACCAGCACCCAAAACCCGCGCCGCGAGCGCTCGAAATGATAGATCAGGAAGGGGATCGCCAGCAGCTTCGCCACCGGGCTGATTCCTTGCAGTCGTGCGGGCCATGGTCCATCCGCCCACAGCGTCCCGACCACGGCAAGCCCGACGAATGCCACGGGCAGCCAGCAAGCAGGCCCCTTCAGTACCTCGAGGAACCGCCGGGGCTCGATGGTCGGGATCAACACGATGAACCAGATCACCATGAAGATTGCGACCCCGGTCGTCGACCATGGAAGGCTGGCCGCCACCAGCACCGGGTATATGTCCACGCACAGCAGCCAGAACCGGGAATGCACCGCCGAGCGCGCGAGGGCGGATATCCCGGAGGGCGGCGGAGTTGTGCTCGTTGCTTCGGGCATGCGCTACGCGACCACCGCTGATCTTGTCGGCGCCGGCAGAACCGAATTACCGGAGTTTCCGATCAACCCAAGAAACAGCACCAGTGCGGAGTTTGGCGCCACCAACCATGAAAACGCGACTCGGAACGCGAGCGGCTCGTGGCCGCCGTTTGGCTGTATGGCAGGCTCTGCCGAAACAAGCTTGCTCCCGGGCAAAGACATGCAACTTGGCTCCTGCCCGACAAACATGAATCCCGTATTGGCGAGCCTGTGACGGGATGCCCGGATTCACCAATAGATCACCTTGAGAGCCATCGGTCGTCCGCCCACGACTCTGACGAATAGTATTCGCTTCGTCCAACCGACTCGCAATAGCCCATTCATTTACAGATATGCGACAATGTCCGGCAAGAAATAACACCGGGTGACGGCGGCCGAAGCAGCGAATATAACGGGGTTCGCCGCTGGCGGCAGGCCGCAGGTTTGCCGGGCCAGCGCCGTGACATCGAGACAAGCCGCGGCGTCCAGTGAGGGATCACCTTGCCGGCGCAAAACAACCCAGAGGCTCGGATGCAAAGCGTTTTGATCACCGGCGGTGCCGGCTTCATCGGCCAGAACCTGGTTCACGCATGGCGCGCCGCGCGGCCGGCCGACCGGCTGGTCATCGTCGATGCTATGACCTATGCCGCCAATCTGCGAAGTCTCGAACCGCTGATCGCCAACCGCAGCATCCTGTTCGTCAAGGGCGACATCGGGGATGCTGCGCTGATGCGGCGGCTGTTCGAGGAGCACAAATTCACCCGCGTCGCCCATCTTGCCGCGGAGTCGCATGTCGATCGCTCGATCGCCGATCCCGAAGCATTCCTGCAAACCAACGTGCTCGGAACCTTCACGCTGCTCAGGGCCGCGCTCGACGCGTGGCGTTCGGCCGGAACGCTCGACCGCAGCCGCTTTCTCCATGTCTCGACCGACGAGGTCTATGGCTCGCTGCAATTGACCGACCCCGCGTTTTCGGAATCCTCGCCGTACCGCCCCAATTCGCCTTACGCCGCGAGCAAGGCGGCGAGCGACCATCTGGTGCGCGCCTATGTCGAGACCTACCGGCTGCCGGCGCTGATCACCAACTGCTCGAACAATTACGGTTCCTATCAGCATCCGGAAAAACTGATCCCGCTGATGATCATCCATGCGCTGGAGGGCAAGCCGCTGCCGATCTACGGCGATGGCTCCAACGTCCGCGACTGGCTGCACGTATCCGATCATTGCGCGGCGCTGATGGCCGTGATCGAGCGCGGTCGCATCGGAGAGACCTACAATGTCGGCGGCGGCAACGAGCGCAACAACCGGGAGGTCGTCGGCCTGATCTGCGACACGCTCGACCGCGCGTTTGCCACCGATGCCAGTCTGGCGTCGCGGTTTCCGTCCTGTCCCGCGGCTTCGGGAAATTCCTGCCGCTCGCTGATCAGCTTCGTGACGGACCGGCCCGGCCACGACCACCGCTATGCCATCGATGCCGCTAAACTGGCCGGCGAGCTCGGCAACCGATGCAGCGTCGATTTCGATGACGGCCTCGGCCAGACCGTGCAATGGTATCTCGACCATGAGGACTGGTGGCGCGAGGTGACCAGCGGCGCCTACAAGACGTGGATCGACAAGAATTACGGCTTCAGGATCGCGATCTAGACAGTCATGCGCATCCTCGTCCTCAACGCGGACTATCCGCGCTTTCTGGCTTGGCTCTATCAGAGCCACCCCGGGCTTGAAAACGCTTCCTATGCCGCGCAGATGGCAGCGCGAAATGCCAGCCTGTTCGGCGTCGCCGACTTCTATTCCAGGAATTTCAGCGCGTCAGGCCACCCCGCGGCGGAGATTCACGTCAACAATTCATGGCTGCAGTCGGCCTGGGCGCGCGAGCATGGCCTGCCGGTGGCAATTGCGCCACCGGGCGCAGACGCGCCGCGGGCGCTTCCCGGATGGCTGCAGCGCGCCGTGACGCCGTTCAAGCCGCTGCTGCGGCCGCTGGCGCGGAAAATCGGTCTTAGCCCGCGGCTCGATACCCAGGCCGAGACTATCCTGCTCGCCCAGATCGAGGACTTTCGGCCCGACCTGATCATCAACCAGGACACCTTCCATGTGAACGCCAGCCTGATGCGGCGTATCAAGGGCATCGGCAATCCGATCCTGATCGGCATGGTCGGAATCGAGCCATCCCGCGGCGAGGATTGGCCGGTCTACGACCTGATGATGTCGCAGCTCTCCACCACCGTGAATTTCTTTCGAAACCTCGGGGTGCGCGCCGAAGTGAATCACCTCGCCTTCGAACCCGCCATCCTCGACGCCTTGCCGGCCGCGCCGGAGCCCGATTTGGATGTTTCATTCGTCGGCACGGTGTCGCCGGATCACCGGCAGCGCATCGCGTTGCTGGAGGCCGTCGCCGAACGCTACGATCTCAAATTATTCGGAAGCCGGCCGCAGGCGCTTGCCGCCAGTTCGCGGCTGCACCGCTGCTTCCAGGGCGAGGTCTGGGGCGCCGACATGTATCAGGTGCTGCGCCGTTCCCGCGTGACGCTCAATTCGCATATCGACCTTGCCGGCCGGGAGGCCGGAAACATGCGGCTGTTCGAAGCCACCGGCGTCGGGGCTTTTCTGCTGACAGACTTCAAGGACAATCTCCACACGCTGTTCGAGCCAGCGCGCGAAGTCGCGGTGTGGGGCTCGACCGGCGACTGCCTGGCGGGCATCGCGCGCGCCCTCGCTGACGAAGGCAGTCGCGCGGCGATCGCGCACGCCGGCCAGGCGAGGACCATGCAGCAGCACACCTACGGCCATCGCACCCGGGAGATCCTGGAATTCGCCGAACAGGCGCGGGCCCGGCGATGAAGCTTCCCCGCATCGTCAGAAAAGTTGCCAAGGCCGTGATCCAGTCGACGCCGATCCTGCGGCGTCAGATCCTGTTCTCGACCGACTACCGGGTGCTCGGCGGCGTGGATGAAGCGCAAACTGCCGCGGCATCGTCGGACGGATGGCTTGCCGGGCGCACGGTCGCCCGGCAGCAACGCGCCTATGACAGCCTGATCGCCACGATGAAGCGCGGCGAGCCGCGGCTCGATCTCAGGGTCGCGGCCGAAGCCGTCGCGGCGACAGCGATCCCGCATCCCCGGTTGCTCGAGGTCGGCTGCGGCAGCGGCTATTATTCCGAGGTGTTCGCCACCCTGCTTCCGGGCGGCGTCGATTACACCGGCATCGATTATTCCGGTGCCATGATCGAGCGCGCCCGCCTCCGCTACCCGCTGATGACGTTCGAGGTCGCCGACGCGACCAGGCTGCCTTACGCCGACCGCGCGTTCGACATCGTCTTCAACGGCGTCTCGCTGATGCACATCATCGACTATCAGGCCGCGATCCGCGAGGCCGCGCGGGTCGCGGCGCGCTACTGCATCTTTCACACCGTGCCGGTGTTCCACGATCATCAGACGACGTTCCTGAGCAAATATGCCTATGGCGCGCCGGTCGTCGAAGTCGTATTCGGCAAGCAGGAACTGATGGAAATGTGCCGGGGCGCCGGGTTACGCCTCGAACGCGAATGGCCGGGCATTCCATACAACGTCCATGAGGCGACAGGCCATCATTCGACGACGGAAACCTATCTCTTCGCTACCCTGTAGAAGCCGGCTGCCGGTTCATGTCCATCACTACAGCGGCATGAGAATCGTCTTGACGAACGGATTGAGCACGTTGTCCGTCAAGGCGAGTTCCTTGATCTGACTGAGGCTGGCCCAGTAGAACATCTTCATGTCGGTCTCGATCACACCTTCGTCGTCAAGAAACACGACGACGTTCTCATTGGATTTTTTCCAGAACCGGCCACCCTCCTCATTATGGTTCGCCCGGTAAACGGTGCGGACACCGGCCTCGGCGAACACGACTTCGAGCATCGGAGGCCGCCTTCCGGTATGCGCGCGCCTGATGTTCGACCACGTGCTTTGAACCGTCGGGCCAAGCTGCAGAGTGTCGATGTTTCCACACTCGGCTATTGCCTGCAGCAGGAATTCAACCCCCTGGTCGGTTTCCCGCGCGACCATCGCGAGAACGCCGCCGTCAAGCTGCGTCATGATCGGCTGATCCCATGTCGCAACCTCGCGCACGCCACTGCTTTCGACCCGCGCCCCCTCGATGCGAAAAAATTGACCGCTCCGGTGCTGCACATTGCCCTGCTCGTCGCGAGACCAGTCGCGAACCTGATCAAGTCCGATCAATTCGGACTTGAACCGGATCGAACTGCGGTGCGCCTCGCGCCAGGCCAAAATCGGCGCCGGATCCTTCGGTTCGATTGCCCGGGAGGCGGCAAGCCGTTCACGAAACCAGTTCAGATGCGTACGTTCGGCCATCAGATCACGCCCTTCAGGACATCAATCACCGTATCGACTTCCTCGTCCTTCAGCAGCGGATACATCGGCAGCGAGAAAATTCGCTGCGCCTTGCGTTCGGCTACCGGGAACTGCCCTTCGCGGTATCCGAGGTCGGCAGAGCCGCGCATGATATGGATCGGCCAGCGGTAGGAAACGTTGCAATTGATGCCGGCCCCGGCCAGACGCTCCAGCACGCCATCGCGGTCGGTCGGATGCTCAACCACATAAACATAATAAGTGTGCCGGCTGTGCGCGTTCTCGCGCGGCAGCACGATGCCGGTCCCGGCAAGTGCCTGATTATAACGCGCGGCAATCGCCCGCCGGCGGTCGATCCAGCCATCGATCCTCGGGAGCTTGAGCGACAGAATTGCCGCCTGCACCTCGTCCAGACGGGAATTGTAACCATGCCGTTCGGAATAATAGACGGTTTCCATGCCGTAGAAACGCAAGCTGCGCGCAAGCTTGATGACCGCCTCGTCATCGCTCATCACCATGCCGCCGTCGCCATAGGCACCGAGGACCTTGGTCGGATAAAACGAGAAAGACGAAGCGTCGCCGACGCTTCCGGACTGGTGGTCCTTGTAGAGCGCGCCTTGCGACTGCGCGCAATCCTCCATCACCTTGAGCCCATGCCGGCGGGCAATCGCCATGAGCGGATCCAGATCCACGCATTGACCATAGAGATGGACCGGAATGATCGCCGTGGTGCGGGGCGTAATCGCCGCCTCGACCTGCTCCACGTCCATCAGGAAATCGTCGTCACGCACGTCAACAAAGACCGGCCTTGCGCCGAGGGTGCGGATCGCCGAAACCGTCGGCACCGCGGTATTGGGCACCGTGATGACTTCATCGCCGGCTTTCACGCCCAATGCGGCGAGCGCGATATAGATGGCGTCAGTCCCGCTGTTCACCCCGACGCCGGCGGCAACGCCGAGATAGGCGGCCATCTCGCGCTCGAATTTGACGCCCTCCTGTCCCAGCACCAGCCGCCCGGAACGGAATACCCGATCCACCGTTGCGAGAATCTCGTCGCGCAGTTCGTCGTATTCCCGCAGATAGTCCCAAACGTTGATCGGCATCGTCATCTCACAAGGGTTGGCGGGTCAGCGAGCGCCGCGGCGATCCGGGCCCGGCATTCAGCGTCAGCCAGCAGATCGCGATGCAGCGGCTCGTGATCATCCGCCGCGATCGCGCGTGTCGCCGCATCCAGGAAACGCGCGAAGGTATCGGCAGCCTCGAAGGTCACTACGGTCTCGACGTTGCGGACATGCTGGCGCCATTCCATCCGGTGATCGGCCGGCGGGCTGAACACGCGCTCTATCATCACAGAGCCTGAACGCGCCACAATGAGCAAGCGATTTTGATACTCGCCCTCGAAGCTGAAGTGACCGGAAAAGATGCCGCCGTTCGCCAGCCGCGCCTGGACCGAAAAGCCCATGTCGACGCCGGTCTCGGGATGGCGGGTGCCCGCCAATGCCGTGACATGCGACGGCAAACCGCCGCCGAGTATCCGCATCAAGCCGGCGGCATAAGGACTCATATCCAGCAGGCAGCCGCCGCCGAATTCCGTGTGGTTGCGAAAGTTGGCGGCCGGCAATGGTGGAATGATGAACTGGGCATCGACGTGCGTGAGCGGACCCTGCACGGCGAGAAAACCCCGCAACGCTTCGAAATGCGGATGATAGTCAAACACGGTGGCTTCCGCGAGCATACGGCCACTGAGCCGGGCTTGCTTTACGCCGCGTTCGCACGCTTCCCTCGTGGTCATCGCCGGCTTGTCGACGAGGACGTGCTTGCCGGAGGCAAGCGCCGCCAGGACCCAATGTTCATGCATTGCGTTCGGCAGCGAAACGTAGACGATATCGGCCTGGCTTTCGCGCAGCGCCAAATCGTAATCGGCAAAAAAATGTCCGCGCTTCGGCCATCCCTCGTTCGGCTCCGCCCGACTCTTGCTCGCGATCGACACCTCGCTGATCGCCGCTGTCTGCGCTGCCGCGCGTATCACGCGCCGTTGCGCGATTGAGGAATAGCCGAGGATCAACAAGCGCATCGGAATCTCGCAGACAGCGAAGTAAAACTAAGACGCAATAGTGGCCCGCGACGATATCGACGCAGGCAATCGGCGTCGCCCTCTCCGTCCTAGTATGCTGTGCCGCGAAAGACAAGAAAAGCACGACCCGTAGCGATATCCAGCAATTGCAACACGCGGACGCCGACATTTCGCACCTTACTCGTGAGGTACTGCCTGATATCGACGATGGCCGACCGGCGGTGCGGCCTGGCGTCAGGGAGCTGCAAAACCGGTTTGATAGCTTTTTCGATCGCCAGCAGCTCACGCACATAGGGCCTGTAAATATGGTCGCGCACAATTTTCGAGAAAGGTGCGCGGTGAACGCGATGGCTGTTGAAGATGAACCAGCCCCATCCCTTTTTCACGCCCTGAAAATGGAAAAATATCAGTGGCACGATCGCATCGATCACAACTCGATGGTCACGAAAATCGATCCGGTAATTTCCGATATTCCAGGGCGCCAGATTGGCGCCGACGTTATCGATGACTTTAACGCGTGCGAAAAGGCGTGAAAAGGAATCGAGGTAGCCCTGATCGGCAAAGCGATCGCCGTCGACGTAGTCATGGCACCATTCGATGCATTTTTCCCGCCACCAGCTGATGACGGCAGTGCCCTCCGAATCGTTGCGGGCGCCTACCCACCCGACATTGTAGGTCCCAAACTTTCGAAGCCTTGCGAGCTTCGACGAGAATCGGTGGGGAATGATGGCGACGGCCGCGTCCTTCAGTTCGCCGTAGATCTTCTCGGGTGACTCGAAGAAATACAGATCACCATCGAGGTACGTCACCCACTCGGCGCCGGCTTCGCGCGCCAACACAAAGAGCATCCAGGCGGGCGTGCACGTGAAGTAGTATTCAATCGTGCTGCGGTGGGCACGGGTTGCCGCGACCCCGGCATCGGCGGCTTCAAAATCCGCGAGCCGCACGGCAATCATGTCCGGCAGATCGAGCGCGACAAGGGTCCGGTAACATTCCTCGCTGAGGCAAAGCACCCAGAGACGCGACCCGGGCGCATGGCGCTGCATCGAATGATAGAGCGCAAGTCCGCGCGACAGGTAGTTGTGGTCGAAGTAGGTGCAATAGACGTGATTTGCCATATTCGTGTTCAGCCGGCAGCGCCGACGGCGTTCAGGAAAGCGCTGTACTCCCGGATGTCATCCGCCGGATCATAGGGCTGCGAGGCGAACACGAGCAGCGCGGCGTCGGCGCTGTATTGCCAATGCTCGCACCAGATCATGTTGGGAATGTAGATACCGACATTGGGTTGGTCCAACCGGGTTTCAAACCGCGACTTTCCATCATCGACCGAGAGACGAATTTGGCCCTGTGCGCAGATCAGGAGTTGGTGGCATTTCTTGTGCGCATGTTCTCCACGCGTCGCGCCGGACGGCACGCCCGAGACGATGAAATACCGTTGCGGGCGGAATGGAAATTCCTTTTCGAACTCGCCAACCGCCAGGTTTCCCCGCGGATCCCTCACCCAGGGAAAACGATAACGAACGACGCCGGGCACGTTGGTGGGCGCGGTATGAACGTTGGTTTCGCCGAGTCTGGACTCCGCCATGATCGACCCTCGCTCCGACATTCTCACCTCGCCATTAGCCGTTTGCGGCGCCGATAATCACCCGGCGCGCCGGACTGACAAGCTCTTAAGCCCTTGATACAGGCGAGGGAATGCCACCCATTTCCACGAGAGGCAAGGCCTGACTGGAGCAGACCCGGCGGCCGGCGCTGCTAGCGCGGGATGGCGGCCGACAGCCTGTCGCGCAGTGTCCGGCTCGCCAATGGCGACGCCAGCAAGGCAACAACGATCAGCCAGAGCGTGCATTCGAATGCAAACCGCGTCAGCCCGGCCCCGGGCGCAAACGACCGGATGACTATCCCCAATCCCCATCCACCCAGCGTAACGACCATCATCAGCAAAGCCAGAAAGGCGACGTGCCGAACCGGCCTCTGCAGCGTCTGCTTGAGGACAACGACTGCCAGCAATCCGAACTGAACCAGCACATCGCTTGCGACAATCGCGATGGCGGTTCCCAGCGGACCCATCGGCGGCGTCAGCACGACCGCCAGGATAAGGAAAGCCGCCAGCTGCAAGCCCTTGGTTCGCGCCAGCAGTTCACCGCGGTTGCTGTAATTGGCCAACCCCAGCGCCAGGATCGAAGGCGCGATGACGCCGGTGCCGATCAGCAGCGTGATCGTCAGCACGGGATCGTAGGGAATCGACCCATGGGTCCACAGCGCGAAGAAATCCGGCCAGAACGGCAGCAGCCCGGAAATGACGACACTCGCCAGCAGCGTCACGAACACCGATCCCCTGGCATACAAATGTTGCAGCCGTTCCTTGTCGCCGACCGCATGATCGTGACCGAGTTCAGCGGCGAGCGGCAGCGTCGCCTGGGTGCACAGCGCCCGCAGCAGCCCGGCCACGACACGAGTCAGGCCCCATTGGGCGACGGCGACGCGGTCGACGACCAGGGCGCTGACCAGCAGCACCGGCAGATTCAGCAGCGCGATCTCGGTGCCACCTGCGATGGCGAACGGAGATGCCCGGCGAAACTGGCCGGCGATCCAGCGCCAGGACAATCGCACGCGCACGCGTACCTCGCGCAGGAACGGAAACAGCCGACGCGCATCGATCGCCACGACATAGATCTGGACCAGGAGCTGGGTGGCCACAAAGGCAATGGTGACGGCCAGCAGGCTTCCCGTCGTTATCACGGCAACGAGTTGCGCCAGCTGCGCAATCAGCATCCCCGCGCACTGCAGCCACACCGCGCGGCCATAGAAGCCACGCGCGCGATACAGCCCCGATGCCAGATTGGAAGGCAACACCAGCAGCGTGCCGACGATCATGACGATGAAGGCCTCATCGAAGTCCGGCGTCGCCTTGAATCCCAGCAGATCCGAAGGACGCAAGAACTGCGCTCCGGCCAGCACAACCACGATCAGCAGACCTGCCAGGACGAAATAGATTCGCAGCATCGCGGCATAGTAGCGGGCGGTGCGGCCATTGCTGTCGACGGTCGACCTGAACGAGAAGAATCTGTTGAGCGTGCGGAATTGAAGGCCGGCATCCGCGACCAGAATGAGATTGCCCGCCGCATAGATCGCGAGCCACGCCGCGAGCACGTCGCTGGTCCAAAAATGCAGGAACACCGGGATCAGCGCGACCTGCTGAGTAACCCCGAGCCCTAACTGAACAAGATTCGCGGACCAGCCTCCAACCAGCCTTCGCGCGCGGCCCGAAACGCTCACCAAGGCCTCCCTTATCGTCGCGTCCACCAGCGGAACCTGGATCAAGGCCACAATCTCTGATCCGTCGCAAGCATGCCCCGGGGGCGCCGGTGGGCAGCGGTTAATTCAGATGGGTCGGCAGGGAGGCTGTGGAGGGCCCCGACTGATGTCAGAGCCCGTCGTGCTCGCCGTTCTTCGGTGTCGAGCGGGGCACAAAGGGCGCGGATGCATCGATCGGGCCGGCGCCGATCGCCGTAGGCGCCGGCAGGGCGGGCGGCCCTTCCCCGCTCTTGATCCCGAGAATTTCAGTGCGGTCGGCCTTCTTCAGCGTCACTTCCCGCGCCTGCACCGAGTCCAGCACCCAGCCGGCATGGCTGTCGCCCTGCCGCAGGCGGACAATTTTCTGGTTGGAACGGTCGAAGAAAACCGCAATGGCGTCACTGTCGCCGACGACAGCGCCGATCAGCGCCAGCGGCTGGCGTTCCTCCGCCGCCTTCTGCGGAGCGGGAGCGTTGGACTGCTCCTCGAACGGCGCCACCACCGCGCTCTGCGCCGGGCGCCGGGAGGCCGAGAAAATCGGACGTTCCTGGGTAGCCGTCAGCGCCGAAAGCGGCACTGACCACAACGGGTTTCCGCTCGGCAGGGGTTTGCCGCGCTCCCGGGCCGCCAGCGGCTTTACGCTGCCCATATCCACGGCATCGCGAGCATCGGTCGCGTCATTGGAGAGGATATCCACCGTCGACGAGGTCGCCGCGTGCGGCGCCGGTATCAGCGCGAGCAACAGCAGCCCACCGGGCAGCAGTGCCAGACCGAGATTTTTGGACCACCTGACCATGTCAGTCCTGCTGCCGGACGCCGGGCCGCAAAAGCAGACGCGGCGCCGGATGGCCTTCAACCTATCCGCATCGCGCGCGCCCATCAACCTGATGCGAATCGAGGCCATCATGTCGGGTTGGGGAGCTCCTGCGAGGGTCAAAAAGGCCGTGGCTTCTGGGAACTTGCGAGCCGATTTCGGCTCCCGAATGTTGCCCAATGGCAACGCTCCGAAAATACCGAACGGGACAGGCACGGTCTGGCGGCAAGAGCGGCAAGGGTTCGTTGCATGCCTCCTTGAACGCGTGGGAATGTGGTGGAATTCGCGGTCGCAGGGAACTTGTTCGAGGATTGGCCGGAAGCCTGGCCAATTCCCGAAATCTCGCGATCAGCGGATCACAAGAATCGAAGGCGCCATGGCTGGTACGACAATCCGCTCGATTAACACCGGACACCGGCCGCGATCGGGTCTGAGGCATTCCCTGGCGATACTGCTCGCGACCTCGGCGCTCGGAGTCGTGTCGGCGCATGCGGTCGATGGCACCTGGCTGGGTAATTCCGGCACCCCTACCGAATGGTTCGATCCCGCCAACTGGACCTCCAATCCGGACCTGCCGGATGGCACCGCCACCTTCACCAACAATGGCGCCTCGGCGACGGTCGACGTTAACGGTCTCGTCAATATCGGCGCCGCCAGCTTCACTGGCACCGCGCCGGCCTACACTATCAACATCAACGATTTGTTCCTTTTCAACGGCACCGGCGTCACCAACAACAGCGCCGCCACGCAGACGTTCAATATTTTTTCATCGCTGAACTTCCAGAACAACAGTTCGGCCAGCGCCGGACCCGGGCTGGTCACCTACAACAACAGCGGCAGCATCTCGTTTCAGGACACCAGCACGGCCGGCGCCGCCACCTTCACCAACAACGGCAGCCTGGAGTTCAACGGGACCAGCACGGCAGCGACCGCGACGATCACCAACAACGCCGTGGTCAATTTCCAGGATGCGAGTACGGCAGGCTCCGCAGGCATCACCAACAACGCATCGGGCACCATCGCGTTCAACACCACCAGCACGGCCGGCACATCCACCATCGGCAATGACGGAACGATACAGTTCCTCAATTCGAGTTCGGCCGGCAGCGCCAATATCACCAATGCCCTCGGCGCGACCCTCGATTTCTTCAATTCGTCCAGCGCCGGAAGCGCAACGATCAACAATGCTGTCGGCGGCGTCGTCACGTTCCACGACACCAGCACGGCGGGCACCGCCAGCTTCATCAACAACGGCTCCCTGATATTCGCGAACAGTAATACCATCACCGCCAGCGGCCTGATCAGCGGCGGCGGAACACTGTCTATCGCCGGTCCAGGCACGCTGATCCTGTCGAATACCAACCTCTATACCGGCGCGACCACAGTGAATGGCGGCGCGCTGATCGTCGATGGCTCGACGGCCCTGTCCTCGCTCACCACCGTGAACGCCGGGGGCACGCTCGGCGGCAGCGGCATCGTCGGTAACGCCGCGATTATCGGTGGCACGCTGGCGCCCGGCAGCGCCGGCGGCAGCGCATTCGGTCCGCTGACCGTGCAGGGTGACCTCTCGTTCACGGCGGCTTCGACCTACATGATCCAGATTTCGCCTGCCAATGCCGGCCGCACCAACGTATCGGGCGTTGCGACCCTCGGCGGCGCCACGGTGAACGCGACGTTCCAGCCCGGCAGCTATGTCGACCGGCAGTATGTCATCGTCAACGCCACCGGCGGCGTCGGCGGAACGTTCAATCCGGCCGTCACCTCCAACACGGCGAACATCCAATCGACCCTCAGCTACGACGCCAACAATGCGTTTTTGAACATCGAGCTGATTTTCGCGACGCCGCCGGGGGGCAGCCTCAACGCCAACCAGCAGAACGTCGCCAATGCGCTGACCGGCTTCTTCAACCGCACCGGCGGTATTCCGATCGAGTTTGCCGCGCTCGATGCCGCGGGCCTGACGATCGCCTCGGGCGAGCTCGGCACCGGCATCATCCAGTCCGCGATCAGGGCGGACGATCTGTTCCTCAACTTGCTGCTCGACCCCGCGGTTGCCGGCCGCGCCGGCGGTTTTGCAACCGGCGGCGGCGCCTCGCCATTCGCCGACGAAGAGGCGCTGGCCTATGGCGCGAAGCGCCGGGCGACGCCCGGCGAGCGCGCCGCCTATGCAATGGCGAAGAAGGCGCCGGGCCTGCTGGCGGCGCAATCTGCCAATCGCTGGAGCGTCTGGGGCGCCGCCTATGGCGGTTCCGCCACCACCGGCGGCAACACCAGCGTCGGATCGCAGGACACCACGTCGCGCGTCTATGGCGTCGTGGGCGGCGCGGACTACAAGGTCACGCCGAACACCCTGCTCGGCTTCGCGCTCGCCGGCGGCGGCACCAATTATTCGCTGGCCAATGCCATGGGCCGCGGTTCATCCGACCTGTTCCAGGCCGGCACCTTCGGCCGGCACAGTTTCGGCCCGGCCTACATTTCGGCGGCGCTGGCCTATGGCTGGCACGACGTCACCACCAACCGCACGGTGGCGCTGGCCGGCGTCGACCAGTTGCAGGGCCGTTTCAGGGCCGAGACCTTTTCGGCCCGGTTCGAGGGCGGCTATCGCTTCGCGACGCCTTTCATCGGCATCACGCCCTACGCCGCGGCGCAGGCGATCAGCTTCAATCTGCCGGGCTATGCCGAGCAGTCGCTGGTCGGCAACGGCCAGTTCGCGCTGAACTACGCCTCGCAGACCACGACCGCGACCCGCACCGAACTCGGCCTGCGCGGCGATAAATCAATCGCGATGCGGGACGCGGTGCTGACGCTGCGCGGCCGCGCCGCCTGGGCTCATGACTACAATCCCGACCGCGCAGTGACCGCCGAGTTCCAGTCGCTGCCGGGTGCGAACTTCGTGGTGAACGGCGCCCGCGGCAATCCCGATGCGGCGCTGGTCAGCGCCGGCGCCGAGATGAAGTGGCTGAGCGGATTCTCGCTGATGGCGACGTTCGAGGGCGAATTCTCCGGCAATGTCGCGAGCTATGCCGGCAAGGGCGTCGCCAGATACACGTGGTGAGATCGCGCGCCGTTTCTCTCCCCTCCTCCCGCGAACCACTCCCCGCCACCCGCAAATAGCGCGTGGAGGGAGGAGGCAATAGCATCCTCGTATTCTACTTGCCGCCCTGCCATTGGCCGGAAATGCCGAGCACGACCCTGATCCGCCCCGTGCCGCCTTCAGCCAGCGCCGTGGCCTGCGGCACCTGGACGTCGAGCTGATCGATGAACAGGAACGGCATGCCGACCTCGAGATCGTAGAGCAGCTTCTGCAAGGCAGGCTGCTCCATCTCGCAACTGACCACCAGGCCGACGAAACCGTCCTTGGCCTGGGTGCCCAGCACGTCGACCTGCGACGACTGGATGGTGCCGCCGACATTGCCGACCGCGGTGGCGACCCGCTGCAGCAGCGTCGCGCCGGCCACCGTCACCGTCGGCCCCTCCAGAAACGGCGTGCCCGGACGCTGCGCCGAAGACGCGCCGCCGCTGCGCTGCTTGCGGCCCTGCAACTGGTCGAGCAGGTCGGCGGTCTGCGCCAGCGCCCGCTGCTGGCTGACGATGTCGGCGATCGCGAAGCCGGCGGTGGCGAGCAGTCCGCCGACGACGGCGACATAGAGCACCACTGCTATCAGCGGCGAATGCGTCAGCGTGCGCGTGATGGTCTGGCCTGCGGTCATGGGTTGGTATTCTTCGGCTGGATCCGCGTCTCGATATGGAAACGTTCACCTGGATCGGAGGCCAGGCGGGTGGTCGGAGCATAGAAGGTGGCACGGGTGAAGTGCCCGGATTGCTCGATCAGCGAGATCAGCGACGGCGCATCGCGGGTGATGCCGACGATCTGCAACTTTGTGCCGGCCAGATGCAGTTCGGTGACGAAAGTGTGGTCGGGCAGAACCTGGCTCAGCGCTTCGAGCACGATCACGCTGGCCGGCGTCTCATGCTTGCGCCGCTCCAGCACTGCGATCGGGGAGCGGTCGCCGCCGTCGCCGCCGGCGCGAATGGCGGCGCGACGCGCTGAAATCTGCCGCGCCAGCACGCTCTCCTGCGTGGCAAGATTGTCGGATATATAGGCCGCGACCGCAAGCGAGACCAGCGAAGCCGCGGCGACGCCGCCGAGCACGAGCAGCAACACGCGGCTGAGGCGCGCGGCGTCGAGATGGCCGCGGGCCTTCTGCTCGAAAACCTTGACGCGGCCGGCATTGCGTTCGGCGACGTCGGTGCAAACTGCGATGGCGGCGGGATGGAAACCCGACACCGCCTGCACATACCCCATCGCCACCTTGCGGGTGGTCGCCGCGATCACCGTGGTGATGCTCTCGGGGCCGCTCTCGGTCGGAGCGCTGCAGCCGAACACCGCCTCGCTGGCGCTCCACGGCGTCAGCCGGTCGATCTGCGCGCGCACGATGCCGTCGAGAAAGTCCGCCGCCCGCGCCGGCAGTTCTAGCGGGCGGAACAGGAAACGCCTGGGCTGCAGCACGATCTCGACCCGGCTGCCCCGAAACAGCGGCGCAAGGTTGGGCGCCGACAGCGTTCCATCGGCAAAGCCGATGCGCGCCGGCGCATTGTCGGATTTCGCCGCCGCCTCTACCGTGAATCCGCCATCGTCGTCCTCGACCAGCCGGACCACGCGCGGCGATACCACGCGGTCGAAGCCTGCAATGATCGCGGCAGCCACGCTGCCGGTCCAGGCATTGAGGATCGCGCCGATGGTTTGGAACAGCTTCATCTCGGGGAGGCCCTTTGCGGCGCCGTGCTGCCATCGGAGGCATTGCGCCACGACAATACACGATAAGGCTCGTTGCCGCTGTCGAGAAGCAGGATCACGACCTCCGCCCCGCTCCGCCGCCCATTGCCAAGTTCGACGCCGACCGTGATCCGGTAAGCCCGGGCGCCGGCCAGGGTCGCGCCCTCGCCCCCGGCGATGGCCAGCAGCGACCGCGGATCCAGCGCCGGGTCGCCGCGCTGCGCCAGCACCGCCTGCAGGTTTTCCGGTGTCATGCCCGGCAGCGCCGCCACCACCTGGGGTGCGGCGTCGAGAATATTCACCGAAGGCAGATTGCTGAACACGGTGACGAAGGGCAGCATCTTTTCGACAACCAGCGGCGGAATTCCGCGCACCAGCCACAGCTCCTCCGCCGCCGGAAAAGGCGCGTGGCGCGGCACATAGGCCGAGCCCATGGTGCGATAGAACGAATTCTCCGGATCGTCGTCGCCGGCCTCGGTCGCCGCGCGCCAGGCCAGGATCCGGTCGGCATAGCTTGCAGCATTGGTTTCGCTGGCGCCGAGCCCGACGATCAGCCTGGCAAGCAGCCCCTTCGGCGCCGCATTGAGGTCGATGCGCGCGGCCTCGGAGCGGAACGTCACGGACACCTGGCCCGTGCCGACCCTTGCATTGAAGGTTCCGCTGGTCGGACGGACGGCTTCACTGACATCCACCAGCCGATACGCCGCCAGTTCGACCCCGGCGCTCACCATCGCCTCGCTCTGGATCCGGTCGGTGCTTCCGGCCACCACCACGGCGGTGTTGGTGACATAGGTCAGATAGATCAGGACCAGCGCCGAAAGGGCCGCCAGAATCCAGAGCACCGCGACGACGATAAAGCCGCGCGCGTCTCCCGGATGGTCTGATAATCTGAGTTTCATGCCCATGCCGGTCGGTTCAGCCCGTCAGAGCTGCTCCTCCTTCTTTTGAGCATCCGGTTTCAATCGCGCGTTCAGGCATGCCACGGCATTCTTTGCCCGCGCGCATTCCGCCGGCGCACTGACGTGAACGATGGTCGCGGTGGATACCCTCAGCACCTGGCCGGTCCCGCCGTCGCGCACTGCGATGCGAATTTTTTCGGGAAGCTGCATCTGGCCGCGCCAGGTCGGCTGCCAGACCTGGTCGGGGCCCGCATAGGAAAACGTGATGCGAAACGGCGCGCGGACCAGCACGACCTGATCGGCGAACCTGATCTGCGCGTCGGTCGGCATCGGCGCAAACGGTGTGCGCTCGCGAACCATCGCGAGGCCCTGGCTATCGGCCTTCTCGATCAGCCTGACGATTTCGAGGCCGGGCCGCGCATTGGGACCGACGGCGGTTCGCACGAAGGTCACCGCCAGCTCCGAGCCTTCGAACAGCGGCGCCCTGGCATCGCCGTTGAGCGAAATCATCTCGGCGACCGACAGATCCGCCGCGATGCGGTCGAGACCCATCGCGAGCCGCTCGGCACGCTGGACCCGCGCCATTCCCCGGTTCCAGTTCGGCAGCCACTGCGCCGTCACCGTCGCCAGGGCGGCGAGGATGATCGTCATCAGCAACGTCGCCATCAAGACTTCGATCAGGGTGAAGCCCGCTTCACCTGTTGGCCGGCGGCGGCGAAGCGCGATCATTCGGCGGCCCTTGGCACCAGCCGCACGGTGGTGATCTGGATCGCCGGACCGCCCGGCGCCTGCATCCGCATGTTGACGGCCAGCGGAACGAAACGCCTGGCCTGCGACGCGCCGCTGCTGTCGGGCACATTCATCGGCGCGACATCGATCCGCCAGCGATGGCCGGCCAGTTCGCCGGACTGCCGGCCGGGCTTCAGCAGATCGCGCGCCGGGAGGGCTGCGAGCAGCGTCTCGGCGCCCCCGGCCAGCGCCAGCCGCTGGTCGATCGAGCGCGTCCCCTTCACCGTGGTGGCAATCACGGCGCCGATCGAGGAGAGCACCGCGGCGATGATCGCCAGCGCCACCAAGGCCTCGATCAGGGTGAATCCGGCGATACCGCTAGAGGATCTTCTGCGGGACAATATCGACGCCTCCCGTCAGCCAGTTGACGCGAACCTCGAAGCCCATCCCCGGACGCGCCAGCGCCAGCACGCCGCCGCACGACATGCCCGAGGGAAAGAAGTCGATCGAGCGGCCGGCGCTGCGATCCGCGCACCGCGATGCCAGCATCGCATCCAGCGAAACATCGTCGGGCAAGCGGATGATGGCGCCGGTCGCGCCGGAGCGGATCGATCGCCCCGCCGCATCGACCAGCGTCGTCACCTGGACTTGCCGGCGCAGCGCCGCGTTGCGGTCCGCCTTCAGCAGCGCCGCGGTCTGCACCGCATAGCTCTCGAGCTTGGCCCGCGTGGTCGCACGCGGGATCGCCGGCAGGATGATGGCCGCGAGCAGGCCGATGATGGCGAGCACGCACAGCATCTCGATCAGCGCGAAACCCTGTTCGCGATGGCCGTGCTCAGCGCGCGCCGCTGGCAATGTCGGTTGCCGTTCCACTGCCGCCTTCTTGCCCGTCGGATCCGAGGGAAATGATTTCGTACGGCGACCGCTCGCCGGGCGAACGATAGACATAGCTATGGCCCCACGGATCGTTGGGAACCACGCCGCCGCGCAAATACGGCCCGTTCCAGCCCGCCGCGTTATTGCTGCGCGTCAATGCGGCAAGGCCTTCGCTGGAATTCGGATAGCGTCCGAGATCGAGATAATAGAGATCGAGCGCACTGGAAAAGCTCTCGATCTGGATCTTGGCGGCCTTGGCCTTGGATTCGCCGAGATAGTTCAGCACCCGCGGCCCGACCAGCGCCATGATCAGCCCGATGATGGTGATGACCACGAGAATTTCGACCAGCGTGAAACCGGCCTGCCCGCGCCGCGACCGCCTTCTCGCCGCGCTGATTGTTGGACTTCGACGCACCGCCATCTCCTCAACCTTCAGCCGATAATCTGGCTGACGGACATCAGCGCCGTCATCACAGACACGATCAAACCGCCGACGACGATGCTGATGACGACGATCGCCGCGGGGCCGGCGATCCCGACCACGCGATCGAGCGTGCGCTGCAGCTTTGCCTCGTAGAACTCGGCGACGCGGCCAGCCAGCATCGGCAATTGTCCGGTTTCATCGCCAAGCCGCAGCATCCGCACCGCCATCGCCGGTAACGCGTTGGTATCGGATAGCGCATCCGACAGTTTTGCGCCATGGCGCACGCGGTCGGCGGCGTCGGTCCAGACCGCGACGGGACCCGCGGTCGACATCATGTCGACCAGAATGCGCAGCGTCGTCGTCAGGTTCACGCCGCTTCCGAGCAGAACCCCGAGATTGCGGCAAAACAGCGAGGTCCGGTAGTACATCATCACCTGGCGGATCGCCGGCAGCCGGGTCAGCCGGTTGGTCAGGCCACGTCGAACGCTTTCCCGGCGCAACAACAGCCAGCTTCCGGCGATGGCGGCGGCGAGGATGGCCAGCACCGCGTCGGAATTATTGCGCATCACCGTCGAGAAGTTCAGAAACGTCAGAACGATCGGATCGACCTTGGCGCCGAAATCCGTCAGCACGCTGGCGAATTGCGGCAGCACGAATGTGAGAAAGAACAGCAGCACGCAAGCCGCGGCGCCGAGCACGAACAGCGGATAGCGGATGGCGTCGCCGAGCCTTCGTTTCAGCGCCTCGTTGCGGCTGCGTTCGTCGGCAAGCACTTCGAGCACCTGATCCAGCGAGCCGGACGCCTCGCCGACCCGGATCAGAGCGACATACATCGCCGGAAACAACGCCTCGTGCCGCGCCAGCGATTCGGCGAAGCTCTCGCCGGCGACGACGCGCGACCTGATATCGGCGACCACCGGCCGCAAGCGGCCGAAATCGCGGTCGGCGGCGAGCAGTTCGAGGCCGTCATTGATGCGCGCGCCGGCGCGCAGCAGCAGCGCGAGGTCGCGGGTGAAAATCGTGACGTCTTCCGCCCTGGGCTTGTTGAAGAGACTGAAGCCGCTGCGTGCCGAGCCGCCCCCCTCCTCGAGGGTTACGTTGTCGACCAGCACCAGACCGAGACGCTCGATCCGCTGCGCGACATCTCCGGGTGCGGTCGCCGCGATCGCGCCGGAAACCAGTTCGCCGTTGCTGTTGAGAGCACGATAACGGTAATTCGGCATCGGTTCACCGAATCGTCGTGACGCGGAAAACCTCGGGCACGGTGGTGAGCCCCGCGCGGCACTTGACGACGGCGTCCGCCAGCATCGTGGTCATGCCGCCGGCCATCGCGGCCTGGTCGATGGTGTGCGAATCCGTCTGCGGTCCGACCAGCTTGCGAACCTCGTCGGACATTTCGAGGATCTCGAAGACGCCGTTGCGGCCGCGATAGCCGGTGCCGCCGCAGCGTTCGCAGCCGCCGGCTTCGTGGATCACCTCGCCGGCCTTGAAGCCGATCACGGCGAAGCGCGGGTCGTTGTCGATGTCCTCGGCCGTCAGGCTGTGCGGCACCTTGCAGCGATCGCACAGCACCCGCACCAGCCGCTGCGCCACCACCGCCCGCAGCGTCGACTTCAGCAGAAAGCCCTCGATGCCGAGATCGATCAGCCGCGGTACCGCCGCCGCCGCGGTATCGGTGTGCAGGGTCGTCAGAACGAGATGGCCGGTCAGCGCGGCATGGATCGCAATATGCGCGGTCTCGGCGTCGCGGATTTCGCCGACCATGATGACGTCGGGGTCCTGGCGGACGAAGGACCGCATGGCCGAGGCGAAGGTCAATCCGATCGACGGCTTGACCTGTGATTGGTTGATGCCGGGAATCTCGTATTCGACCGGATCCTCGATGGTCAGGATCTTGCGGGTCGGCTCGTTCAGGATCGACAGCATGGTCGCCAGCGTCGTGGTCTTGCCGCTGCCGGTCGGCCCGGTCACCACGATCATGCCGTGCGGCAGCGCCAGCAGCCGCGTCATGATCGCTTCATCCCTCGCGACGAGGCCGAGCCTTCCCATCTCGAGCAGGCCGCGGTCGCGCGGCAACAGGCGGATGACGGCGCTTTCGCCCGACTGGGTCGGCATGGTGGCGACGCGGACATCGAGTTCGGAGCGGCTGACGCGAACCCGCGCCGCGCCGTCCTGCGGCAGCCGCCGTTCCGCGATATTGAGGCCAGCGAGGATTTTCACCCGCGAGATCAGCGCCTGCGGCGGAATGCCCGACGGCGCCGTCATCGCCCGCAGCAGTCCGTCGACGCGCATCCGCACGACGAGGCCGGTGCGAAACGGCTCGATGTGAATGTCGCTGGCGCGAAGCTCGACCGCGCGCTCCAGAAGGTCGTTGAGCGCACGCACCACCGGTGCGCCGCTGGCGAGATCGCGCAGGCTCTCGATATCGTCGTCGGATTGCTGGCTCGATCCCTTCGACGTCTCATCGGCAATGGCGTCGTCTGCGTCGAGCCGCTGGTCGAGCAGCGTCGTGATGTCCTCGAACGACGCCACCGCAACCTCGACCGGCGCGCCGAACACGATTTCCGCGGCGCGAATGCCGGCGGTATCGGAGGGGTCGGCGACCGCCAGCCGGTAATGGCCGTTGGGCGCACGCACCGGGAAGATCGTGGACTCCCGCAGGAAGCGGCGGGAGAATCCGTCGAGGCAGGGCGTGGACGCCAACAGCTGCGGCAGGCTGAGCCTGACGACGCCCCAATAGTCCGAAACTTCGTCGGCGAATTCGGCGGCCGACAGATCGGTGGCTTCCCACAACTCGCGCAGCGGCCGTGCCAGAGCGGTTTTGGCGGAATTTACGACGCGGGCGCGCGCCTTCGGCGGCAATGAATATTTTTCGAGGAGATGCTGCCGGAAGGTCTCTGCGGAAAGGTCTCGCATCGAATTCACAGCGCTAACCTTGTTACTGGAAAGCAACAGCTCTCGCGTGTGACGGAATGCCTTTGCTCTTGACTTATTTACTAGCAAAAACATAATCGTGAAGCAAATTTTTGAACGTCCGGGCCATGCCGGATCGGACGTGTTTTTCCAGTTTAGTGCAGCGACAGTAGGCGTATTTTGTCCAAAGTGGTCCACCCGCTTTCGCGCCTGCGTTCAGCGTTGTCTGGAACGCTGGTTCTGTCTTTGTCCGCTTTCTTCCTGACGGCCTGCATCCTGACCGCCGATCAATCGATCGAAGGCAATCCCAGGGACCCCCGCGCCCAGGATATCGCCGACAAGATCCGCTCGATGGACCTGTCGCCGCGCCAGACCACCGAAGCCGGGAACTCGGGCATCCGGCAGCAGGGCGCCTCGAATCCCGCGATCTATCTGGCCGACGGGTCGCGACCGCAGGGCGCTGCCCTGATCGACCGGGACGATTCCGGCGCCAGCGGCTACGACCTCAACTTCGAGAACGCGCCGGTCGCCACGGTGGCAAAGGTCATTCTGGGTGACGTATTGGGAGTGGGCTACACCATCGATCCCCGGGTACAGGGTACGGTGACGCTGGCATCGGTTCGCCCGATCCCGAAGTCCGATGCGCTCTATGTGCTCGAAAACGCGCTGCGGATGTCCGGCGTGGCGCTGGTGCGCGATCGCGGCGGATACCGCCTGCTGCCCGGTGCCGAAGCAGGCCCCGGCAGCATCGACCGCAAAGCGTCCGCCGAGGCCGGTCAGGGCATCAGCGTGGTGCCGCTGCGCTACGTCTCGGCACAGAACGTCTTCAAGCTGCTGGACGCATTCGGCGTCAAGGCCAACACCGTCCGCCCGGATACCGCGCGCAACACGCTGGTGATCCAGGGCAGCGGCGCCGACCGCGCCGCGGCGATCGATACCATCCTCTCCTTCGACGCCGACTGGATGCGCGGGCAATCGGTCGGCATCTTCCCGGTACGCAACTCCACGCCCGAGCCGCTGATATCAGAGATCGAGAAGATCATGGATTCCGGCGAAGGCGGCCTTGGCCAGAACATGGTCAAGTTCCAGCCGATCGGCCGGCTCAATTCCATTCTGGTGGTCAGCCAGAAGCCCGAATATCTCAAGCGCGCGCAGACCTGGATCGCGCGGCTCGACAGGTCCGATACCGCGGGCGTCAATCTGAAATCCTATCCGCTGCGCTACGGCAATTCGAAACAGGTCGTCGCGCTGCTCAACGAGATCCTGACCGGTCACGGCCAGGCCAGCGGCACGCTCGACAGCGCCAACAGCCAGATTTCGCCGGGCGCCGGCATTTCGGTTTCGTCGTCGGGAGCCAACCCGATCGCCGCGTTGAGCGGCATGCCGACCCAGGCCTCGGGCGCGGCGCCTCCCGCCGCCAGCGCCACGACGACGCTCAACGTTCGCGCCGCCCCGGGCGCCGGCGCTCCGTCCGCCGGACAGGATACGCCCGGCGGCATTCTGGGCGCAGGCCCCCGACCGGCCGGCAACGCCATTCTGCAGAACGTCCGGATTACCGCCGACATCACCAACAACGCCGTGCTGGTCTACGCCAACCAGGAATCGCAGCGTGTCGTCGAACAAACCATCCGCCAGATCGACCGGCCGCAGCGCCAGATCGCGATCGAGGCAACCATCGCCGAAGTCACGCTGAACGATCAATTGAATTACGGCGTGCAGTTCTTCCTGGCGAGCAAGAAGGGCTCGATCTCGAACGTGATCAGCACCGGCGCGAGCACAGGCGGCCTCGCCAACAGCGTCGAGCCTCCGGTCAACGCCGTCAACGCCGCCGCCGGCGCCCTGATGAATCGGGTGCTTCCCGGTTTCAATTTCCTGATCGGCGCCGAGAACTCGCCGCGGGTCATTCTCGACGCTCTCCACAACGTCACCAACGTCAAGGTGCTGTCGAACCCGTCGCTGGTGGTGCTCGACAACCAGCCGGCGACGCTGCAGGTCGGCGACCAGGTGCCGTTCTCGACCGGCAGCGCGACGGTTCTGACCGCCAACAACACCGTGGTCAACACCATCGACTACAAGAACACCGGAATCATCCTTCGTGTGCTGCCCCGCGCCAATGCCACCGGCAACATCGTGCTCGATATCGAACAGGAAATCAGCAACGTCGCCGCCGGAGGCGGGGCTGCGGGAGCACCGAACCTGACGCCGACGATCTCGCAACGCCGCGTAAAAAGTTCGATTTCCGTCAACAGCGGCCAGACCGTCCTGCTGGCGGGGCTCATCAACGAGACCGAGAGCACGCAGCGGCAGGGCATTCCGCTGCTGGATTCCATTCCCGGCATCGGCGACGCCTTCTCGCATCAGAACAAATCGCGGGCGCGAACCGAACTGATCCTGTTCATCCGCCCGACCGTGATCAAGGACGCCCTCGATGCGCATGTCATCGCCGAGGAAATGCGCGCCAAGATGAACAACCGGCTGGTCGGCACCAGCAATCGCGTGATCATGGTCGATCCGAAGACCGGGCTCGCGCGTTAAGGACGTGATCGCGCGATCGCTTCGGCCCATCGCCATCAGCTTCGCGCTGCTCGCCGCGGTGATGGGCAGCCTGCTCGCCGCACCCGGCCCTGACGGGCTGCTGGGTGCTTTGCTGGCCGCCCTGATGCTGGCGATCGCCGTGACCGACTCCCGCCGCTACATCATCCCGAACGAACTGACGGGCGCGGCATTCGCGCTGGCGCTATTGCGCGCCGGCCTGGTCGGACCCGAGGCGGATGGCTACGCCGCGATGTGGGCGGCCTTGCGCGCCGCGGCCATAGCCCTGCCGTTTCTGGCGCTGATGGCCGCCTACCGCACCTGGCGCGGCCGCGACGGGCTCGGCTTCGGCGATATCAAGCTGGCCGCAGTGGCGGGCGCCTGGCTCGGCCTGGTCACGGTGTTTGCGGTGATCGAACTGGCCACCCTGTCGGCGCTCGGCGCCTATGTCGCGTCGGGCACTCTGCGGAAGCGCGCGTTGAAGGCGACCGCCTACCTTCCCTTTGGCGCGTTCCTGGCGCCGGCAATCTGGCTCGGCTGGCTGGCCGAGGCGCTGCTGAACTGATGCGGCCCGGCGCCTGCTGCGGCGTGTCTGCAAAAATATCGAAAACAACCCCATGCAATGAAAACGCAAGCCCTTTTTGGCAGTTTATAAGGTATCTTGATACCGTAAATCGGAAATTCAGCGCTCGCGGCTCGGCACCCATTCCAGCGCACGCAACCGGGCCTGGGCAATCTCGCCACGGGTCATCTTGCTGGTCACGGCATCCCGAATACGAACGCGGGCTTCCCGGGCCCGCGGCGGTGCCGCCGCGACGGCGAGGTTGAGCCATTTGCTGGCTTCGACGATATCCTGCGGCACGCCCAGCCCCCGATCGTAGAGCAGGCCGAGGGAATATTGCGCGAGACTGTCGCCCTGCTCCGCGGCGCGGCGGTACCACATCGCCGCCTCGGTGTAATTCTGCGGAACGCCGCGTCCGGTTTCGAACATGATGCCGAGATAGGTCTGCGCGGCAGGGTCGCCCCGCTCGGCGAAGGGTATGAAGATTTGCGACGCCCGCACATAGTTCTGGCGGTCGAACGCGGCGACGCCCTGCCGGACCGTCGCGGCTTCGGCGACATCGCCGGCTGCGAGCAGCATTGGCATCACGGCAGCAACGACAACAATGGCGCGGCCCAGCCGCGTCGCCCTGGACCGCGCACGCCGAACGACGCTTTCCGGACCCACACTATCGCTGCAACTTTTGCTCATGCTGTCCCAACTCTGTGTGTCCGCAGGTTAGCCGCGTGGCGCAGGAAAATCTACATCGCACAGATCGGCGCGGTCCACGATCTCCGCAATGTCTCACCCGCGCGAGCGGCTGTGATGCACCGCATGACGCTCCGGTTGCCGCAGGCATTGCGTTGGCGGGGATCGGATTGTAGTACGAGGTCAAGTTCCGCCCGTGCCGCAACGCCGCCGGACTTCACCTCCGTGCCAACGTAATCCCGTCAGGTCTGATATCCCGCTCCGAAACCCGCAAAAATGGCGACTTCCAATCTCGAGAATCTGAACTGGCGGCAGCGGCTCTTCCAGATTCTGGTGCCCCTGCTGACATGTATCCTGACCGTTGGCGCGATCGAACTAGGGTTGGCGATTTTTCATCCGATCCCATTCTCGAATGAAACAAACATGTATTTCGAGCCCGATCCGTATACCGGATACCGGCTCAAGCCGGGCGGTACCGGCACCTATCAAATGGGAATCCCCGGCGTCGCAAACAGTCATGGCCATCGGGACGTCGAAGTCCCGCTGAAAAAGCCGCCAGGCGTTTTTCGAATCCTGGTGTTGGGCGACTCGTTTACGGTCGGTACGAACGTTCGACAGGAAGAGGCTTATCCGAAAGCGCTGGAGAGGCACCTGAAGCGCGTGTACGGCCCCAAAATCGAGGTGGTGAACGCGGGAGTCGGCGGGTGGGATCCGCTTCAATACGCACAGTACTACGAACACTATGGATATCGGTTCGAGCCCGATCTGATCCTCGTCGGTTTTTTCGTCGGCAATGACACGTTCTCGCCGATCACGAGCCTCAGCAAGGCGTATACGGCAATCCGCGGGCATTTGATCACCCCTGAAGCCGCGGCCCGCCGCTTGATCAAGCTCCAGGTCTTTCTCTACGATCACAGTCATTTGGCCAGGCTGCTGATGAAGCGGGGGCCTCCGGGATCGGAGAGCTTCATCCGCAAGCAGTGTGACGACTTCAGCGAAACGTATCTTGCGATTCAGAAAACGCGCATGCCCTTTCATCTCGCCGACAGCAGCGAGCAGCGAGTCAATGCAAGGCCGGCAGTTAGCCAGATTCACCGAATCAAGAACCTTGCAGGGAGCTCCTTGCCCGTGGTCGTGGCCCTGCTTCCGGATGAAAACCAGGTCAACCCGATCCTGCAGGCCCGAATGATCGATCCGAAGGAAATTTCCAAATACGACTTCAAGATGCCGCAATCAATGCTGGCCCAGATGTTCCGGGAAATCGGTCTCCCGACCATCGATGTGCTGCCCGCGGTGCTGGCCGATCCCCGCTGTCTATACATGAACGACACGCACTGGACGTCCGAAGGTCAGGAACTTGTGGCTTCGGTCATTTTTGACCAGCTGACGCCCGTTATCGCGGGGATGAAGGCGTCAAGATGAGCAGCGATGCGTCATTACATGGTGCGATTTAGCTGGGCTGCAAACGTTGGCAAGCTGTCGCTTCCGGGCGGCTATGCTACGTTCGGGGCGCGATCGCACTGCCACTTCGCATGATAGCACGCGCCAGCCGGCCACCGAGCCTGAGTCCGGGCACTTCGACGGCGAGATACATTCCGGTTGCGACGACTGTTGCCAAAACGAGGGTTACGGCGCCTTTCACAATGCCCGGCAGCATCATGTTTGCCGCGACTGCGTTTATGAGATAAAAATGCGTCAAATAGAGGCTGAAGCTAATTCGCCCGTAGAAGCGAAGAGCGCTGTTCCTGAACAGGTATTGAAGCGGACTGGACCTCGTAAGCGCGTACAGAATCGCAGCCCAGCCAAGTCCGATTGCCCACGACCAGCCAAGCGCTTCCTGAACTGAAATATTCACGAATGATTCCATTGATCTTGGCGCCAGCAAGACAATGGCAGCCATTGAGGCCAAGGCGATACCGAGGGCTGCGTTGTTGCTGAGGCCCATTCGGGACTGCGCGACCAAAATGCCGAAAGCGAAGAACAACGCGTAGGCCGGAAATTGCATCGAGTTGGCCTGGATTGCCTGCGAGGCCAATACGGCATAGGCAGACGATGCTGCAATCACGACTACAACGGTAAGCCACGGCCGTTGGCGTGGGCTACATCTCGACAAGATCAACGCAATGATTGGAAGGAGAGCATAAAAAGCCATTTCGACGGGAATCGTCCAGAGATGGTCGCGGCCTTCCATCAAAAAAGCATGCCGTAGCGCCTCGTCCATGCGGAAATAGCCCAGAGCGGTCGCCCCGAACAGGAATACAAAATATGCCGGCATAATCCGGAGCACGCGTCTCACCGCATAAGCCAGGATCACCCGCCCACGGACCGTACTGTCTTCCAGCTCGCCCACGAGCCTACCAGCCAGCAGATACGCGCTGAGGACGAAGAACAACCAGACGCCAATCTTGGCGGTAGCGCCAAAATTCAGTGCCGGTATCACGTCCATACCCACATTGCTGCAATGTCCAAATAGGACAATCAGAGCGGCCAATCCTCGAAGTCCGTCCAGGTAATCAGTGGGTTCGCTCGATGATCGTGTCGGCGTGGGAGATGCCATCACTCTACGCTTGGCTCGCTTGGAGAGTTCCTAAAATCCGGGATCGAGAAAACTCGATAACTCCGAGGCGATAACCCTAGATGATCCACGCATTTCGCTCCAGCCCGCAGCACCGATTCTAGAAAGAATATCAGCTCAAATGAATAGCTTTTCGCTCTCTTACTCAGCTACCCTCATACAGCTTCGGATTATCAGACGGTTTGGACCGACAGGCAAACGCAACCCGCAACAGCCTCCGTTCGGAGGACTGTTGCGGGAATCGACTGCCGGCCAGGTCGCGGCTTCCTTGCCGCGGCAGAACTCTGATCTACTTGAGAGGAATGTTGGTGACGGCGATCGTGGTACCAACAATCGCATTGTTGACGAATGAGTTGAACGTTCCGGTGCCCGCGACGCTGGCCGCGGTTCCGATCAGCGTCGAGCCGTTCAGGAACACTGAGCTGGGCGCAGTCACATTGACCGAGGCCACCGTGTTGTTGTCGATTGTGGTCCTGATAACGGTTGCGGTATTGGACGCGCCGGCAGAGCCTACCACGTTGACGCCAGTCGCGTTGCTCGTGATGACCGAATCCTGGATGATGGCCCGGGCACCCGCTGGGCCCGCAACGTCAACACCGGCGGTGGTGAAATTGCGGATCGCGCACTTATTGATGAAGACCTTGGCAGCGCTGATGATCCTGATACCGTTGATGCCTGTTCCAAGCCCCTCAAGATCGAGACCTTCGAGGTTTACCTCGGCGTTCGCCGGCGGGTTGACGATGATGCCGTTGGTGCCCGATACCAGCACACCTGCGTTGTGAATCGAGATGATGCTGATCGCCTTGGTGATGGTGACAGCGCCGAAGCCGCCGGGATCCAGCGTGTTGATCTCACCGGCCGTCGCGGTTTTCGAGATCGCGCCCGCGAAGGTCTTGCACGGGGCGGTGCGGCTGCACGGATTGGCGTCGTCGCCGACGCCCGAGACCCAGGTTCGGGTCGCCTGGGCCGAGGCCGGTGCCGATGCGAGAAGCGGAGCGAGGAATCCCATGGCTATACCGAGCAGAACAATACGACGCATCTCTACCTCCTTGAGTTCGCTGAGATTCTCTCAGCTATGAAAATAACGACGTCACGAAATCCGGGCGACGGCCAGCGAGGCGATATGGAGTCAAATATTTGTCCTGAAAAGTCCAGCCTGCCACTCCGCCTAGATTATAGCCCTTTTCTTACGCGGTTACGACGGCTTCCCCTCGAACATCCAAGAAATGCAGCGATTGCGGCAAATTACGCACAAGGGAACCCCATTGTGTTGGTGCGCCGGATCGCCCCGAGGTTCAACCTGATTGCTAATTTTCTCGGGCAGCTTTCCTGGGGTTGTTTTCTTGAGGTTGAATGTCGCGGCGCGGCGTGAACCCGCCCGGCCACCGCTATCCGGGCTCTTGTTGACAGCAGGATCACGAATTCGGTCAAAGGCTTCGGGGTGACGCCTGGTCACGCTTGCACAAACCCTCTGCTTTCGGCGATTGTGCCCCTCCTGCCACCGCAATTCACTCCCGGAGTACCTGAATGGCTTTCCCCCGCGCCTCGCAGGCCCTGTCCCGCTTCACCGTGCTGGATCTTACCCGGGTTCGCTCCGGGCCGACCTGCGTCCGGCAGCTGGCGGACTGGGGCGCCAATGTCATCAAGGTCGATGCGCTGCTGGAGGATGCTGCCGGCGAACAGCCGGGCGGCCCCCGCGCTGGATCCGACTTCCAGAACCTGCACCGTAACAAGCGGGCCATGACGCTGAACCTGAAGGACGCCAGAGGGCTCGAGGTGTTCAAGCGGCTGGCGGCAAAGGCCGACGTGATCGTCGAGAACTTCCGCCCCGATGTGAAGGCAAAACTCGGCATCGACTACGAAAGCCTGCGCCAGATCAATCCGCGCCTGGTCTATGGCAGCATCTCCGGCTTCGGCCAGGATGGCCCCTACCACAAGCGTCCCGGCTTCGATCAGATCGCGCAAGGCATGGGCGGGCTGATGTCGATCACCGGCGCGCCGGGCGAAGGCCCGATGCGGGTCGGCATTCCCGTGGCGGACCTCACCGCCGGGCTGTTCTGCGCCACCGGCATCCTGACCGCGTTGCTGGAGCGCGAGGTGTCCGGCGAGGGCCAGTGGGTCCAGACCTCGCTGCTGCAGGCGCAGATCTTCATGCTGGACTTCCAGGCGGCGCGCTGGCTGATGGAAAAGGAAGTCGCCAAACAGGCCGGCAACAATCATCCGACCAGCATTCCGACCGGCGTGTTCAAGACTTCCGACGGCTACATCAATATCGCCACCACGGGCGGACGGATCTGGGAGCGTTTCACGCAGGCGATCGGTGCGCCCGAGCTTCTCGGCAATCCCGACTATGCCACCGCGCCGGCGCGCTCGGACAACCGCGACGCGTTGAACGCGCTGATCGGAAAACTCACGATGCAGAAATCGACCGACAGCTGGGTCAGCGAGCTGAACGCCGCCGGCGTGCCCTGCGGCCCGATCTACTCGATCGACCAGATGTTCGAGGACGAGCAGGTCAAGCATCTCGGCATCGCCCAGGACGTGCCCAATGCCGAGAACCGCCAGATCCGGCTGGTCGGCCAGCCGGTCACGCTGTCACGCACCCCGAGCAGCATGGCGGCCCGGCCGCCGGAATTCGGCGAGCAGACCGATGAGGTGCTGGCCGAATTCGGCTTTGCCGCGGCAGAAATCGCGGCATTGCGCCAAGCCAGGGTGGTGTAGTCGAACCACATGCAGCGGCGGCCTGCCGCTGCCGGTGAGATACCGCCCGTTCGCACCGACGGCGCGGGCCTCTTCAACAGCCCGCGCCGCCAGCCAATCAAACGGTACAATCCGATCAGACGATCAGCAAATCGTTCGCATTGAGGGTCACGCCGGCCTGGAGCGTCGCCACCGTGATGACCGACGCCTGGGTGCCATCGGCGCTGAAATAAAGCGTCTGGTTCGAGGTATCGAAATGGAACACGGGACCGGCCCCCGAGAACTGGTCGTCGCCGGATGTCTCGAACAGGCCGCTCACATCCATGCCCGCGGTCAGCCCGCCCCCGAAACCGTCGGCGGAGATAGCGATGTAATCGGTTTCCGTGAGGTTGTTGAAGTCGGTGATGGTGCCCGGACCGTCCGACGTCTGCACGAAGGCGAAACCGTCATTGCCAGTTCCCCCGGTCATGACATGGCTGCCGGAATTGCCGACCAGGATGTCATTGCCGGCGCCGCCATCGAGCGTTTCAGTGCCGTTGGTGGCGATGATGATGTCGTCGCCACTGGTCCCGTTGAGCGCGGTGACCGAGGTTGCATTGTTGATCACGGTCGCGGTGGCTTCATTGGCGCTGGTGGCGATGCCGTCGGACGAAGTGTAGTTGAACGAACCGCCCAGCGTCGAGTCGTCGAGGAACAGAACACCGCTACCGAAGGTCCCCGCGTCGCCGCCCGAACTGTAAACGACGTTGTTGGCGAACACAAAATCGAAGGTGTCCGGATCGATGTCGTTCGCGCCGAGCATCCATGCATGGACGCCGACGAGCCCGTCCGGGCCGACATTGGTGACGATGGTTTCGCCGACCGCCGTTGGCGCATCGTTGGCGCCGTTGATGGTCACTGTGATGTCCTGCCCGGCCGTGCCGCCTTGATCGTCCGTGACGAACACGGTGTAGGTCTGGACCAGCTGCTGGCCAGCCGACAGGAACTGGATGTCGGCATTATCGACCGTGAAATGCCAGGCCACCGATCCGAGGCCCGCCGCCTCGCTGACCGGATCGAGCGACAGCGTACCGACGTAGCCGACATCATGCGCCACGAAGCTTGCCGTGTGGGTATCGCCGGCCTCGACGTCGGAAAAAGCAACCGACCCCGACGTCGTTTCGCTCGCCGCACCCGAGACCGCCGCGACCGCGACCTGGTCCAGCAGGAATCCGACCCCGTCGGTGCTCGCTGAAAATTCCAGCTGCGTGGTTGGATCCAGCGAATCCCCGATCACGTCGAAAGAGTAGTGCGTAAAGCCGCCGGTAAAGTTGGTGAGCGCCAGTACCGGCACGCCATCCCAGAGCACGGTAAAGGTGCTGCTGCTGGCCTCGACGTCGCCGGCCACGGTGAAGCTCAGCGTATAATGCTGTCCGGGCGTGGTGGCGACGTCCTGCGACAGCGAACCCAACCTGGCCGAGTAGTTGCCGAAGGCTCCTCCGATCGCCGTGAACTCGGCTGTCGCGAAGCCCGACCATCCCGAGAGATCACCGGTCTCGAAGTCGCCATTGGCCAATACCGTCGGACCGGCATCCTCGGTGATCGATCCGAACGCCGCCGCCGCAGTTATTTGCGGCGCCTCGTTGGCGCCCATGACATTGAGCGTCAGGGTGGTGGGCGTGCTGTTGCCCAAGGTGTCGCTGACCGTGAAGTCGAACACCTCGACGGGATTTTGTCCGAGCAGGACAGCATCGAGCCCGGCATTGGCCGTATAGAAATAACTTCCATCGTCGAAAACCGTCAGCGTACCGTAGGCGCCGGCGATCTCCAGGAGGCCGGCGACGGGCTGACCGTTCACTTCCGTCACGCTTAGCGTGTTGCCGAGGTCGCCGGCGGAATCGCCGGCATCTGTAATCAGGTTGCCGACGGCGACCACCTGGCCGTCGTCGGTCGCCGAGGTATCGGCGAGGCTCGCGATCAGCGGGTTGACGATGATCGCGTCGTCCACCGAGCCGGTCATGGTGACCGTCACGGTCTGGGTCGAACTGGTGGTGCCGTCGAACACGGTGACGTCATAGGTCGCCGTCAGCGTCTGCCCGGCGGAGAGGAAGTCGAGATTGCTGTCCTGGATGCTGAAGGTCCAGTCGAGGCTCCCGGCCCCCATGCCCGTGGAGTCATTCAACGCGGCTGCCAGCGCGGTTTGCAGCTCGCTCAGGGTACCGGAAGGCACGAAGTCCGGATCGACGGACCAGATTGCCGAGGTCAACGCCACGCTGACCGAGTGGCTGTCGCTGAGATCGACATCGGCGAAAGCCAGCGTTCCGCTGGCGGTGTCCAGTGTCGACGAACCCGTCGTGTTGGCCTGCTCCTCGATCGCGCCCGAATCCGGCCCGCTGGTCATCACCACGGCGTCGTTGGTCCCGGTGACCACGACCGAAACCGTTTGCCCGACACTGCCCGCACCGTCGCTGATCGTGACGGTGTAGTCGATCATCAGGGTTTCGCCATCCGCCAGGAAATCGAGATCGTGGTCGGCAATGGCGAAGTCCCAGTCCACGCTGCCGATGCCGGTACCGGTGGAATCATGCAGCGTGGTCGTTACCGCGGCCGCAAGATCCGCCTGGGTCGCTCCCGGCACGCTGCCGCCCGCGGACCAGGTCGCGGAGTCGAGCGCCACCGCGACGGTGTGGGTGTCGCCGGTGTCCTGATCGATGAAGTCGAGCGTGCCGGCCGGCACGACGGACGTGGTGTTGAGCACCGACGAGCCCGTGGTGTCGGCGAATTCGGTCACCGCGGCCGATTGCGGCCCGCTGCCGATGACGGGATCATGGTTGGTGCCGAGGATCGTGATCGTGACGTCCTGCACGTCCGATCCGCCCGCTGAATCGGTGACGGTGACGTGATAGGTCAGCGTCAGCGTCTCGCCGGAAGAAAGAAAGCTCGCCGCGCTGTTCTGCAGGGCAAAGCTCCAGTCGACCTCGCCGAACAGGTGCCCGGTGGAATCCGGTCCCAACGACGTCTGGAACGCCGCCAGCAGCGCGGCATTGGAAAGCGGAATCGCGCCGCCGCCCGAACGCTCCGCCGTAACCGTGGTCGAGACCGTGTGGCCATCGGACAGATCGATGTCGGCGAAATCCAGATCGCCAGCGGCGTTAAGTTCGCCCGCCGGCGAAAGGTCCTGGCCCTCCTCGAGATTTTCGGAGTCCGGTCCGCACAGAAACACCGGCGCGTCGTTGGTGCCGATCACGGTTACCACGACAGTCTGCGTGGTGATGCCGCCGGCATTGTCGTTGAGCCGCACCGTGTAGGTGATGTCGACCTGCTCGCCTTCAGCCAGATAGTCGAAGGCGAGGTCGGGCGCGGAGAAAGTGGTGTTGATGGTGCCGCTGCTGGAGCCGGCCGGTTTAACGACATTGTTGATATGGAAGAACGACATCAGTTCGATGGTGCCGAGAAAACCGGGCAGAATACCGTCGGTATTGCCGGACGCCGACACGCCTGTGACCGTGGCGGTGTGGCCGGTATTGGCGAGATCCTGGTCGACGAAGCTGAGGGCGATGTGGGCGACATCCGGCGAGAATGACAGCGTCTGGCCGGCCTGCTCGGTCACGGTACCTGTTGCCGGCATGCTGATCACCGGCCGGTCGTCGGTGCCGGTGATGGTGATCTTGACGGTTCGCAGGGCGCTGCCGCCGTGATCGTCATAAACCCTGATCTCATAGGTCAATGTCAGGGTCTGGTTCCTGGCGAGGAAATCGAAATCGTCATCGGCGTCGCTGAACGACCACCGCAGCATGCCGGAGCCGTTGCTGTCGGTCAGGATCTGGGACGACATCGCGGTATTGAAACTCGCCAGCGCCGACGCGGGAATGACCGTTCCTCCCGACACGACGGCGGATTTCAGCGTCGCCGCGGTGGTGTGACTGTCGCCGTGATTGTTGTCCTTGAAATTCATCGTGCCGGTCAGCTGATGCAGCACCATCGAATCCGTGGTGTCGGCAAACTCGCTGAAGCTGCCGGTTGCGTTTGACGAGGTGAAAGTCGGCGCCTGATTGGTCATGAGAAGCCCCTGCGTTTGTGCCAAACGGCGACCGGCGCGCGAAAGCGCCCGGCGCAAGAAAATATCGAGCTCGCCACGTCAGTGGACTGCTGCTCGGCTCAAGTTAAATGGGTAGCTTGAAGGGCAGTGAGATGCGTGCCGTGGGTCGTCGCGTTAATGGGGTTCGGTATCTTGAATCGTTATGATGACATCCGTAATAACTTCGGCAGCAAGCTTCAAATCACCAGCGAGATCGATGGCTGTCCCCACGACTCACCTGATCCCCGGTTGAGATAAATCACCTGCAACCCCGCCGATCATATTCCCGAGGCTGTCACGACGTCAACAAGTCCGTTCGGCGTTCGACATTGCAGCAAGGTTTCGCTGCGGAGCCTAGCCTTGCCAGGGGCACATGCGCGCAAACTGGCGTGCATGGCCTGACATGGATCGGGACCCGGGCACCGGCATTGCAACGGAATTTGGAGCCTCGCAGTTGTCCGCGGACTGAGGAAGAGCCCATGCGCAGGCCGTCCAAGCCTTGTGGGTCTATCCTTGCGGGTGCAGGCAATTCCACTAGGATCAGATTTGGGGAAAGGATCCTGCCCTGCTGGTCGTTGAAGTCTGGGACAGGATATCTGCGCAAGCGTTCGAGCGTGGACCACCATGGGAGAGTTTTCTGAGACGTGTCGTCTATACCTGCCTGTTCGGTCACTCTGAGCTATTCAACGACTTTCGGTATGAAAGGAACGGGGTCGATTTTGTCTGCTTTACGGACGATCCCGAACTGCGCTCGGATTTCTGGGAGATTCGACTCCTGCCGCGGCAACTCCTCGACCCCGCGCGCGCGGCGAAGAGGATAAAGGCACTCCCGCACATTTACCTGCAGGAGTACGACTGGAGCCTGTACATCGACAACACCGTACGCTTGAAGGCTGCGCCAAACAGAATATTCGATGAATACCTGGCGCCGGCCAGTTCTCCGATGGTGTGCTTCAGACATTTCGAACGCGATTGCGTCTATGAAGAAGCAAAGACAGTTGTCAGTTTGCGATTGGACACGGCTGAACGGGTCGACGAGCAGATGGCGCTCTACAAACATCTGAAATATCCGGCCAGGAACGGGCTCGCCAAAGGTACTTTCCTGCTTCGACGCCACCACCATCCAGCCTTGCTGCGACCCATGAACACATGGTGGGAGCAGATTTCGGTGCATTCAAAACGGGATCAGCTTTCGTTGCTGCCGGTCTGCTGGTTAGAGGGTTTCGAAATAGAATACATGCCAATCAGGTTTGAAATGTACGAACTTCTGGATTGGCCGGTTTTACGGGACGGCCGACGCCTGCCTCGAGATTTCGATGAGGCGGTTTATCTGAAATTGAATCCCGATCTTGCTGATATCGGTGTGGGAGACCTTCGAAAGCATTTTCTGTTGTGGGGGCAAACCGAAAATCGGAGATACCGGCCCTGGGATATCCTCGACCTAACTGTTTTGCCGCGCCGGGTCATGCAGCGCATCAGGTCAAGCCCGCTCATGCGAAAAGGCGGGACCGCGCAGCGATGAAACGGAAGGGGTCGATCCGCCTGAATGCCGGTTCTGTGGCGCGGAGTGGCGCAAACGAAAGGCCCCCGAAATCGGGAGCCAGGATCACTTGCCTTTCCAGTTCGGCGTGCGCTTGTTGAGGAAGGCATCCATGCCCTCGCGGAAATCCTCGCTCATATAGGCGCGCAGGATCAGGTCCCGGCCCTCCTCGCGCGACAGGGTGCGGCGGAGGCGGAGCACCGCTTCCTTGGCGGTTTCCATCGTGATCGGCGCGTGGCCGGCAATCAGCCTGGCGGTTTCAGCGGCGCGGCGCTGCAGCGTCGCAACGTCAGGCACCACTTCGTTGAGCAGACCGAGCGCCAGCGCCTCGGGCGCCTCGATCAGCCGCGCCGTAAAGATCAGGTCCTTGGTCCGCGCCGGCCCGACCAGGGCGACGACCCGGCTGATATTGGACATCGACAGGCAATTGCCAAGCGTGCGCGCGATCGGAAAGCCGATCCGCGCCGTCGCCGTACCGATGCGAATGTCGCAGCAGGCGGCGATTCCCGCCCCGCCGCCGGTACAGGCGCCGGCGATCGCCGCGATGGTCGGCACCCTCACCTTTTCCAGTGCGCCCAGCACGCGATCGATCCGCTCCTCATAGTCGAGCGCATCCTCCGCGGTCTTGAAGGCACGGAACTGCGAAATGTCGGTGCCGGACGCGAACGCCTTGTCGCCCGACCCGGTGAGGATCATCGCCTTGATCGAGCGATCGGCGTTCACGCTTTCGCAGATCGCCGCCATCTGCTCGTACATCGCAAAGGTCAGCGCATTGCGCGCCTGCGGGCGGTTGAAGGTGAGGTGGGCAATGCCGTTGTCGATCGTATAGATCAGGTCTTCGCTGGCTGCCGGGGCGTTCATCGCACGCTCTTTTCTGTTGTTGACGTCATTGCGAGGAGCGCAAGCGACGATCGCGGGGCTCAGGCCACCGCCGCCTTTTGCATCGGCACCACGTCGCGCCCCTTCAGGACGTCCATCGCGGCGAGCACGCCGCCGCTACGATGCGGCACCTTGGCGAGGTCGAGTCCCATCTCGACGCCTGCCAGCGTGCCCATCAGCATCAGGTCGTTGAAATGTCCGATATGGCCGATCCTGAATGCCTTGCCCTTGAGCTTGCCGAGACCGGTGCCGAGCGACATGTCGAAGTTTTCCAGCACCACCTTGCGGAAGGCGTCGGCGTCGTGCCCGTCCGGAACCATGACCGCGGTCAGCGCCGGCGAATAGCAGTGGGGGTCGAGGCAGACCAGATCCAGCCCCCATGCCTTGGCGGCGGCGCGGGTCGCCGCACCGTGACGCAGGTGGCGGGCCCACACCTTGTCGAGCCCCTCCTCCTCCAGCATCGCAATCGCTTCCTTCAGCGCGAACAGAAGGTTGATGGCGGGCGTATAGGGGAAGGTGCCGACCTTGTTGATCGCGATATGGTCATGCCAGTCCCAGTAGGATCGCAGCGAACTGTTGGCCTTCGAGGCCGCCAGCGCCTTTTCCGAGACCGCGTTGAAACTGAGGCCCGGCGGCAGCATCATGCCCTTCTGCGAGCCGGCAACGGAGATGTCGATGCCCCAGGCATCGTGTTCGTATTCCAGCGAGGCGAGGCCCGAGATGGTGTCGACCATCAGCAGCGCCGGATGGTTGGTGCGATTGAGCGCCTTGCGAACCTCCAGCGGATGGGTGACGCAGCCGGTCGAGGTCTCGTTGTGCACCACGCACACGGCCTTGATCCTGTGGTCGCGGTCGGCGGCGAGCCTGGCTTCGATCTGCTCGACGTCGGCGCCGCGGCGCCAGTCGGTGGGCAGGAATTCGACGTCGAGCTTGAACTTCTCGGCGATGCCGAGCCACAGCACCGCGAACTGGCCGGTCTCCGCCATCAACACCTTGTCGCCCGGCGACAGCGTATTGACGATCGCCGCTTCCCAGGCGCCCGTTCCCGACGCCGGATAAATGATGACCGGCTGCTTGGTTCGGAACACGCGCTGGCAGCCCGCCAGCACGGCATGACCCAGCTCGGCGAATTCGGGGCCGCGATGATCCAGGGTGGGCATGTCCATCGCCCGCAATACCCGGTCGGGCACGTTGGTCGGGCCTGGAATCTGGAGAAAATGCCTACCAGTGTGGAGGGTCATATGGCGTCCTTCCCGGGGGTATTCCGCTTCGCGAGCCGCTCGAATATCACTATTCGGCGGGCTTGTCCCCCGCCCGGGACGCCCCGTCAATGCATAACACGGCAGACTAGGCCCGCGCCGGACGCCACAGCCGTCCGACGCTGCTCCAGGCGCGGTCCAGTATCGGCCAGAACAACAGCACAATGGCCAGGGTGGTGATGAAGCCGACCAGCCCGTTGGGCCTGACGTTGACACCAGGCGCTTTGATTTTTTGCATCGCCCGGCGAGCTTTCGCTCGCCATCCGCAGTTAATTTCCGATCACCTTGAGATGCGTGGGAGCATTTGCTTCTGTTCGCCCTTCGAGATATTTCATCGCAGCTTCGACACCGCCGGCCCGATGCGGCACACCCGAAGTGGAGAGACCCATCTCAACGCCTGACAGGGCTCCCATCAATGTGAGTTCGTTGCACTCACCGAGATGGCCAATGCGAAACACCTTGCCGGCGAGCTTCGACAGCCCGGAACCGAGCGACATGTTGTAATTGTCGAGCACGGTTTTGCGGAACTGGTCGGCGTCGTGCCCCGGCGGCATCATCACGGCCGTCAGAACCGGCGAATATTCGGCAGGTTCAAGACAAACCACCTCGAGGCCCCAATGTGCGACGGCGGTGCGGGTGGCAGCCGCAAGGCGCTTATGCCGGGCGAACACCGCATCCAGTCCCTCCTCCAGCAGCATCGCGATGGCTTCGCGCAGGCCGTAGAGCAGGCTGGTGGCCGGCGTGTAGGGGAAAAAGCCAGCGGCGTTGGGCTTCAGCATCTCTTCCCAGTCCCAGTAGGACCGCGGCATCTTGTTGGTTTTGGCCGCGGCGCGGGCTTTCTCCGAGATCGCGTTGAAGCCGAGCCCCGGCGGCAGCATGAAGCCTTTCTGCGAACAACTGACGGTGACGTCGACCTTCCACTCGTCGTGCCGGTAGTCGATCGAACCAAGCGAGGAGATGGTATCGACAAGCAGCAAGGCGGGATGGCCGACCTTGTCCATCGCGGCGCGGATATCGCCGACGCGGCTGGTCACGCCAGTGGAGGTTTCGTTGTGCACCACCATTACCGCCTTGATGGCATGGGCTGAATCCTGCGCCAGCGCGGCCTCGATCGCAACGGGATCGGCGCCGTGGCGCCAGTCGCCGGGCATGAAATCAACCTCGATGCCCCAGCGCGCCGCCATTTGCCGCCACAGCGTCGCGAAATGGCCGGTCTCGACCATCAGGACCCTGTCGCCGGGCGAGAGTGTATTGACGATCGCCGCCTCCCAGGCGCCGGTGCCGGACGACGGAAAAATCAGGACCGGGCCGGTGGTCTTGAAGATCTGCCGGCAGCCTTCGAAGACCGCCTTGCTCAGCTCGGCGAACTGGGCGCTGCGATGATCGATCACCGGCATGTCCATGGCGCGAAGCACCCGGTCCGGCACCGGGCTCGGGCCAGGAATTTGCAGGAAATGGCGTCCCTGGTGCTGAGTCATGGCTTCCTCGTCTGCTCTTAATTATATTGCATTCAATTTACCTGACAGCAATCGAAATATTGTTTACAATTCTTAATCGACGGGAGCCCCGCCAGGTCCTATGTTCAGCTTATGAAACCCCTGATTCCCAGCGACGCCACCTCGAAAGTCCTTGGCGCCGGCACCGATCCGGACCGGGAAGACCTGTCTCTGCATGACGAGATCCTGACGCGGCTACGAGACCACATCGTCGAAGGCAACATTCCGGATGGTGGCCGCGTGCCGGAACGCCAGCTTTGCGAGATGCTGGGCATCTCGCGGACGCCATTGCGTGAAGCCCTGAAGGTATTGGCTTCCGAGGGACTGGTCGAGCTATTGCCCAACCGGGGCGCCCGCGTGCGGCAATTGAGCGAGCACGACCTCGGCGAACTGTTCGACGTCATGGGCGGACTCGAAGGTCTCGCCGGGCGCCTCGCCTGCGAAAACATTACCGACGCCGAAATCGCCGAAATCGAGCGGCTGCATTATGAGATGTACGGCTTCTATTTGCACCGCGACATGCACGGCTATTTCCGCGTCAACCAGTTGATCCACCAGAAGATCGTCGAAGCCTCTCGCAACACGGTGCTGCTGGCCACTTACGCCAACTTTGCCGGCCGGATTCGCCGGGTACGCTACTCCGCCAATTTCGCCCGCAAGCGGGAGCGCTGGGGCGAAGCGATGCGCGAACACGAAACCATACTGGATGCGCTGCGTCGCCGCGCCGGCAGCGAACTCAGCGACATCCTGTTCAGGCATTTGCGCAATAAGCGGACCGCCGCCGTCGAACATCTGAAGGCGGACGGCATGGCCGGGGCGGAGCCAGCTTGACACCTCATCTCCCCTGCGGTTCGAAGCAGAATTTGAATTCAAAATACAAGAGCATAAAATTAAATTGCATTTCCTGCCCAATCTTGGTGGGAATGTGCGCCGGTAGCGCCCAGCAGGAGCGGAATGTCCAACAAGGGTTCAATGAGGCTTGAAGACCGGCTGGCGCGCGCGGTGACCGGCGACGTGTTCTTCGACCCGTTCAACCGCGGCCGTTATGCCACCGACGCCTCGTTCTACCAGATGATGCCCGCGGGGGTGGTGATCCCCCGGACCATGGACGAGGCGCTGCGGGCGCTCGCGATCATCCGGGACGATGGGCGGATCGTCACGCCGCGCGGCGGCGGCACCTCGCAATGCGGCCAGACCGTCAATCACGGCCTCGTCATCGACTTCTCCAAACACCTCAACCGCATCGTCTCGCTCGACCTCGAGAACCGCTCTTGCGTGGTCGAGCCCGGCATCGTGCTCGACGATCTCAACCGGCAACTTCGAAAGCACGGGCTGTGGTTTCCGGTCGATGTCTCCACCGCCTCGCGCGCCACCATCGGCGGCATGGCCGGCAACAATTCCTGCGGCGGACGCTCGCTGCGCTACGGCACCATGCGCGACAACACGCTGTCGATGGACGCCGCTTTGGCCGACGGCAACCTGCTGCATTTCGGCGAGGTGAATTCCGGCGACGACAGCGTCGCCCTGTTCCGCGACATGCTGGACCTCGGCGCCCGCGAGGCCGCCGAAGTCGCCGAGAGATTCCCGAAAGTGCAGCGCCGGGTCGGCGGCTACAATCTCGATGCGCTGGTGCCGCGCAATGCGCCCAACAATCTGGCGCATCTGCTGGTCGGCTCCGAAGGCACGCTGGCTTTCACCACAAAGGTCGAACTGAAGCTGTGGCCGGTGATCCGCAACAAGGTATTGGGCGTCTGCCACTTCGGCAGTTTCTACGAGGCGATGGATGCCGCCCAGCATCTGGTGAAGCTGCGCCCGATCGCGGTCGAACTGGTCGATCGCACCATGCTGGCGCTGGGGCGCGAGATCGCGATGTTCCAGCCGATCATCGGCACCGCCGTGCGCGGCGATCCCGATGCCGTGCTGATCGTCGAATTTGCCGAAGAGGATCAGGCCGAAAACATTCATCGGTTGAAAAAGCTCGGCGAGCTGATGGCCGATCTCGGTTTTGGCTGGGACCGACCGCAACGCAAATGGGGCGGCGTGGTCGAAATTATGGAGCCCGCGTTGCAAACCGGCATCGCCGAGTTTCGCGCCGCCGGCCTCAACGTCATGATGTCGATGAAGCAGGAAGGCAAGCCGGTCTCCTTCGTCGAGGATTGCGCCGTGCCGCTGCCGCATCTCGCCGACTATACCGCGCGGCTCAACGAGATTTTTGCCCGGCACGGCACCCGCGGCACCATGTATGCGCACGCCTCCGAGGGCTGCCTGCATGTACGCCCGGTGCTGAACCTGAAACTGGAAAAGGACGTCAAGGCGATGCGCGCCATCGCCGAGGAAACCTTCGCGATGGTCCGGGAATACAAGGGCTCGCATTCCGGCGAGCACGGCGACGGCCTGGTGCGCTCGGAATTTCACGAGCCGATGTTCGGCCCGCGCATCATCGAAGATTTCCGCGAGATCAAGCAGCGCTTCGATCCTGGCCATGTGCTCAATCCTGGCAAGATCGTCGACGCGCCGAAAATGGACGACCGGTCGCTGTTTCGTTATCCGCCGAATTACCGCGTCACGGAGCTGAAGACCGCGCTGGACTGGTCCGCGTATCCCGGCGCCGGCGGTGGTTTTCAGGGCGCGGTCGAGATGTGCAACAACAACGGTGCCTGCCGCAAGCTCGAAGGCGGCGTGATGTGTCCGTCCTATCGCGCCACCCGCAACGAGAAGGATGTTACGCGGGGCCGCGCCAATACCTTGCGGCTGGCGATCTCCGGCCAGTTGGGCCCGGATGCGCTGGCTTCCGACGAGATGATGGACACGCTGAAACTTTGCGTGTCCTGCAAGGCCTGCCGCCACGAATGCCCTGTTGGCGTCGACATGGCCAAGATGAAGATCGAGGTGCTGGCGGCGCGGGCAGCCCAACACGGGCTTTCGTTGCGCGACCGGCTGGTGGGGTATCTGCCGCGCTACGCCGCTCTGGCATCGCATCTCGCCCCGCTCGCCAATCTTCGCAACCACAGCCCGCTGTTGCGAAAATGGTTCGAGAAATTCGCAGGAATCAGCGCGCAGCGCGCTCTGCCGGAATGGCGGCGCGATGTTTTCAAGTCGGATGTCGAGGCGACCGGCCCGGCCGATGGCCGCGAAGTCGTGCTGTTCGCCGACACGTTCAATCGCGCCTATGAGCGCGAGAATCTCGACGCCGCGCTGCGCGTGCTGGTCGAGGCCGGATACCGCGTCCATCTTCCGAAGCCCGCGGATCGAGGCCGGCCATTGTGCTGCGGACGGACCTTTCTCTCGGCCGGGTTGGTCGACCACGCGCGGGCCGAACTGGACCGCCTGGTTGCGACCTACGCCCCGTTCGCCGCCCGCGGTGTGCCGATCGTGGGCCTCGAGCCGAGCTGCCTGCTGACGCTGCGCGACGAATTGCTGTCACTGCGATCGGACGTGACAGCCAGGAGCGTCAGCGCGCATGCGTTGCTGTTTGAGGAGTTTCTGGTGCGGGAGGCCGAGGCCGGCCGCCTTTCGCTGCCGCTCGGACCTGTTGCCGCGAAAGCCGTGCTGCATGGCCACTGCCACCAGAAATCATTCGGCGCGTTCAAGCCGGTCGAGCAGGTGCTCCGGCTCATCCCCGGCCTCGATGTCGAAACCATCGATTCCAGTTGCTGCGGCATGGCCGGCGCCTTCGGTTACGGCGCCGACACCTACCAGACCTCGATGGAGATGGCCGAACTGTCGCTGCTGCCTGCCGTCAGGCGCGCCGACGATGCCACGCTGGTCGTCGCCGACGGCACCTCGTGCCGGCACCAGATCAGGGACGGCGCCGGCCGTGGCGCCCTTCACGTCGCGCGCGTGCTGGCGATGAGCCTCGACAGCGCGCGCGCCACCCCCTATTCCTCACCCGTCGCAAAGGAACCCATTGATGGCTGAACTCACTCTCGATATCGCCCGCAAGATTCTCGATGTCGCACTCGCAAAGGGCGTCGAGATCAAACTGAAACCCCTCGTGGTCACCGTTCTCGATGCGCGCGGTTGCGTCAAGATATCAGCGGCACAGGATGGCACCAGCCTGATGCGTAGCGAGATCGCCCATGGCAAGGCCTGGGGCGCGTTGGCGATGGGCATGGGATCGAGGGCGCTGTTCCAGCGCGCGCAGGAACAGGCCTATTTCGTCAGCGCGGTGAACACGATGGCGCAGGGCCGGCTGATTCCGGTGCCCGGCGGCGTGCTGATCCAGGACGGCGGCGTCCTGCTCGGCGCGGTCGGCGTCAGCGGCGACACATCGGACAATGACGAAATCTGCGCGATCGCGGGGATCGAGGCCGCCGGATTGAAGGCTAACCCGGGTTAACGCGCTGCCCCGATCGGCTGCCGCCGCCATCGCCCAAGTGCAAACCGAAATGTAACGCCATGTCACGCCCGAAAAACGTCCTTTGGATCATGTGCGACCAGCTTCGCTATGATTATCTGGGTTGCACCGGGCACCCGACGCTGAAGACGCCGAATATCGACGCGATGGCCAAGCGCGGCGTGCGATTCTCCAACGCCTATGTGCAATCGCCGATCTGCGGCCCCTCGCGGATGTCGTTCTATACCGGACGCTACATGCGCTCGCACGGCTCGCACTGGAACGGCTGGCCGCTGCGCGTCGGCGAGCCGACGCTCGGCGATCACCTGAAGAAAATCGGCGTGCGCAACGTGCTGGTCGGCAAGACCCACATGGCGCCCGATCTCGAAGGCCTGAAGATGCTGGGGATCGCGCCGGATTCGATCATCGGCGTGCATGTGGCCGAATGCGGCTTCGAGCCTTACGAGCGTGACGACGGCCTGCATCCGACCGGCAAGCCCCGCCCGAAATACGACGCCTATCTGCGGGAACGCGGCTATGAGGCGACCAATCCCTGGGAGCACTGGGCAAATTCCGGCGCCGGCGAAGACGGCTCACTGCAGAACGGCTGGCTGCTGGTGCATGCCGACAAGGCGGCCCGCGTCGCGGAAGAGGATTCCGAGACGCCCTACATGACGCGACGTGCGATGGATTTCATCACCGAGGCTGAAGCCGACGGACGGCCCTGGTGCATGCACCTGTCCTACATCAAGCCGCACTGGCCCTACATCGCGCCCGAGCCCTATGCCAGCATGTACGGCCCCGGCGACATGCTGCCGGCGGTTCGTTCGGAGCAGGAAAAGCAATCCGCGCATCCGGTGTTCGCCGCCTACATGGACATGCGCTATTCCCGCAACATGTCGCGCGACGAGGCGCGGGAGAAAGTCATTCCGACCTATATGGGGCTGATCAAGCAGATCGACGACCAGATGGGCGTGCTGATGGGATTTCTCGAAGCGCGCGGCCTGCTCGACACCACCATGATCGTGTTCACCTCGGATCACGGCGATTATCTCGGCGATCACTGGATGGGCGAGAAGGACCTGTTCCACGATGCCTCTGCCAAGATCCCGCTGATCGTGATCGATCCGTCGGCCGGGGCCGACGCCACGCGGGGCACGGTCTGCGACGCGCTGGTCGAGGCAATCGATCTGGCGCCGACCTTCATCGACTATTTCGGCGGCAAGCCGCCGGATCACATTCTGGAAGGGCGTTCGCTTATGCCGCTGCTGCGCGGCGGGCCGCCTTCGGATTGGCGCAAGGTGGTATTTTCAGAATACGACTACTGCATGCAGGATGTCCGGCTGAAGCTGAACCAGCCGATCGAGCAGTGCCGGTTGTTCATGGTATTCGACGGCCGCTGGAAATATATCCACGCCTCCGGCTTCCGCCCGATGCTTTACGACCTGCTCGAAGACCCGCAGGAATTGACCGACCGCGGCGAAGACTCGTCCTGCGCCGATGTCATGGCCCGGCTGCAGTCGGCGCTGTTCGACTGGGCGCTGCACCCAAAGGGTCACATCACGACCAGCACGGAAAAGATCGCCGCCTATGCCGAGAAGCAGCTCCAGGTCAGAAACGGCGTCCTGATCGGGATCTGGGACGAAACCGAGCTGTCAGCGATCCGGAAGAAGATCGGTATTCAGCCGGGAGCATGATCCGGAAAAGTGGAAACCGGTTTTCCGAAACGATCATGCTCAAACCCAAGAGATGAAGCCGCTCAATTCGTGATCTTGTAGCCCGAGGCCTTGACGATCGGCTGCCAGAAAGCGGTGTTGGCGGCCAACTCCTGGGTGAGACCCTCCGGCGTGCTGCCTACCGGGATCAGACCGATCGCCAGCAGTTTTTCGCGAACCTCCGGCTTGGCCAGCGCCGTTGCAACCGCCTCACTCAGTTGCTTCGCAAAGGCCGCCGGACTGCCGGCCGGCAGCCACATCCCGTACCAGGCATCGGCGACCAGTTCGATGCCGTTCTCCTTCAACGTCGGCACCTCCGGCAGGAACGGCGAACGCGCCACACTGCTCACGACCAGAATCCGGACGCCGCCGGCGCGATGCTGCGGGATCGCGTCGGCAATGGTGGTAACGCCGAACGGCAGATGGCCGCCGACGAGGTCGTTGATGATTGGCGCGCTGCCGCGATAGGGTACTCGCGTCATTTTCATGCCGAGCGCTTCTTCCAGTTTCAAACCCGTGAAATGCGGAATGGTGCCGTTGCTCGGCACGCCGTAGCTCGCTCTGTCTGAATTGGTCTTGAGCCAGGCTACCAGCTGCTTGAAGTCCTTGGCCCCGATCGTCGGGCTGGCAACGATGCCGAACTCGAAACGTGCGATCTGGGATACCGGCACGAAATCCTTCGCCGTATTGAAGCTCGGCACCGCCTCCACCATCGGCAGCAGATACATGGTCGGACCGGTGGTGATGAGAATGGTGGCGCCGTCGGGGCTGGCATTCATGACCGCCTTGATTCCGATCAAGCCATCGCCGCCGGTGCGGTTCTCGACGATGACATTGCGATCGAGCAGCGGGGCGATATGTTGTGCCACGAGCCGGCAGAGCGTATCGCCGCCACCGCCGGCCGCGAAGGGAAACACGATCCTTGTCAGCGGCCCGGACTGGGCGATTGAGTCGCCCGCTTTGGCTGACAACAAGAGAGTGGCGCATCCGGCCACAAAATTTCGGCGGTCCATATTTGCCCTTCCCGGCAGATAGTTTCGCCCACTACAGCAGACTGGCGGGAGGATTGAAAGCCTGAGACAGCGACAGCTGGCGTTGGTCCTACTTCCCCGGCCATGACGGCTTGCGCTTTTCGCCAAAGGCCTTGAGGCCCTCCTTGGCGTCCTCGGTCATCGCCAGCAGCGCGATCTGGCTTTCGGTATAGGCGATGCTTTCGTCGAACGACATCGCGGCGATGGCGCGCATGGCGTATTTTCCGCGCCGGATCGCGGTCGGCGACTTGTCGGCAATGCGGCCGATCAGCCAGTCGATCTTGGCATCGAGCTCGGCAGCCGGTACCACATGGTTCAGGAGCCCGGCGGCCTGCGCGGTGCGCGCATCGAAGGGTTCGCCGGTCAGCGCCCACTCGTTGATCAGGCGGCGCGGCGCGATTCCCTGCAAGAGCGCCATCACCTGCATCGGGAACACGCCGACCTTCACCTCGGGCAACCCGAAAATCACGTGGTCGGCCGCGACCGCCATGTCGGTCATGCACAACAGCCCCATGCCGCCGGCCATGCAGACCCCGCCGACCCGCGCGATCGCCGGCTTGGTGGCATTCTGCGACAGCCGCAGCAGATCGGCATAATCGACATTGGGCCTGGCAAAATCCATCGCGAACGCGGCCCCGCTGTTCTGCAGGTCGGCGCCGGCGCAGAACGCCTTGTCGCCCGCCCCGGTCAGCACGATGACGCGCACGTCCTTGTCGTCATGCGCGTCGCGATAGCCCTTCGCGATGCCGGCGATCACGTCGCCATTGAGGGCGTTGCGCTTGTCCGGCCGATTGATGGTGATCCAGAACGCAGTTCCGCGCCTTTCACGGATCACGCTGTTGTTGTCGGTCATCGTCCCATCCGCCTGTTTTGCTCATATGCTCGCAAACATTTGCCTTGGGACAATGATGGACCGCAAGCGGCATCAGGTCTTGCGCGCAGTGGCTGGCGCCGCTTTCTTGACCCACACCTTGATGTCGTGGAACGCCGCCCCGCCGATCGGGGCGATGGCCTCCGCGCCGGTCAGGGTGTTGATGCCACGACCGCCGACATGGGCCTTGTTCGGCTGGATCGACTCCGCGATCAGAACTCCGCGGCGCAGGCCGTCGAACAGTTTGGCGGTCAGCGTGGTCTCGCCGCGCGTATTGCCCAGCACCACGGCCTCGCCGTCGGCGATTCCGAGCGATGCCGCATCCGACGGGTGAATCATCACCGAAGGCGCGCCTTCGCGCGCGACCGACGAGGGCGTTTCATTGAAACTTGTATTGAGGAAGCTGCGCGACGGGCTGGTGGCCAACCGGAACGGATGTGCCTCGTCCGCCTCCTCGATGATGGTCCAGTGATCCGGCAGCGACGGCATCTGCTCCCACGGCCCCATGCCGGCGTTGCCAAATGGCGGGTGCGCCCAATCCGCCTTGAAGTGGAATTTTTTGTCCGCATGCGCGAAGCCGTCGAGGTAATGCGAAGTGCGGAAATCCGGCTGGATATCGCGCCACAGATCGGCCTCCAACGTTTCGATATCGCCATGGCCGCTCTTCTTCAGCGTGGCGTCGATCAGCTCGCGGGACGTCATGTCGAAGGCGGGATGCACGGCGTTGAGCCGTCGGCCGAGGCCCTGCAGCACCTCATGGTTGGAGCGGCATTCGCCGGGCGGCTCGATCAGCTTGGCGCCGACCGAGATATGCTGGTGGCCGCCGCCGTAATAGAGATCATCATGCTCCAGGAACATCGTCGCCGGCAGCACGATATCGGCCATTTGCGCGGTCTCGGTCATGAACTGCTCATGCACCGCCACGAACAGATCCTCGCGCGCAAAACCCTGCCGCACCAGCGTCTGCTCCGGCGCCACCGTCATCGGGTTGGTGTTCTGGATCAGCATGGCCTTGACCGGCGGCCCGTTGTGCAATGCCTCGGCGTCGCCGGTCAGGATGCGCCCGATCCTGGACTGATCGAGTGCCCGCGTGGTGGGATCAATGGCGTCATGGCCCTCGATGATCGATTCGTCGAACTTCCAGATCGCGAAATTGTTGAAGAATGCGCCGCCGCCCTCGTACTGCCACGCGCCGGTCACGGCTGGAATGCAGAGCGCCGCATGCATCTGCGTAGCCCCGTTGCGACTGCGGGTAAAACCATAGCCGAGCCGGAAGAACGATCGTTTTGTCACCCCGACCAAACGGGCAAAGGCCTCGATCTCTTCAACGGGAACACCGCAGATGGCGGAGGCCCATTCCGGGGTGCGGGTTTTCAGATGCGCCTCGAGTTCACCAGGGCAATCGGTATAGCGCTCCATATAGGCGCGGTCCGCATATCCCTCGCGGAACAACACATGCATGACGCCGCAGGCGAAGGCGCCGTCGGTGCCGGGCCGCAGGATGATCTTGATGTCGGCCTGCTTCATGGTGTCGTTGTTGTAGATGTCGATCGCCGCGATTTTTGCGCCGCGCTCCTTGCGGGCACGCATCGCATGCGTCATCACATTGACCTGGGTGTTGACGGGATTGGTGCCCCAGATCACGACGAGGTCGGAGACGCCCATCTCGCGCGGATCGACCCCGGCGATCTTGCCGGTGCCGATGGCGAATCCGATCCGCGCGACATTGGCGCAGATGGTCTGGTAGAAGCGGGAATATTTCTTCACATGCGCGAGGCGGTTGATGCCATCGCGCATCACGAGGCCCATGGTGCCGGCGTAGTAATAGGGCCAGACCGATTGAGCCCCGAATTCGCGCTCGGCCGCGTCGAACCGCACGGCGATCTCGTCCAGCGCTTCGTCCCACGAAATCCGCGCGAACTGACCGGAGCCCTTCGGGCCGGTCCGGCGCATCGGATAGAGCAGCCGGTCGGGATGATGAATGCGCTCGGCATAGCGCGCGACCTTGGCGCAGACGACGCCGGCGGTATAGGTCTGCAGCTTGGAGCCACGCACCCGGCCGATCGAGGTGCCGTCGATCACCTCGACATCGAGTGCGCAGGCCGACGGGCAATCGTGCGGACAGGTGGAGTGCCGGATGTCGATTCTTGGTTGCTGGTTCATGCCCCGATTGCTAGCATCAAAAGCCGGGACCGCCGAGCGCATTTATCCGCCACGCACCAGCGAAAAATGCGCGCGGGCCATGCATTGTGCGCCGGGATAGGCCCGCCACGGGCGTGAATGGCCCGCCACCGTTACGGCGACAAAAGCCTGATTTGAGCACTGGAAGTCGCAGCGCAGTTGGCTAAACTTGGTCCCGGACTTGGCAGTCAGCGTCGGCCGGCAGACAGCCGATTCAGAACAAGACCGGGCTTGGAAGGATTGAAATGACAGTCTCACGGTTCGCGTTGGCGCTGGCGGCAACGCTTGTTGCGACTTCGGGTCTTGTTGCGACGCAATGTCGGGCGCAGGATTATCCGGCGCGGCCCGTCAAGATCATCGTTCCCTTCGGCCCCGGCGGCCCGGCCGACGTCACGGCGCGCCAGATCGGCGGCATCCTGCAGGAAAGTTTCAACCAGCCCTTCGTGGTCGAGAACCGTACCGGTGCCGGCGGAGTGATCGGCACGGTCGAGGTCGTCAAGTCGCCGCCCGACGGCTACACGCTGCTGATGATGTCGAATACCCAGACGGCGAATGAGTCGCTGGTGCCGACGCGCAAGTATGAACTGATGCGCGATCTGGCGCCGATCGCGCCGGTCAATTATTCCGACCTCGTGATCGTGGTGCATCCGTCGGTGCCGGCCAGCACGCTGGCCGAATTCATCGCGCTCGCCAAGGCGCAGCCGGGGAAACTGAACTATGCGTCGTCCGGCCAGGGTACGCCGTACCACATGGCCGGCGAGCTATTCAAAGCCATGGCCGGCATCGAGCTTGTGCATGTCCCCTACCGCAACAGCGGCGAGGCACGCACCGGCGTCATCGGTGGACAGGTGCAGATGATGATCGACGCGGTTCCGGCGATGGCGCCGAACGTCGCCGCGAACCAGGTGCGCGCGCTCGCCACCACGGGCAAATCGCGATCGAGCGTGCTGCCGAACGCGCCGACGGCCTCCGAGGCCGGCGTCGCCGGCTACGAGGCAACGATCTGGCTCGGATTGATGGCGCCGGCGGGAACGCCGAAGCCTGTCATCGACAAGCTCAACGCCGCTGTAAACGCCGCGGTGAAGCGGCCGGATATCGTCAAGCTCTGGACCGGACAGGGCGCGGTCGCGATGTCGATGACTCCCGAAGAGTTCGACAAGTATCTGCGCGGCGATATCGTGAAATGGGCCGAGGTCGTCAAGAAATTCGCCGAGAAGCCGCAATAAGGTTTCCGTCGATGTCGAACGTACGGTTTCGCCTCAATGGCGTCGAAACGGAGGTCGACGCCGATCCCGATTCTTCGCTGCTCGGTATCCTGCGCGGAACGCTTGAGATGACCGGGCCGCATTTTGGCTGCGGCGCCAATGAATGCGGCGCCTGCCACGTCCTGGTCGGCAATCATGCGGTAGCCGCATGCGACACGCCGCTGTGGTCGGTCGCGGACAAGGACGTCATCACCGTGGAAGGGTTGGGAAGCGCGCAAGCGCCGCATCCGCTGCAGCGAGCCTTTATCGCCGAGCAGGCCATGCAGTGCGGCTACTGCGTTTCCGGCATCCTGATCAGCGCCGCGGCGCTGCTGCAGCAAAACCCGACACCCACCAGTGGCGATGTGAAGGCCGCACTCGATCGCAACCTTTGCCGCTGCGGATCGCATAACCGCATGGTGCGGGCGGTGCTGCGCGCGGCGGCTGAAATGGCCGCGCGATGAGCGAGCGCGCCCCCTCCCCCGCGCCAAAACTGCCGGTCAGCCTGGCGGCGAACCCCACTCTGTCGTCGTGGGTACAGTTCTCTCGGGAAGGCCACGTGATGATCTCGCCAGGAAAGGTCGAGATCGGGCAAGGCATCATCACCGCACTGGCCCAGATCGCCGCCGACGAACTCGATATCGATATCGGCCGCGTGCAGATGGCGCGCGCCTCGACGGCGGCCAGTCCCAACGAGGGCGTCACCTCGGGCAGTCTATCCGTGCAGCAGTCGGGCCGCGCCATACGGCAGGCCTGCGCCGAAGTGCGGCAAATCTTCCTGGGCGCCGCCTCGGATCGCCTGGGCGTCGGCATCGACGCACTCGCGGTCGAGGATGGCACCATCTCCGGTCCCGGCAATATCAGGACCAGTTACTGGGAACTCGCGGAGCACGTTTCACTGGACCGCGACGCGACGCCGGGCGCCATGCCAAAGCCACCTGCCAGGCGCATGCAGGCCGGCTATTCGGTTCAGCGGCTGGATATCCCCGACAAGGTTTTCGCGCATCGCCGCTTCATTCACGACGCCGCCCTGCCCGGGATGCTGCATGGCCTTGTGCTGCGATCGGAGCTGTCGGCAGCGAAACTCACCGGTTTGAAGGAGGATGGCGCGCGTGCTGTTACCGGCCTTGTCGCCCTCGTGCACGACGGCAACTTTGTGGGTGTCGTCAGCGAAACCGAGGACGGCGCGCAGGCGGCCCTGAAGGCCTTGCGCAGAAGCGCGACCTGGTCATCCGACCGAATGCTGCCCGATGAAGGCCAACTGGCTGCGTTTCTGAAAGCCGAGCCGTCGCAGTCGACAGAGATCGATACCAGAACGGCGTCGGCGACCCGCGAACCGGTGCGGACGGTCCGACGGCAATATACCCGCCCCTATATCGCGCACGCCTCGATCGCGCCGTCCTGCGCCATGGCGCAGTGGACCGCGGAAGACCGCGTTCATGTCTGGACCCACAGCCAGGGGGTCTATCTCCTCCGCGCCGATCTCGCGCTGGTTTTGAAACTGCCAGCCGAGAACATCACAGTCGAGCATATGGAAGGCGCCGGCTGCTACGGGCATAATGCCGCCGACGACGTCGCACTCGACGCGGTGCTGCTGGCGAAAGCAGCCCAAGGCCGGCCAGTGCGCGTACAATGGTCGCGCGAAGACGAGATGTCGCACGCGCCGTTCGGGGCGGCGATGGCGATCGAGATCGAGGCCGATCTCGACGCAAGAGACGAAATCATCGGCTGGCGCCACAGCATCTGGAGCAACGGCCATACCGCGCGGCCCGGACGCGCGGCTGAGCCTGCCTTGCTGGCGGCAACCGAGCTGGAAACTCCGTTTCCACGCATGATCTCCACCAATCCGCCGTCAGCCAGTGGCGGCGGCGCCGATCGCAACTCGGTTCCGCTCTACGACTTTCCGTCGTGGCGGATCGAATGCCATCGCCTGACCACGATGCCGATCCGAACCTCCGCACTGCGGACGCTCGGCGCGCAGGGCAACGTATTCGCGATCGAATGCTTTCTCGATGAACTCGCCGCCGAGCGCGGCGAGGACCCAGTCGAGTTCCGGCTGCGCCTCTTGTCGGACGAGCGGGCCAAGGATGTGATCCGAGCCGTCGCGAGGCGCGCGAACTGGAAACCCGACAAGCAGGCCGGGACCGGTTACGGCCTCGGCTTCGCGCGCTACAAGAACACCGGCGCTTATTGTGCGGTCATTGCCGAGGTCGAGGGCGCCGAGGATATCAGCGTGAGGCGGCTGACGATCGCGGTCGACGTCGGCGAAGCCATCAACCCCGATGGGGTGATCAACCAGATCGAAGGGGGCGCAATCCAGGCTACCAGTTGGGTATTGAAGGAGCGCGTCCGCTTTGACCGGCAACGCATCACCAGCACCACCTGGGGGTCGTATCCGATCCTCCGCTTCAGCGATGTGCCGGACGTACAGGTCGAACTGATCCAGCGATCCGACAGCGAACCTCTCGGCGCCGGCGAAGCGGCGCACGGACCGGTCACCGCGGCGATCGCCAACGCCGTGTTCGATGCGCTCGGCGTGCGCGTTCGCAACCTGCCGATTACGCGCGACAGCCTGATCGCGGCGATGGAATTGAACTCATGACTGCGTTGAACATCCTGAGCGGCGGCGCGGCGCAAGGCCTGGTCGCAGGTATCGCACCACAATTCAAGGCGCAAGCCGGCCTCGACATTGTAGGAGAGTTCGGCGCAGTCGGCGCCATGGCCGACAAATTGCGCGCCGGCACCAATGCCGATGTCATCATCCTGACGGCGGCAATTGTCGCCAGACTGGCGGAGGAGAAATGGGTAGTTCCCGACTCTATCGCCGACATCGGATTGGTCGAGACCGCAGTCGCCGTCCGCGCCGGCGATTCCCTGGTCACGGTCAACGATGCGGCCGCCTTGCGCGATGCGCTGCTCGCGGCGGATGCGATCTTCGTTCCCGATATCAAGGCGTCTACCGCCGGAATCCACGTGGCGAAAGTCCTGCAGCAACTCGGCATCGCCGGTGAGGTGGCGGCCCGGCTCCGAATCTTTCCGAACGGGGCGGCCGCAATGCGCCAACTGGCTGAGACCGACGCGATCAGGCCGATCGGCTGCACGCAATCCACCGAGATCATCAGTACCAAAGGGGTGATTCTGTCGGGATCGCTGCCTCAGGGATGCGACCTCTCGACCATGTATACGGCGGCGGTGACCTCACGGGCGGCCCTTGGCAAGCAGGCGCGGAACCTGATCGACCTGTTGATCGGCACCGATCAGCGCGCGATACGAGCACGCGCTGGCTTCATTGACGCGGGCAAGTAACTGCGCAAGTCAGACCCGCACTCCGCCAGACAGAACTCAATGGCCGCTCGATCGCCATTTCAACAACCGCTTCTCCACCAGTGACATCGCCAGCGCGGTCAGATAGCCGATAACACCAAGCAGCATCACGCCGGCGAACAGGTCCGCTGAACGGAACGACCGGGCCGACAGCAGCACCCAGTGTCCGAGGCCATCGAGGCCGGCGAGAATTTCGCAGACCACGGACAGGATCAGCGCCACAGTCACGCTCAATCGCATGCCCGCCAGGATGTCGGGACTTGCCGACGGCAGCGCGATCTTGAAGATGACCGCCAGTCGCGACATGTGCAGCGACCGCGCTACTTCGTAGAGCCGCGGCTCGACTGCCGCGAAACCATGTATCGTCGCCAGCAGCATCGGCCAGATCGCGCCAAACGCGATCACGAACAGCGCCATGGTCTGGGTCAACCCGAACATCGCAATCGCGACCGGAATGACGGCGGATACCGGCAGCGGCCGAAGAAATTCGAGCGACGGCGCGACATAGCTTCGCATCGTGCGCGACGAGCCGATCATCGCTCCAAGCGCGATACCGGCGATGGACGCGACGAACCAGCCATAGGCCATGTGCTCCAGGGTTCCCAGCAGCTTGTCCAGCAGGTCGCCGCTGGCAAATCCCCTTACCAGCGATGCCCAGGCGCGATCCGGCCCGGGCAGGAAAACCGGCGACACCAGCCGCTGATCGGCAATGAACTGCCACAACCCGATGAAGCCTGCGGCAACCGCAAAGCTGGCGGCACGCCAGTACAGCACCGAGCGATTCATGCGGAATCTCCAACCAAAGCCGCGCGCCCGAACAAATGGCGTTGCGCGAGCATCAGGGCGGTGTTCAACAGGTAGCCGATCAGACCGATCCAGAACAGATAGGCCAGCATCAGGTCGGGCCGCAGCGCCTGCTGCGCCGTCATGATCGCAGCGCCCAGCCCGATCGGATTGATCGCGATCTCGACCGTGACGGCGACGATCAGCGCTATGCCGGCAGCCAGGCGAAAGGCCAGGAAAATCCTCGGCAGCGCCGCCGGGATGATGATCTTGCGGACCCGGTCCGCCGGCGAGAGCCGCAGTGCGCGCGACACCTCGATCAGACGCGGTTCGATGCCGCCGACGGCCGCGCGCGTCAGGATCAGGATCGGCCAGACGCAGGCGAATGCGACGATCGTGATCTCCATGCGATAGCCGAAACCCAGTGCGATCAGCGCGATGGGCAACAGCGCAATGGACGGTATGGGACGGATCGACTCAATGGTGACTTCCATCAACCGGTCGAAAATGTGGAAAATGCCTAGCGCAATACCGAAGGCAAGGCCGACGGCGCCCCCGATCGAGAGCCCGGTGAACGCCGAGATCAGCGTGTCCCGTGTCGCAGTCAACATCGAGCCGTCCTGGAAAGCCTTGACAAGCGCCGCGGCAATGGCACTCGGCGGCGCCAGCGAGTCGCTTTTCAGATCAACCGCCCGGGCCCAGATTTCGAGTAATGCCAGGATCGAGATCGGGAGCAGAAACGCCTTGATGCGCTCCGGGATCATGCTTCCGACGCCTTGATGAAATCGAACAACTCGCGGCGCAGCCGCAGGAATTCGGGGTTCTCCCGCGTCGTCAGCTGATCGCGGGGCCGCGGCAGATCAATCTGGAGTTCGATGCCGATGCGGCCGGGATGCGGTAACAGGCCTATGACCCGGTCACCCAGGTAAATCGCCTCTTCCAGATCATGGGTGACGAACACGACCGTCGCATCGCTGGCGTGCACCAGCGACAGCACTTCATCCTGCAGTCCCTGACGCGTCATCGCGTCGAGCGCGCCGAACGGCTCGTCCATCAAGAGTGCCTTGGGCTCTTGCGCCAGGCAGCGCGCGATCTGCAGGCGTTGCTGCATCCCGCCGGACATCTCCGCCGGGTATTTTCCGGCGTGGTTGGGCAATCCGACCTTCTTGAGCAACTCGTCGATGCGGGTGGCGCGCTGCGAGGCGGCCATGCCGGATGCCTCCAACGCCAGCGAGACGTTGCCGGCGGCGGTTCGCCATGGCAGCAGCGCCTTGCCGTAGTCCTGAAAGACGATGGCGATATCCCGCCGCGGCGCCAGCATCGCCTGGCCGTCGAAGGCCACGGTGCCGCTGGTCGGCTGATAAAGTCCGGCCGCAAGCCGCAGCGCGGTGGTCTTGCCGCAACCCGACGCCCCGATGATGCAGAGGAATTCGCCCGGCTTCACGTCAAGGCTGATGCCTTCCAGAATGGCCTTGCCGCCGAGATTGAGCGTGACGCCGGAAAAGACGATCTGCGCACGCCCCGGACGAAGGCTGTTCGCCCCCTGGTTCACGGCAGCAATCATGTTCACGATCTAGCCCCCTTTGGCCGGCGGATAGACGTAATTGAGCGTCGAACCCAGGTGTGACCTGAGCCTGGCTTGCGCAGCATCGACATCGCGCGCCAGCACCAGATCCGCAAGATCCTGATGGGCCGCGACAAAGTCTTCACCGCTACCCAGACTGCGCATCATGACGCGGCGATAACGATAGGCCTGATCGTAGAGATCCGAATGCGCCTGCAGCAGCCGTCGTGATCCGCAATCCGCCAGCAGTGCGGTGTGAAATCCCTTGTGCAAGGCGTCGAACTCCGGCGCGCCCTCGCGAAACCTGTCGCCGGTTCGCTGAATGTGCCGGCGCATTTGATGCAACGCGCTGACAATGCCCGCTTCCCAGGCATCGTCGCCTTGCCCCATCGCGAGCCGCAGCGCCTCGATCTCGACCACCGTGCGCATCTGCGTAATGTCTTTCAGATCCTCGCGGCTGACATCGGCCACCCGGAAACCGCGTTGGCCGATCCCGACGATCAGCCCCCTGGAAATGAGCCGGGACAGGCCTTCGCGCAGCGGCGTGGCGCCGATGTCGTAGCGCTGGACCAGATCGACGATTCCAAGACGCGCGCCAGGCGCGAGATTGCCGGCAATGATATCGCGTTCCACCAGGCTGGCCGCGCGCTCGCTCAAGGTGTCCGAACCCGACGCCTCCCCTGAACCGCTTTGCACCGCTGGCGCCATGCTCGGTTCTACTTCAGGATCAGCTTGTTGAGATCGAGCTTGCTCTGCAACATTTTCTGCGTCGCCATGATCTCGATCCACCAGGCCAGTTGCTCCGGTTTGAGGATCGGTTCCGACCGGTTGGGCGGCGTGGCCTTGACCAGTTCGATGGGCTGCTTGGTGAACTTCTGAATCGAAGTTGAGGCTTTGTCCCGGTCGTTGTTGACGACGGGAGCGGCTTCCGCGATCGCGGCGCGGAACTTCTTGATGGTATCGGGATTCTTTTCCGCCCATTCGCGCGAGGCGGCGTAGAAAATGATCGGTTCGGTCCGCGCGAGTTCGACGGCGTAACGGGCACCGACCGAGCCTAGTCCGGCATTGGTCATCCGGGTCACGAACGGCTCTGCCGTCAGGACTGCGTCCACACTGCCCGACTTCACGATATCCATCATGGTCGGAAACGTCACCTCGACAAAATTGACCTTCTTGGGGTCAACGCCCTTCTCGACCAGCCATTTCACGAACAGGACATGGAGGAACGCGCCGAGCCCGGGGGCGCCGACCTTCTTGCCGATGAAATCCTTCGGCTCGTTGATGACGACGCCATTGCGGACGAACGCGCTGACATTGCCGTTGGTGACTGGACTCATCACGCTAGCTCCCGCGACCGCGACCAGGTCGAGGCCGCCATCGACCGCCTGCAAGAACACGGTAGAGGTCGGCCCGCCGACGTGGATCGAGTTGGAGAGGATCGCGGCTGGAATGTTCGAATTGATGCCAATCAACACCATTTCGGCATCGAGACCATGCTTCTTGAAGATGCCTTCGTCGATCGCGACCATCGCGGAAGCGCAGTCGGACGTCGCAGTGCAGCCGATCTGGATTTTGTTCTGCGCATGGACCGGGCTGACGGACAAAACCGCCGCAACGCCTGCTGCCGCCAGGAATCTGGTCATCAATCGCCTCCCGATAGCGATATTTTTTATCGCCCCTTGTTTATCGATATTTTTAATGATCATATATTTTATTAAACTGCAAGGGAGATAATGGTGAAACTTGCGACATTTCGATCCGGCGGCCGTGAAAAGATCGGTCTCGTGCACAGTGATAATTCGCGATTGTTCGACCTGGCGGCGGCTGCGGACCGGGAGGGCAAATCCAATCCAGCCTTTGCTTCGATGCTGTCGCTGATCGACGCTGGCTCCTCAGCCCTGGACCAGGCCGGGCAGTTGTTCGACAAGAGCGGCAAGGATGAAACCTTGTCCGAGAATGTCGCGGCCGCCGAGATCCTGGCACCGATCCCCGAACCTCGGCAGATGCGCGACGGCATGTCGTTCCCGCTGCATATCCTGCAGGCCCCGCGGGGCCAGCTCAAGCTTGCAGCGCGCGCGAAGAACGACATGGCGGAGCTGGCGCGGATCGATGCCGAGCCGCTGGGCGAGTTGCCCGAAGTCTACCGCAAACAGCCGATCTACTACATCACCAACCGCTTCAGCGTGCGCGGCACCAACACGACGGTGAAGTGGCCGCGCTACAGCAAGGTGATGGATTACGAACTGGAGTTCGGCATCGTCACGAAGAACAAGGGCGCCAATATCCCGGCCTCGAAGGCCCGGGACCATATCTTCGGCTATACCATCTTCAACGATTTCTCGGCGCGCGACGCCCAGCGCATCGAAATGGAAGGACGGCTCGGCCCTGCCAAGGGCAAGAGCTTTGACGGTGGCAACGTCATGGGACCGTGGATCGTCACGCCAGACGAGATCGGCGATCCCTACAAGCTCAGGATGGAAGCCCGCGTCAACGGCAAGATGCGCTCGCAGGGCGTTACCGAGGGAATGCTGTTTTCTTTCGAGGAAATCATTGCGCATGTCACCCGCGATGAAACCCTGATGCCCGGGGAATTCATCGGGTCAGGCACTGTCGGCAACGGCTGCGGGCTTGAACTCGGCTGGTATCTCGAACACGGCGACACCATAGAACTTGAGGTTGAAAAGATCGGAATCCTGAAAAACAAGGTCGAGCGGCAGGACGCCTGAAGCTCGATATGTGAATAAAAGCAGGCAAAACTCTTCGAGGAAGCGCATATGGCCAGACAACTGATCGACATTTCCGTGCCGCTGCAGAACGACGTGCCGGCCGATCCGCCGGGCGGACATCCCACCATCCAGTACATCGATCACCAGCAGGGCCTGCCGCGCATGCTGCAGTTCTTCGAGGGCTTGAAAGCCGAGGATCTGCCGGACGGGCAAGGCTGGGCGGTCGAACAGGTCCAGCTCTCCACCCACAACGGCACCCATCTCGATGCGCCCTGGCATTTTCACCCGACCATGAACCGCGGCGAGCGCTCGTGGACCATCGATGAAGTGCCGCTGGAATGGTGCCTGCAACCCGGCGTGAAGCTGGACTTCCGACATTTTTCGGACGGCTATGTTGCGACCGCAAAGGATGTCGAAAATGAGCTGAAGCGCATCGGCCACACGCTTTCACCGCTGGAAATCGTCGTGGTCAACACCAGCGCCGGGACCAAATACGGCCGGCAGGATTACGTCACGTCCGGCTGCGGCATGGGCTATGAAGCGACGATGTATCTGCTCGAGCGCGGCGTGCGGCTCACGGGCATCGACGGCTGGAGCTGGGATGCGCCATTCGTCCATACCGCGAAGAAATATGCGGAGACCAGGGACGCCAGCCTGATCTGGGAAGGCCACAAGGCCGGACGCCATATCGGCTACTGCCATATCGAAAAGCTGCACAACCTCGAGCAGTTGCCGTCGACCGGATTCACCGTGTCGTGTTTTCCGGTCAAGATCGAACGCGCTTCGGCGGGCTGGACCCGCGCAGTCGCCATCATCGAGGGGTAAAGCGGCAGCGCCGGCGCTGTCAGGTGGGTCGCGGAAAAGGCTATAAGGCATCGCTGCGCTCGATGCGGCGGTTTCACCAACCTTGCAACGGCGCGCTAATCGCCGTTGTCGCCTGATCCCGCTTCGGCCAGCGACTGCAGCGGCTCGGCATTCAGCACGACGATGGCCCCGTGCTCGAGGCGCACCCATTTGCGATCGGCCCAGACCCGGAGCTGCTTGTTGATGCTTTCCCGGGTCATGCCGACCATTTCGCTGATTTCCTGCTGGGTTACGGCGATGGTCCGGCCGCCAGGCGCAAGCTTGTGCTTTTCGGTCAGGCGAAGGAGCGCGCTGGCCAGCCGGCCCGGCAGGTTTTGCAGGATGATCTGCTCTACCTGCTCGCTGGTCCAGCGCAGGCGCGTACATAACAGCTCGATGAACTTCATCGCCAGCGCCGGCTGGCTCTTCAGGAACGGAATGAATTCGCGGCGGTCGATGATGAAGAGTTCGCAACTGGTATTTGCCGTGGCGTCGGCGGATCTGACCTGCCCGTCGAGCACCGTCATTTCGCCGAAAATCTCTCCGGCGCCGATCAAATTCAAAATCGCGCTGCGGCCATCGGCGGAGGAGATGCTGATCTTCACGGTGCCGCTGATCACCGCAAACATGCTGGTGCCGGCATCGCCCTTTGAAAAGATCGTGGCACCCCGCTTCAGCGTGGAGTGTTTGGCATAGCGGCACAGCTGATCGAACGCCTCGGGTTCAAGATCGCAGAAGATCGGATGCTTGCGCAGCACCGATAATTTGCTGCTCGGAGCCTCGCGAGCTCCACCCGTCTTATCCTGAGGCACGCCGGTCACGACCATCTGATACTTTGCCCATCAACGGCGGGTCGTGCTGACGCAAGGCTGACGAGAGCAATAGTCCGCCGCGCCGCAATTTATACTCCGGCGGGCAGCGCACGGCAAGAAAGGCCCCGGTTATACCGAGGCCTTTAAGATAATTGCTCGCCTAGGATGCGTAAATTAAGTGAACAATTTTAAATAGGCGAAAGGGTTGGATGCGAGTGGGAGGATATCGATTCCGACCTCCAACATGCGGACTTCGGCGTCATTTTAGCGCAGGATTTGGACAAAGCATGTGAAGGCCGATGTAGATGTGGGCATTGTGGACAAAGACCTTGACGATCAGATCGTGGGTCGCATCGACGTTGTCGCCGACCTTCAACAACATCGGCATTGGCAATGAGGATCTGAGATTGGCCGCAACGATTTCGGTGAGGCGGCGCTGCACCGGTTCAGATATTCCGCCAGCATCCTTATCCCAGTTCGCAAACTCCTCTGGCTTCGGCAGAAAATATTTTACAAACTTTCCGAAACTGTAAGGCCCGTACTTCTTTTCCAACTCTTTGAACTTGGTTGCCGACGCGGCGATATTTTCCGGGCCCAGCATTTCGTTGATGATCTGCTCAAATTTTCCGCCATAGACGAATCCGGCCATGCTCAACTCCTTTGGTGATAATTCGTCATCAATCCGAGAACTTGGAGAGGATTGCTTTAGCACGTTCGAGTTGAATAGTCATTTTCGACCTTGCGAACAGAGCGATCGCCTGAACGAGTTCTTGCTGTGCCTCGGCCTTTCTGCCTGAACTGGCCAGCAAACGGGCCATTGTCCCCTTCGCCGCGCCCAGCAAAGGTCTGGCTTCAAGTCTTGCCGCAATTTCAATGGTTCGCTCGAACTGCGCAATCGCTTCCGCTACGGCGGACGGGCCTTGTAGAGACAAAGTTACAGCTTCAGCAAATAGCGCCAAGGCTTCAATTCCCTGATATCCCTTCTGCTTTGCTCCGGCCTGGCACCCCCGGGCGACACTCAATCCACGAGGTATGTCCCCGAGTTGTGCGTAAGCGGTCGCGAGATAAGCCGATGACAGCAGGTCACTGGTCACGTGACCGAGTGTATCGGCCTCGTCCTTTGCCTCAAGCAGAATGTCTCTCGCCGCCGCCGGGCGCCCTTGCTGCAAATAAAGGCTCCCGAGTCCGCACAATACCAGCGGTAGGAACAACCGGACTTCGTTCTCGCGCGAGAGTGAGGCCGCCCGATTGAGAACGCTTTCCGCCTCCTCAAAATTACCCTGAAAGATTTGTACCAGGCCGCGACCATATCCAGCCGCGATCAAATCGTATGGACGGCCATTGCCTTCAGCGAGATCGCTTGCCTGCAGTGAACACTGCTGGGAGTCGTCGAATTCGCCGATCGATGCGTAGATAATGGCCTTCATCATGTAACTGAGCACGAGAAGGCTTGATGCGGTGGCTCCGGGAGGCACATTCTCCGGTGCACTCACAAATCGCGCAGCCGCTCGATTCAGGCACGCCTCCGCATCGCGGTATCGGCCCGCGACAAAATAGGCTTGGCCAAGCCCATACTCGGCAAAACCGAGCCAGGTCATATCGGTCAGTTCGTTCGCTAACGAAACGGCCCGCTCTCCCGCCGTGGTCGCTTCATAAGGGGTTCCGTAGAAATTAAGTGCCGCCGCCCTCACGGCGAGGGAAGCAAGCCGTCTCTTTTCATCACCGATTTTCGCGGAACGGGCTTCCGCGTCGCGGCAGAGGCCAAACCACTGATCCATTCTTCCGAGCGTTGCAAATGCAAGCCGGGCTTCGATACGAAGGTCGATTGCCCGCTGTTCGCGCACATTCGAGGCCGGCTGCTTGTCCACCGCGTCCATCGCAATCTGGAAATATCCGGTAGCATCCCGGAACGCCGATCTATCGAACGCCTTCTTCGCCGCCATGTATCCGTATTGGTCCGTTTTAGCCCAGTCCTGCGCTTTGACCGCATGGTGGCACAATGCCTCGGCGACCTCCTCCCGGTGACCGAGAGCATTCGCCTCCATCGCCGCCAAAATCCGGCGGTGTAGCTCCTCCCGTTGCGGACGAAGGATCGAATCGTAGGCAACCTCGCGAATGAGATCGTGCGCGAATTCGTATTCCGGCGCGGAAAGCCATTGCGACTCGACCAGAAAATCCAGAATTTCCAGCGACCAAAGGCGGCTTTGCAGCTCGGCGGCCGGCATGCCGGTCACGGCCGTCAGCAAGGGGGGCGGAATGCGCGGTCCGACGACGGAAGCGAGCTGGAGCAGCGCCTTGTCCTCTTTCGGCAAGCGATCGATGCGGGAAGCAATGACCCCCTGCACGGTGGGAGGAATTTCCAGCGCGTCCCAGGGGGTTTTGGTGGCAAACCGGCCGGCGTCGGCGTCGAGAACGCCACGATTGAGGAGTTGCCGCGCAACCTCCTCGATGAAGAGCGGAACCTGGCCGGTGTGGCGAAGGATGTGAGCCTTGAGCGCGTCGAGGTCCGCCCCGTTACCGAGCAGATCGTCAAGCAAAGCGTTTGCCGAGGAGATGTCGAGCGACCGCAACCAGACCCGGCGCACATCCAGCCGAGCCAGCCATCCCGGTGTATCTTCCGTCCGCCATGTCAGCAGCACCAGCAGTGGATGGCCTGCCGTCAGCGACATCAAGGCCTCGATCGTGGTTTCGCTTTGACCATCGATCCAGTGAAGGTCCTCGAGAAGCAGGACGGTCGGCCGTGTCGCGATCACCCTGCCGATCGCATTGCGGACGGCATCGATGATGGCGCGGCGCCGCAACAGGGGTTCGAGATCGTTCCACCGGCTGTCCATAACCGGCTGGTCCAGAACCGAACAAAGCGCGGCCGGCCAAAGATCGGAATGCGCAGCTACCGACCCTTCGGACAGGCCATGTTGATCAGTTGCCCCGACATGGCCCCCTTGCAGCGCGCTTTGGAGCAGTTTCTTCAGCAACGCATACGGCACTGCCTGCTCCAGCGGATTGCCTTCCGCCTCCAGCACTTGCCAGTCCTTCTCCCGCAACGCACCGACAAATTCGTGGGCGATTCGGGATTTTCCGATACCGGCCGTCCCCACCAGCGCGACGATCTGCCCGGACGAACCGGCCTCCCGCGCCGCCCGCTCGAGCAGGGAAATCTCTTCGGCCCGCCCGACAAATGACGAAAGCCCTTTGGTCGATCGGGCGCGCCAGCGGGTAAGCCCGCTGATTTCGGCTAGCTCGTAGCAGGGAACAAGCGCGGAAAACCCCTCCAGCCGCCTCTGGGGTAGCACGTTGAAAGTTACCAGGCCCGCGGCCAGGCTCTGGCAGGATTCCGACACCAGGATCTGGCCGGCTTGGGCGGCATTCTCAAGCCGCTTGACCAGATGAACCGCAGGGCCCCCCGCTTCATAGATCGAGGAGAAGTCGGCCTCGATCACGTGGGCGACGACATAGCCGGAATGAACCCCGACCCGCACCTGAAGCGCAGGGTCGTTCAACAGTTTTACACGGCGCACCAGCTCGACCGCCGCGTGACAAGCCATGACGGCGTGATTGTCATCGGCATGCGGGGCGCCAAAAAGCGCGATCAGCCCGTCGCCGCCCTCCTTGCTGACAATCCCGCGGTTGCGGCGAACCGCGGTGCGCATGGCAATCAGCGCGGGCTCGAGCCGGGATATCGCCGCCTCGGGGTCCAGCTCCGAGATCAAATCGGTCGAGCGCTGCAGATCGGCACAGAGGACCGTGAGATATTTCCGCTCGCCAGCGATGCGACCGCGAAGTTCGGCAGTTACGGGAGGATGTTCAGGGACGACCGCGCCGCAGGACGAGCAATACACGTCGCCGGCTTTCAGGGTCGACTGACAAACCTGACAAACCACCCTCGGCTCCTCCATCCACCCGGATCTAGATTAGCGAAAGATCATGGCAGAACAAGCATTTGCAGCCGTCATATGCGAATGATGAGGGCGCGGGCCAGCAAAGCGCCGGATGGGATTTTTGGGATGGGAGTGACTGGGCGGCAATTCAGGATTGCCTGCGGTAGCGAATCGCTACATACGCACCCAGAGGATGCCACGACGCCGGAGCCGGCAAGTCCTCCCGTCAGCTTTTCCAGCGGCCCACCCTGGTTATTTGCGCGCGGTTCTATCCAACGCCAGCTGCCAGAACAAGGGAGCTGACAATTCCTATACCGGTGACTATCTAGGACGAAACGAATTTCTTTGTCTGCCTGGAGCGAGGGTGCCTGCGCGCAGGGCGCCTGGTCGCACGACGACTGCTGATGGCAGACGGCCTCCGCCGCGCATTAAGCCGGTTGATGCAGATCAAGGACCATCGGGCATGCTGCCCTATCAAGGCGTGTTCGCCATCGAAAGGATCGCCCCGTCATGCTGCGACTTGCCCTGCGTCAAACCCTGGTGACACTGATGCTGACGGCACCGGCGTTTGCC
>NZ_JAUYAN010000038.1 GCF_030693485.1 Bradyrhizobium sp. | reverse complement strand
TCACCCGACTGGCGCGGTGCTGACGAGCTGCTGACGCTGTTTCTGAATCTGCCGTCGCACCGCCCCGGCCGCGTCGCCGCCATCGCACGACTGCAGGAGCATTATCGCGAATTCTCGCAGTTCAACGCGGTCTGGCAGACGCCGGCGCGCTCATGGGAGCAACTCGCCGCGATGGGACGTGTCGAAGCGCCGTTCTTCCGAATGCCAGCCGGAGGCCTGAATGACGCGATCGAGCTCAAGGCCAACCTCGCCAACCCGGCCCGCGCGGCATTTTCCGCCGATTGCGACGCCTTCCTGGCCGTCGTCGCCGATCGATATTTCGAGGTGTGCGTCTCGGCCATCAAGGCTGCCGACCCCAATCACCTTGTGATCGGCTCCCGCTTCGGCTATCAGGCGCAATCCAGTGTGATCGCCGCGGCAGTCCGCTATCTCGATGTGATCTCGTTCAATTGCTACGAACTCGATGCGACCCCGCAGATCGATGCCTATGCCGCTGGCGGCAAGCCGTGCCTGATTTCGGAATTCTCCTTCCGCGGCGACGATGCCGGCCTGCCCAACGGCCACGGTGCCGGGCCTCGGGTCGCCAGCCAGACCGAGCGCGCCCAGTGCTTCGAGCGCTACGTCACCGCCGCCCTGCGCAAGCCCAATGTGGTCGGTTACCACTGGTTCGAGCATGCCGACCAGCCGGCGGAAGGGCGGTTTGACGGTGAGAATTCGAACTACGGCACGGTGACGATCGGCGACGATCCCTATGTCGAGCTCACGGAAACCATGACCAGGGTCAACGCCGCGGCCGAGCGGATTCACGCCGAATCCGCGCCAGGCGGCTAGCCCGGCGGGCCTGGACAAAAAATTACGAAAACAACCCCATGTACAGTAGGCCGCGGTGCAGCAATTATGCTGCGTCGCGTCAAGCCGTATACTTCGCGGCCTCGGCTTCGCGAACCGCCGCCATGGTGCGAAACACGCTCGATGGATTGACGCTGATCGAATCGATGCCGAGCTGCGTCAGGTAGCGCGCGATCTCCGGATAATTCGCCGGCGCTTCGCCGCAGATGCCGACGTGCCGCCCGTTACGTTTGGCCCCGGTGACGGCCAGCCTGAACATCTCCAGCATACCCGGATCGCGCTCGTCGAAATCGAAGGCGACGATATCGGAATCGCGGTCGACCCCCAGCGTCAATTGGGTGAGATCGTTGGAGCCGATCGAGAAGCCGTCGAACAATTGCGCGAACGCGTCGATCTGGATGACGTTGTTCGGAATCTCGCACATCACGTAGATCTCGAGTCCGTTCTCGCCGCGCTTCAGGACGTTGGCGGCCATGGTCGCGATCACGCGCTTGCCTTCTTCGACGGTCCGGCAGAACGGCACCATGATGCGAAGATTGGAGAGTCCCATTTCCTCGCGCACCCGGCGCAGCGCGGCACACTCCAGCGCAAACCCTTCCGCGTAGGCCGGGTGGCTGTAGCGGGAAGCGCCCCTGAATCCCAGCATCGGATTCTCTTCTTTCGGCTCGAAGGCCTCGCCGCCGAGCAGGCTGGCATATTCGTTGGTCTTGAAGTCGGAGAGCCGCACGATCACCGGCTTCGGATAGAACGCCGCGGCAATGGTGCCGACGCCTTCAGAAAGCCTCTCGATGAAAAAGTCGGCTGGCGCCTTGTAGCCTTCGACCAGACGGGCGATCGCGGTTCTCGCTTTCGCCGAAGCGATCTTGTCCGGCTTGAGCAGCGCCATCGGGTGGACGCCGATATGCTCGGAGATGATGAACTCCATGCGGGCGAGGCCGACGCCCGATTGCGGCTGCATCGCGGTCCGGAATGCCATTTCGGGGGTGCCGACATTGACCATGATCGGCGTGCGCGGCGCCTTGAGTTCGCTCAGCGGCGTTCGCGTGACGTCGAAGGCCACCGCGCCCTGATAGACGTTTCCCACATCGCCTTCGGCGCAGGAGATCGTGACGTTGGTTCCGGTCTTCAGCCTTTCGGTCGCGTGCGTTGCACCCACCACGGCTGGAATGCCGAGTTCGCGCGCCACGATGGCAGCGTGGCAGGTGCGACCGCCCTTGTCGGTGATGATGCCGCCCGCGATCTTCATCACCGGCTCCCAGTCCGGACTGGTTGCCGGCGCCACCAGGATCTCGCCCGGCTTGAAGGTCGAGAGGTCCCGCGCGCTGGCAATGCGGCGGGTGCGTCCGGAGGCGATCTTTTCGCCGACCGCGCGGCCGGTGACGATGACGGAGCCTTTTTCCTTGAGATTGTAGGTCTCGAACATTTCAGCCGAACGCTGCGAAGCCACCGTCTCGGGCCGCGCCTGGATGATGTAGAGCTTGCCGTCGCCGCCGTCCCTGGCCCATTCGATATCCATCGGCATTGGCCCGCCGGCATGTTTCGAGTAATGCGCCTCGATCCGCACCGCAAAATCAGCAAGGCTCAGTACCTCGGCATCGGAAATGCAGAATTTCCGCCGCTCGGCTTCCGGCACGTTCCGGGTCAGCGTCGCATGGCTGCCGCCGTGCTTGCCGTAGATCATCCGGATCTGTTTGCCGCCGAGTCGGCGCCGCAACACGCGGCGGAAGCCCTTGGCGAGGGTTGGCTTGTGCACGTAGAACGCGTCTGGATCGACCTGGCCCTGCACGATGGTTTCGCCGAGGCCGTAACAGCCGGTGACGAAGACCACGTCGCGAAATCCGGATTCGGTATCGAGCGTGAAGATGACCCCGCTGGCGCCGATGTCGGAACGCACCATTTTCATTACGGCGACGGAAAGGAAAACCTTGAAGTGGTCGAAGCCGTTGTCGATGCGGTAGGAAATCGCGCGATCGGTGAAGATCGAGGCAAAGCAGCGCCGGCAGGCCTCGAACAGGTCCTTCGGCCCGCGTACATTGAGGAAGCTTTCATGCTGGCCGGCAAAACTCGCGGTCGGCAGGTCTTCCGCCGTCGCCGAACTGCGCACCGCGACAGCGACGCCTTTGCCGGCTTCCCGCTCCAGCTGCCGGTAGGCTTCCATGATCTGGTCGCGGACCGGCGCGGTATCCATCGCCTGGTAGATGACGGCGCGCGCCTTGGCAGCGGCGGCAGCCAGCCGCTTGATCTTGCTCTTGTCCAGACCGTCGAGCAGCTGATGCAGTTGCTCCGCGACGCCAGGCTGCGACAGCGCATCGCGATAGGCGTCGGCGGTGATGGCGAACCCGTTGGGAACGGCGACCCCTTCGGATGCGAGGGTCGAATACAGTTCGCCGAGCGAGGCGGTCTTGCCGCCGACCAGCCCGACGTCATTCAACCCGAGTTCGAGAAACGATCTGATATATTTTGTCATGGCGCCAGTAGATCAGGCCGGACATGGCGGATATTGAGCGAGGTCAAACCGCTCACTCGTAGCGCAGCGCTTCGATCGGATCGAGCCGGGCGGCCTTGCGGGCCGGATAGTAGCCAAAGAAGATGCCGACGGCGGCCGAAAACAGGAATCCGCCGGCTATGGCTGCCAGCGATATCGGCGCCGGCCAGCCGGTGATGGCGGAGACCGCCAGTGAAAGTGCCGCGCCGATGACAATTCCGGCGATGCCGCCGCTGACGCTGATGAAGATCGCCTCGGCCAGAAACTGCAATAGCACGTGCAGCCGTCGGGCGCCGATCGCCATCCGCAGTCCGATCTCCCGGGTCCGCTCCGTCACCGAAACCAGCAGGATGTTCATGATGCCGATGCCGCCGACCAGAAGCGATATCGATGCCACCGAGGCCAGCAGGAGCGCCATGATGCGGCTGCTGCCCTCCGCGGTCTCTGCGATCTGGCTGAGGTTGCGGACCGAGAAATCATTGCTGGCGCCCGGCCGGATGCGGTGACGGCGGGCCAGAATATCGGTGGCCTGGCTGATCGCGGTCTGAATGCTGTTCTGGTCCACCGCCTGCACGTAGATCTGGTTCACGAAGCCGGTCATGCGCGGCTGCAGCCCGTAGGGATTCGGCGGCGCCGGATAGATCCAGTTGATGGCGGTTTGCGCCTGGCTTGGCGCAGCCACCCCCAAAATCTTGCGCTCGGCGGTCGTGAACGGAACCATGATGAGATCGTCCTGGTCCTGCCCGAACGATGTCTGCCCCTTGCTGTCGAGCACTCCGATCACTCGCAGTGAGACGCCCCTGGCCTGCACCAGCGCGCCGATCGGGTTCTGCGAGGCGCCGAACAATTGCCGGCGCACGGTCTCGCCGAGCACGACGACAAGTCCGGCGCTCCGCTCGTCCTCCGATGTGATCGCCCGCCCGGCGGCGATCTGCCAGTTCGTCATCGGCGGGTAGTTGAAGCTGACGCCCTGGATGCCGGTGGTCCAGTTCTGGCTGGCAAACCGGATCTGGCCGGACTGGCGGATCAGATAGCTCACTTCGCCTGCGGCCGGCGCTTCCCGGCGGATCGCCTGAACGTCGGCCACGGTCAGTGTTGATGCGCTGCCGGATCCGCCGCGTGCGCCGCCGCTGGTGGCGGCGCCGGGCACGATCACCACGAGGTTGGTGCCGAGCCTTGCGATTTCCTTGCGGACCGCCTCGTTGGCCCCCTGGCCGAGCGACACCATGACAATCAGGGCGGCGACGCCGATGAAGACCCCGAGCATGGTCAGTGCCGAACGCATCTTGTTGCGCCAGATCGCCTCCGCCGCCGCCGTCATCACCATCCATGCGAACGGCCATGATGCGCCCGACGATGCGGCGAAGCGCGACGGCGCGAGCGGGAAGGGCAGGGCCTGCTCGCGTGCCGGGCCGGCCGGGGCGGATGTCTGCGGGGTAGTCGCTTCGAGCCTTGGCTTGCGCACATCCGAGATGATCTGGCCATCGCGCATGGTCAGCACGCGGTCGGCAAAGGCGGCGACGTCGGGCTCGTGGGTCACCACGATGATGGTGACCCCCTGTTCGCGGTTGAGCGAACTGAGCGTCTGCATGATCTCGTGAGAGTTGCGCGTATCGAGATTGCCGGTCGGTTCATCCGCCAGCAGCAGGCTGGGCTGATTGATCAGCGCGCGGGCGATCGCGACGCGCTGCTGCTGCCCGCCGGAGAGCTGGCCGGGGGTGTTGCGTTCGCGGTCGCGCAGCCCGAGCTTGTCCAGCACCGCGCGCGCCCGCTCCAAGCGCATTCGCGCATGGGCCTGGCCGGACATGGCATACAACAGTGGCAGGGCGACGTTGTCGATGGCGCTGGTGCGCGGCAACAGATTGAAGCTCTGGAACACGAAACCGAGCCGTTCGCTGCGCAGGCCCGCGAGATCGGGCTCGGCAAGCTGCGCCACGTCGATGCCGTCGAACCAGTAGTGGCCGCAGCTCGGCCGGTCGAGGCAACCGAGGATCGACATCAGCGTCGACTTGCCGGATCCCGACGCGCCCATGATGGCGATGAATTCGCCGTGCTCGACGGTCAGGTCGACCTCGCGAAGCGCATGAACGTCGATGTCGCCGACATGATATGTCCGCGACACGCCTTCAATCCTGATGACCGGCTCCGCCATTTCAGTCCATTGCCGCGTTGTCGGCTGTTCAATCAGAGTCGCGGTCGCGGCACGCTCGCGCGCCCCTTTGCCGCGCTCGGCGCTTCGCCGAGGATGACGTTGTCGCCCGGCTCGAGATCGCCCTGAGCGATCTCGGTAAATTCGTCGTCGTCGAGGCCGGTCGCAACCTGAATGGGCGTGGCCTTGCCGTCGCGAAGCACAAAGATGCGCGGCTGTGCCGTTTCGCGAGCGGCGTTTCCGGTCGGGACATAGCGCAGCGCCTGGTTCGGAACCCGCAGCACGTCGCTACGCTGGTCGGTCAGGATACGCGTCGCGGCGGTGAGGCCTGGCTTGAGCGCGAGATCGGAATTCTGGACGCTGACGACGACGTCGTAGGTGACGACGTTCTGCACCGTTTGCGGGGACTGCCGAACCTGGCTTACCGTCCCCTCGAATACACGCCTGGGATAGGCATCGACGGTGAATGTCGCCTTGTTGCCTTGCCTGACGCCGCCGATGTCGCTTTCGCTGACATTGGCGTCAACCTGCATTTTGGTGAGGTCGGTCGCGATCAGGAACAGCGTGGGAGTCTGGAAACTGGCCGCGACAGTCTGCCCGATGGTAACGTTGCGCGAAACCACGGTGCCGTCCACCGGCGAGATGATTTTGGTATAATCGAGGTTGACCTGTGCGGCGTCCAGCACGGCCTGGCGCTGCTGGATGGTCGCTTCGTCAAATGTGATCTGGGCAAGGGCCTGCAAGTATTCGCTGTGCGCGCTGTCGTAGGCGTCTTTCGATACGGCTTTGGTCTCGACCAGTGTCGCCAGCCGTTCATACGCCACCTTGGCATAGGTCAGCGATGCCTTGTCCTTCTCCAGTTGCGCGCGCGCGACGGCGAGGTTGGCTTTCGCCTGATCGACGATGCTCTGGTAGGGGCGTCCGTCGATCCTGGCGCAGATCTGTCCGCGCTTCACCTGGGTATTGTAATCGCAGGTCAATTCCTGGATCACGCCGGAGACATAGGTCCCGACGATGATGGTCAATTCCGGATTGACCGTGCCGGTGGCGTTGATTCCGCGGGCAATCCCGCCGGTGGTGACCGGCGCGGTTTCATATCGAACAACGGCGTCGCTGCCGACCGACCACCAGATGCCGCCGGCCGCGGCAAGCAGCAGCACCGCAATGGCGACGATGATCCAGCGCCGGGTCGCAAATCGTGGCTGCGCCGGCGGTTCCCCGACCGGGTGCACGGCTGACGGAGGCGACGCCTGTGGCAACGCTTCCCCGCTTGCGGGTGCGCCGGGGCCGAGCTGCTTGTTCATGTCGCGTAGGCTCCGGGTGCATGATGGCCGTTGCCGCAGCTATAAAGACTAGCGCGGGACCTGATCTGGATTGTTGATTGGGATCAAGGTTCGTCCCGTGGTGCGGAATTCGCCGAATCCTTGACTCGCCGATAGCCATCCTCTTCTGTTTACGGACCGCGTCGAGCGGTCACCCCTCCGCCGGGAAAAACAAGAAAATGACCGTCAAACGGAAAATGTCGCCGACGCATGAAGCGCCCTATCGCGGCTTGCGGGTGCTGGACTTCGGGCAGGGCATCGCGTCACCCTATTGCGCGATGTTGCTGGGTGTTTACGGCGCCGACGTGATCAAGGTCGAGCCGCCGGAGGGCGACTGGTCGCGCTACCTCGGGACCACCTATGGCAGCCACACCGCACTGTCGGCGGTCTACAACAGGGGCAAGCGCAGCCTGTGCCTCGACCTGAAGCAAGCCGAGGGCATCGTGATCGCCAAGCGGCTTGCCGCCGAGAGCGACGTGCTGATCGAGGGATTCCGTCCCGGCGTCGCCGCGCGGCTCGGCATCGGCTATGAGGAACTGTCGCGCGACAATCCGGGCCTGATCTATCTCTCGATCTCCGGCTTCGGACAGGACGGTCCGTATTCAAAGCGTCCTGGCTCGGATTCGGTGGCGCAGGCTTTTTCCGGACTGGTCTCGGTCAACCTCGGCAACGACAAGGTTCCGCACCGGGTCGGCCACACCATCTCCGACGTCGCCACCGGGGTGTACGCATTTCAGGCCATCGCCACTGCGCTGTTCGCCCGCGCCACCGTCGGCGCCGGCCGCTGGATCGACGTCAACCTCGCGCAATCCACCGCAGCCCTGCTCGGCCACAAGGCTGCCGAATATGTGCTGGAAGGCGGTACCCCGCGCGCGCTCAACGTGCCAGCGGGCTCATATCAGACCAGCGATGGCTGGATCATGGTGACGCTGGTGAACGAAGCGCAATACAAGCGCCTCTGCAGCGCGATCGAACGCGGGGATCTCGCCAGCGATCCGCGCTATCAGGATTTTGCCAGGCGCGCCGATGCGGCCGACGTGCTGATGGCGCAATTGCGCGAGGTTTTCCTGACTGAAACCAGCGAAACCTGGCTCGGGCGGCTTCACGCGGCCGATATCATCGCCGAACATATCCTCACTCCCGGCGACTGGCTGCACAATGTCCATGTCGAGGCGACCAGGGGCGCGGTCTGTCAGGACACAGCTGGCATTGGGAAGATTTATACCGCGCGCACGCCGGGTATCGCGGGACCATCCGAAGACGACCTGCGGCCGGCGCCTGATATCGGCGCCGACAGCCGCAATGTCCTGCTCGACGCCGGCTTCGCTTCGGATGCCATCGACGGCCTGATCAGCGCCGGCATTGTCCGCACCTGCGCCTGCTAGGCCGGACCACAAGGAGACCATGCGCCATGGCCCAGGACCTCGTCCGCTATGCCGTTACCGATGCGATTGCCGAGATCACGCTCGACCGCGCCCCAGTCAATGCGCTGAGCCTCGCGCTGATTGACGCGCTGCTGGCGGCGCTGGCGAAGGCGCGGGACGACGAGAGCGTGCGCGCGATTATCATCTGTAGCGCCCACAAGGTATTTTGCGCCGGGCTCGATCTCGACATCATCAGGGGCAAGCGCGCGACCGAGACCAAGGGCTTTCTCGAGCGGCTCTATTTCGCCCTCAACGACATCCAGTACCGCATGGGCAAGCCGACCATCGCCGCGGTCGATGGCGCGGTGCGGGCCGGCGGCATGACCATCGCGATATCCTGCGACATGATCATCGCCGGGGATGCCTGCACCTTCGGCTATCCCGAGATCGATGTCGGATTGATTCCGGCGCTGCATTTCGTGCAATTGCCGCGACTGGTCGGCAAGCATCAGGCCTTTGGGCCGCTGTTTCTTGGCGATCCCTTCGATGCTGCAACCGCGTTCCGCATGGGTCTTCTCAGCGAGGTAGTACCGAAGGGCACGGCGCTGGCGCGGGCCCGGGAGCTTGCGCGGCGTCTGGCCGCCAAGTCGCCTGTTGTCATGAAGATCGGCCGTGACGCCTTCATGCGGGCTGTGGATGCCGACTACCGCCGCTCGGTCGAGAATGCGGCCGAGAGCTTTGCCCTTGTCGCCAGCACGGAAGATTGTCAGGAAGGGCTCAACGCCTTCGTCGAGAAGCGGGCGCCAAAATATACCGGGCGCTGACGGGCGTTATTGAAGCAATCAACACCTGATAACGGGGGGACGCAATGGCAGGATTATATTTTGAGGAGTTCGAGGTCGGCCGCGAATATCATCATGAGTTCAGTCGCACCGTCACCGAGATGGACAACACCATGTTCAGCCTGATGACGATGAATCCGCAGCCGCTGCACCTCGACGCCCATTTCTCGGAAAATACCGAGTTCGGCCAGCGGCTGTTCAACAGCCTTTACACGCTCGGCATCATGATCGGCATGAGCGTCTACGACACCACGCTCGGCACCACCATCGGCAATCTCGGCATGACCGACGTCAAGTTTCCAAAACCGGTGTTTCACGGCGATACGCTGAAGGCGCATACCAAAATCATCTCCAAACGCCTCAGTCAGTCACGACCGACCCAGGGCATCGTCGAATTCGAGCACACCGCGACCAACCAGCGCGGCGAGGTGGTGGCAAGCTGCCGCCGCACCGGACTGATGCATTGCAAACCTGAACCGAAGGCCTGAATCGATGCGCTCATTTCTGTTCGTTCCCGGCGACAGCGTCCGGAAATTCGAAAGCGCGAAGAAGACCGCGGCCGACGCGCTGATCCTCGATCTTGAGGATTCAATCGCGCCGGACCAGAAGGTGACCGCGCGCGGCATCACCCGCGACATGCTGGGCGCGCGTAATCCCGCCCAGAAGATCTACATCCGCGTCAACGCGCTCGATACCGGGATGACGCTCGGCGATCTCGCCGCTGTGATGCCGGGCCGTCCCGACGGCATCGTATTGCCAAAATGCGAAGGTGCCGCCAGTGTGAATCATCTGGCGCTGTATCTCGACGCCTTCGAGGCGGCGTTCGGCACCGGGTCGGGCACCACCCGGATCGTCGTGGTCGCGACCGAAACCGCGCGGGCCGTGACAAAACTGCTCGACTTCGAGGGCGCCAGCCCGCGGCTGTGGGGCATGATGTGGGGTGCAGAGGATCTCGCGGCCTCGCTCGGCGCCTCGCGCAACCGCAGCAATGGCCGCTTTCACGGCCCGTTCCTGCTGGCGCGCGATCTCTGCCTGATCAGCGCCGCCGCCATCGGCGTGGTGGCGATCGACACCATCGCGACCGACATCGACGATCTCGCAGGCCTGAAGGAAGAGGCGATCGCCGCCCGTCAGGACGGATTTTTGTCAAAGGCGGTGATCCACCCCAGGCATGTCGACGTCGTCAACGCCGCTTTCATGCCGACGCCGGAGGAAATCGCCTGGTCGGAGAAGATCGTGAGAGCGTTCGACGACAATCCCAATTCCGGGGTGGTCAAGATCGACGGCAAGATGATCGACAAGCCGCATCTGCGCGCCGCCGTGAAAATACTGGCGCTGGTCGGTCGGTAGGGCCGTGGGATGGGCAAAGGCGCGTCTTTGTGCGCCCGTTGGCTTTGCCCACCCTAGGATTTGCGGATAGAACAAACCCGGCGCGAATGTTTTTCGCGCGCATGACCGAATGGAGCTCATGGTGGCAGTTTCAATGCGTATCGGCACGCGCAAGAGCACCATGGCGTTGGCCCAGACCGAGGAAATCGCCCGGCGGTTGCAAGCCGCCGCGCCCGAGCTCGACGTCGACATCGTCAAGTTTGAAACTGTCGGGGATACCGACCAGACCAGCAAGCTGCTGATGCATGGCGGCAAGGGCGGCGCCTTCGTCGCCGAAATCCGCGCCGCCGTCAGGGCGGGCAGACTGCACGCCGCGATGCATTCGCTCAAGGACATGCCGGGCAACGAGGACACGCCGGGGCTGGTGATCGGCGCGACACTGGCGCGCGATCCGCCGACCGATGCGCTGGTGCTGCGGCCCGGCGTTTCGTTCGAAGAAATCAACCGTTCCGCCGGCAGGGGTTTTCGGATCGGCACCAATGCGGTGCGCCGCGCTGCCTATGCGCGGCGGCTGTTTCCCGAAATCGAGGTGATTCATTTTCGCGGCGCCGCTGATACGCGGGTACGAAAACTCGACAATCGCGAACTGCAGCGGTTGCCCGGCGGCGGTGAGGTCGGCCCGGCCGATGCCCTGATCATGGCGCGCTCCGGGCTGGAACGCGTCGGGCTTGCCAACCGGATTTCGCATGAATTCTCGCCGCGCGAAATGCTGCCGGCGGCAGGGCAGGGCATCGTCGCGGTGGAATGCGCTACCGGCGACTGGCAGACACGGCGCTATCTTTCCCTGATCGACGATCCCTGGGCGCATCTGAGCTGCGACGCCGAGCGCGAGGTGCTGTGGGTGCTCAACGGCCACTGCAACTCGCCGGTCGCAGCCTATTCGACCATCGACGGCGTGCAGATGACGCTGACCGCCTCGGTGCTGGACGAAGCCGGCGGGCAGTTCATCGAAGTCACCCGCGAAGGCCCGGCCGATCGTCCGCGCGAACTCGGCCGCGCCGTGGGGCTCGATCTGCTGGCCAAGGGTGCGGCCGAGATTATCGAGCGCAGCCGGCCGGTGTGACTTTCTTCCCTCTCCCACAAGGGGAGAAGGAAAGCGCGCGCATCCTTCGCCTTACCCCCGATACGCACGCACCCGCGCCACCATCTGCTCGACATGCGCGATCGGGGTTTCCGGCTGGATGCCGTGGCCGAGGTTGAAGATGAAGCGACCGCCGGCAAAACTCGCCAGCACGTCGTCGACCGCGCGGTCCAGCGCCTCGCCGCCGGCGATCAGCACCAGCGGATCGAGATTGCCCTGCACCGCCACTTTGGTCTGCACGCGCTCGCGGATCAGCGACGGCTCTGCCGCCCAGTCGATGCTGACGCCATCGACGGCGGTGGCTTCCACATAGCCCGGCAGCTGCGCGCCGGCGCCGCGGGGAAAGCCGATGATCTTCGCACCGGGCACTTGGCTACGCACGCCTTCGACGATGCGCCGGGTCGGCTCCACCGACCAGCGCTGGAATTCGCGCGGCGGCAGCACGCCGGCCCAGGTATCGAAAATCTGCAGCACGTCGGCACCGGCCTTGAGCTGTCCCAGCAGATATTGAATCGAGTTCTCCACCAGCACGTCGATGATCTTCGAAAACGCTTCGGGATGGCGATAGGCCATCATCCGCGCCGGCGCCTGGTCGGGCGTGCCCTGTCCGGCCACCATGTAGGTTGCCACCGTCCACGGCGCGCCGCAAAAACCGATCAACGCGATCTCTGGATCGAGTTCGCGACGCACACGGCGCAGCGCCTCATAGACCGGTTCGAGTTTCGTAAAGTCACCCTTCGAGGCCAGCGTGCCGACCTTGTCCGGTGTGTCCAGGGGATCGAGCCTCGGCCCTTCGCCGACTTCGAACCGCACCGAACGCCCGAGCGCGTAGGGTATCACAAGAATATCAGAGAAGATGATGGCGGCGTCGAAGTTGAAGCGTCGGATCGGCTGCAGCGTCACCTCGGCGGCATATTCCGGCGTAAAGCAAAGATCGAGAAAGCCGCCGGCCTTGGCGCGCAATTCGCGATACTCCGGCAGATAACGCCCGGCCTGCCGCATCATCCATAGCGGTGGGACCGGTTGCCTGCGGCCGGAGAGAACTTCGACGAAGGGCTTTGTGGGGGGAATCTGGGTCAAGCGCGGTTCCGTGGTTCGACAGCAGCATTTGCCGCTCCTGATACACCGCTACTGCGGTCTTGACCACGGCCACCGCGAGGACGCTTTCCCCGAATTCTATCGACATCACCGCTGGAATACGTAGGTGCCTGGGGCATCTTCGGTCGGCATATAACCTCTTTCGCGGGCGCCCATACCAGGCGGTGACACCCGCTCCGGCGCGGAATGGCTGGCGAGCCAGTTGGTCCAATCCACCCACCATGATCCGTCTTTCGACTCGGCCGCTGCAGCCCACTCGTCCGGGGCGAGACAAGTATCGGCGCTACGCTTGAAAGCGATGCGAAAATGCCGGTGCTGGTGGCCGGGCTCACTGACGATCCCGGCGTTGTGCCCGCCGCTGGTGAGCACGAAGGTGACGTCGGTATCGGTGAGATAGTGGATCTTGTAGACCGACCGCCATGGCGCGACATGATCGCGCTCGGTTCCGACGACGAACATCGGCGCGCGGATGTTCTGGAGCGCGGCCGTCCGTCCGTCGACTATGAAACTACCGGCCGCAAGCTCGTTGTCGAGATAGAGCCGCTGCAGATACTCCGCATGCATTTTGTAGGGCATGCGGGTGGAGTCGGCGTTCCATGCCATCAGATCGGTCATGGGCATCCGCTCGCCCATCATATATTCGTGCACGAGCCGCGACCAGATCAGGTCGTTGGTGCGCAGAAGCTCGAAGGAGCCTGCCATCTGGTCGGCGGAGAGATAGCCCTTGTTCCACATCATGCTCTCCAGAAAATGCATCTGGCTGTGGTCGATGAAAAGGGCGAGCTCACCGGGTTTGGTGAAGTCGGTCTGGGCTGCGAGCAGAGTGACGGTCGCCAGGCGGTCGTCGCCGGCGCGGGCCATGGCGGCGGCCGCGATCGATAGTAGCGTTCCGCCAAGGCAATACCCCGTCGCGTGGACCTTGCGCCCGGGAACGATGGCGCTGACGGCCTCGAGCGCGGCCATGACGCCGGAACGTCGATAATCCTCCAAGGTAAGCTCGCGATCTTCGGCGCCTGGATTGCGCCAGGAGATGCAGAAGACTGTGTGGCCCCGTCCGACCAGATAGCGGACGAGCGAGTTCTGCGGCGACAGATCGAGAATGTAGTACTTCATGATCCAGGCCGGCACGATCAGCACCGGCTCGGCCATGACCGTCTCCGTCGATGGCGCATATTGAATCAGTTCGATCAGGTGGTTCCGATAAACGACCTTTCCGGGCGTGACGGCGACCTCTTTGCCGGCCCTGAAATTCTCCGTGCCCAATATTGGCTGCCTGGTGATCAGCCGGCTGGCGTCCTCCACCCAGTTCTGGAACCCGCGAATGAGGTTGGCCCCGCCGGTCGCGACGGTTTTCTCGATCACTTCGGGGTTGGTGAACGGGAAGTTCGACGGCGAGAACATATCGAGGAACTGACGTGCGGCGAAGGACACCACCTCTTCATGGTGCGGAGCGACGCCGGGCACTTCGCGGGTGACGTTGTGCCACCATTGCTGATTGAGCAGGAAGGCTTGAGCCAGGAAATTGTAGGGTTGCTTGTGCCATCCCTCGGCGCGAAACCGGTAGTCGCCCGGCAGCGGCTCGATGCACGGCGGCGCATCGGGATCGCGTGCTGCGGCTGTGCAGTGGGCCATCAGGCGAGTCGCCTTCCGTGACGCCTTGTCGATCAATTCGAGGCGTTTTCCGGGAGCCGCCGCAAGATGAATGGACCAATCAAAGAAGGCAAGGGCCAGCGACGCCGGAGAAATTCCTCCGGTCGACTGCGCGGTGAGGGCTTCGCGCATCCGGTCGATGGCGCGAAAAGCTTCGCTGCCGACGCTTTCCTCGGCCGGCGGCAACGATACTGACCGTACCGCGCGAGTTGGGACTGACGGAGACTGTACTGACGGAGCCTGTTCCGTCTTCGTTGAAGGGATTACCATTCTACCTGGATAATCTTTTTGCAGAGCGAGGAGCGTCTTCCTTGTATCCAGCGCAGGTCAACAACTGTTGACCTGGATCAAGGCGTGGCCGTGTTCTGCTCCGGGGTGCCGCTGTTCACACGAACGAGATCGCCTCGGCCATTTCGAGAATGCGCCGGATTTCGACCAGCGCGCGTTCAAGGTCGGCTTCGGTGGCGGGCGCACCGAGGCAGAGTCGGACGCCGAGGCTTTCGTTCTCCATCCGCCGCAGCGCCCCGGGCGGCGCGAGCGTGATGCCGGCTTGCGCGGCCTGCGCGATCAGCGCCGCCAGCGTGCGGCCGGCGGGCAGCGGCAGCCAGAGATGAAAGCCCGGAACGGTGTTCGCGGCCGGCAGCCATTCGCCAAGCACCCGCCGCGCGATGGCGCAGCGTATCGCGGCCTTGTCGCGCTTCAGCTTGGCCTGCCGCGCCATCCCGCCATTGTGGATCAGCCGCGCCACCACTTCGGCCATCACGGGCACCGCCATCCAGCCGGTGGCGCGCAGCGCGTTGATCGTGCGGTCGCGAAACGCTTCCGGCGCGATCATCGCGGCGATGCGAAGGCCCGGCGCCAGGCACTTGGCAAAGCTGACGACGTAGAAGCTGCGTTCGGGAATGAGCCGCGACACCGGGGCGAGCGGCGGCGACAGCAGATAGCCGTAGGCATCGTCCTCCAGCAAATAGGCGTCGTGCCGGCGCACGATCCCGGCGATCTCCTGCCGGCGCGCCGGCGGCATCACCGATCCCGTCGGCGTCTGCAGCGTCGGCATGCAATAGAGCACGCGCGCCCGGGTCTCGGTGAAGGCGCGATCGAGATTTTCCGGGATCAGCCCGTGCGAGTCGGTGGCGACGCCATGCAGCCGGTAGCCCGACTGCGCCGACAGCGCCAGCATGCCGGAATAGGTGTAGCTCTCGGTCAGCACGGTATCATCTGATGCTGCGACCATGCCGAGCGCGATCGACAGCGCATGCTGCCCGCCATGAGTGATGAAGAGCTGGTCGGCATCGGCTGCGACGCCGAGCGAGCTGAACCAGGTCGCTATCGCCTCGCGATGCCTTGGCAGGCCCTGATGCGGCAGATAGCCGAGCAGGTTCGACAACTCGCCATCGGCGACGATGTCCGACAGCACGGATGCAATGACGTCGTCCTCGCCGGTATGGGGCGGGACGTTCAGTGCCAGATTGATCGTCGCCTCCGACGCGCCGGGGCCGCGCGCTTCTGGCCGCCGCCGTTGCACGAAGGTGCCGCGACCGACTTCGCCCGATATCAATCCGCGCTGTTCGGCTTCCGCATAGGCTTTTGAAACGGTCCCGACGCTGAGATCGAGCCGCTGCGCCATATCACGCTGCGGCAGCAATCGCATGCCGGGCTTGACCCGGCCGGCGCCGATATCGACCTCGAGTGCGGCAACGAAGGCTAGGTAGCGTGGCCCGGGGAGCGAGGCGAGGCTGGGTACCCAATCGGTCATTCCTGTGATCCGCGTGGACGAATTGGTGGGCAATCCATTGACTAGTACAATTTCTGAATTGTTGCAATATTTGATATAGGGTCGGAGTGGTTAGAAGGCCAATACGGTGGCCAGGTTCAGGAATCTATCGGATAAGATACTGATAATAAATAATATTATTCAACATTGGTGTATTCGATCATTCGGTTAATTGAACCAACTCAATCACACAGTAACTTCGAATTGCCTCAGTTTACATTTGACAATTTCCGGCCGCGGCTTCTATCGTCCATCCCAAGGCAGCGGTTTTCACAAGCTGTCCGCAACAATGGGAGTGCGTGTTGACCCATCCGATCCGGATCCCCGCGGCCGCAAAGGGCGGTACCGAAAACCAGATCGTCCCGGTGCTGTCGCCGGCGATCGCCGGCCCGCCGCCGGGCTAGCGAATGAAGCCCGCCCCCTTCGATTATGTCAGACCGGATACGCTCGCCGAAGCCTGCGCGCTATTGGCGGGCGACGAGGATGCGCGGGTCATCGCCGGCGGGCAAACGTTGGTTCCGATGCTGGCGATGCGGCTGGCGCGTCCCGCAAAGCTGATCGATATTTTGCGCCTGCCTGAGCTTGCGGGTATTCGCGAGGAAAACGGCGCGGTCGTTGTCGGCGCCGCCACGCGCCAGGCGCAGGCCGAGCGCGATCCCGTGATCCGTGCCTCGGTGCCGATGCTGGCGCGGGTGCTGCCATGGGTCGGGCATCCGCCGACCCGCAACCGCGGCACCGTCGGCGGCTCCATCGCGAACGCCGACCCGTCGGCCGAGATTCCGCTTGTTGCCGTCACGCTCGGCGCCGAGATCCTGCTCGCTACGCCCGATGGCCCGGCATCGATGCCCTCTGACGATTTCTTCGTCGGGCCGATGCTTACCGCGATCGGGCAGGGCGAATGCGTGCGTGCGATCCGCTTTCCGGTCTGGCCGCATAAGCGCATCGGTACGGGCTTTTTCGAGATCAGCGCGCGCAAGTCGGATTTTGCTTTCGTCGCGGCCGCCGCACAGGTCGCCCTTGATGAGGAAGGGCGCTGCCTCGACGTCGCGCTCGGCGTCGGCGGCGTCGGTGATCGGCCGTTGCGGCTCGATGTATCTTCGCTCAGTGGAACCAGGCTGGATGCGGCGTCGATCCGCGAAGCGGTCAACGCCGCTTCCGGCGAACTCGACGCGATGAGCGACCTGCACGCCAGCGCTGCCTATCGCCGCCGTGTCGCGGTCACGCTCGGCATTCGCGCGCTCGAAGCGGCGCGCGACAACGCCGCTGCGAACCCCGGGAAAGGTGCGCGATGAAAGTCGATCTGCGCATCAACGGCGTCAACCGCGTCGCCGATGTCGAGCCGCGCAAGACCCTGCTCGACGTGCTGCGTGAGAATTTTCTGCTCAATGGCACCCACGCCGGCTGCGAGCATGGCGTCTGCGGCGCCTGCACGGTGCTGGTCGATGGCGAGCCGGTGCGGTCCTGCCTGATGTTCGCGGTTCAGGCCGACGGCTACGAGATCACCACCATCGAGGGCTTGGCGCCGGCGCCGGGCGAACTCAGCGTGATCCAGGACGCCTTCTGCGAAACCCATGGCCTGCAGTGCGGCTATTGCACGCCCGGCATGATTTTAGCCGCGCACGCTCTGTTGCAGAACACGCTGGCGCCAACGCGCGAGGACATTGCCGAGGCGATTTCCGGCAATATCTGTCGCTGCACCGGCTACGGGCAAATCATCGAGGCGGTGCAGTTCGCCGCCGATCGCCTGCGCGTCGCCAACACGCCGCGCCCGATACTGACCGAAAAACCCGTCGTGGAGGCGAAATGAGCGCCGATCCCGCGACCTTCCGTTTTGTCTCCACCAACCGTCGCGTCCGCGAGGACCGCCGTTTCGTAGCCGGCCAGGGCCACTTCGTCGCCGACGTCGCACTCGAAGGGTTGCTGCATGTCGCGATCCTGCCGTCGCAGCATCCGGCCGCGCGCATCGTCTCGATCGATGCCTCGGCGGCGCTGGCGATGCCGGGCGTGCATTACGTGCTGTCAGGCGATGAACTCGCTGCGGCGACCGATCCCCTGATGAACGGGCTGGATACGCCGAACGTTCGCCGTTATCCGCTCGCGGTAGGGCAAACACGTTATGCCGGCGAATGGGTGGTGGCCGTAGTCGCCGAAACCCGCGCGCTCGCCGAAGACGCTACCGAGAAAGTTCGCGTCATTTATGAGCCACTGCCGTTCGTGATGAATGCGGAAGAGGCGCTGAAGCCGGACAGCCCGCCGGTACATCCGGCTCATGGATCCAACGTGCTGCTCGACCGCACCTTCGTGTGGGGTGAGGTCGACAAGCATTTCGCCGAGAGCCCTCGAGAACTTTCGTTCCGCGTCACCTGGGGCCGCAGCTCCACGGTGCCGATCGAGACCTTCGGTGTCGCAGCGTCCTGGGATCCATGGCGCGACATGCTGGATGTTTGGGCGTCGATCCAGATGCCGAAATACCCCGACCAGATCGCGCGGGCCCTGCGCATTCCCGCCAACAACGTTCGCGTCCATCAGGACGTCGACGTCGGCGGCAGCTATGGCGTCAAGCGCGGCATCAAGCAGACCGTGCTGGTGGCGCATCTGGCCCGGCGGCTCGGCCGCCCGGTGCGGCTGATCGAGGACCGGTTGGAGAACATGCGCGGCGGCGACGCCCATGGCCCCGAGCGAATTTTCGATATCGATGTCGCCTTCAATGACGACGGCATCGTCAAGTCGATGAAGATCCGCGCATTGGATAATGCCGGCGCCTATGCCGGCCGCGCGCCGTTCCAGCTTGGCAAGCCGATCGGCGCCATCGTCGGTCCGTACCGGATCGAAAGCGTGCAGTACCGCGCGCAGTCGGTCACTTCGAACAAGGCTGTGCAGGAAGCGGTGCGTGGTTTCGGCCAGGCTCCGACCAATTATGCGATCGAGACCGCGATCGACAAGGTCGCCGCAGCCACCGGCCTGGCGCGTATCGAGGTGCGCCGCCGCAATTTCATTCGCAAGGACCAGTTCCCCTATCTGATCCCGAGCGGGAGCACCTATGATAGCGGCGACTATCATACCGTCGTCGACAAGGTGTTCGCGCATATCGACTTTGCATCGATGGAGAAGGAGCGCGACCGCCTGCGTGCCTCCGGCCTGCTCGCCGGCATCGGCATCGCGGCGTGCCTCGAACCATCAGGCGCCAATTCATCGTTCGAGCCGCTGCTCAACGAAAAGAACACCACCACCACTTGGATGGATTCCTGCCGCATCGTCATCGATGCGCTCGGTTTCGTCACCGTGACCATCCACAACACCTCGTCGGGGCAAGGGCACGAGACCCTGGTCGCGACCGTGGTCGGCGAAGTCCTGCAGATCGAGCCCGATTTGATCCGCGTGATCCGCCCGGATTCGCTGGCCTGTTTGCCGTCCAACTCGCCGGTCGGCAGCCGTATGGCGATCATGCTCGGCGGCGCAGCGTTTCACGCCGCGCAAAAACTCAAGACAAAGCTGACGCGGATCGGTGCGCATCAATTTGCCGTTGCCGAGGACAAAGTGGCCTATGCAAACGGCAGTGTTGCGAGCACCGACAAGCAATTGGCATGGATAGAACTCGTTACCATTGCCCATCGCCAATATCATATGCTGCCGGAGGGCACGGAGCCCGGCCTCGAAAGCACGCATGTGATGCAGGTGCCGACCGGCGGCACCCTGCCGAAGGACGGGCGGGTGCAGATGTATCCGTGCCACTCCTTCGAGTTTCACGTGGTGCTGATGGCGATCGATCCCGCGCTCGGCAAACCCGACATCAGGCGTTACGTGATCGGCCATGACTGCGGCACCGTGATCAATCCTCACATCGTCAAGGGCATGACACTCGGCGGCCTCGCCCACGGTCTCGGCGCGGCGCTGCTGGAGGAGTTCGTCTACGACGACGAGGGCCACCTGATGACCCAGAGTTTCATGGACTACCTGCTGCCCTCGGCCCACGAGGTTCCGGAGGTCGAGATCGTGCATCACTGCACGCCGTCGCCATTCACCGTGTTTGGCCAGAAGGGCTCTGGCGAAAGCGGCTACCTCGGCGCGCCCGCCGCAATCTCGGCCGCGGTCAATGACTGCGTGTCGCCGCTCGGCATTTCCTTCAACAAGCTGCCCATCCGCATTTCCGCCATCGGTGACGCCATCGCCGACGCGCAACAAGGCAAACCGCAAGAGCAAGCCAAATGATCATCGACTGCCACGCCCATCTGGTGCCGCCGAGCCTGCTGGACTCGATTCGTTCGCAGGCCGCGCAATTCCCGTCGATCCGCCTGATCGAGGATGGCGGCAGCCTCGGTTTCTCCTTTGGCGGCGGCAAGCCGACCCGGCCGGTGTCGAAGCCGCTGAGCGATCTGCCCGCCCGCCTGAAATGGATGGACGAGCAGAAGATCGAGCGTCAGGTGGTCGGCGGCTGGCTCGACATGTTCGCCTATGAAGTCCCGGCGGCGGAGGGCGCGGCCTGGTCGCGGCTGATCAATACCCACCTGGCGCAAATCGCGATGCGCGAGCCGCGCCTCGTGCCGCTCGCCACCGTTCCGCTGCAGGACGGCGCGCGCGCCGCCGAGGTGCTGCGCGAGGCGCATGCCGCGGGCTTCAAGGGCACGATGATCGGCACCCAGCCGAAGGGCAAGGGTGGCGTGCTCGACGATCCCGCGCTGACGCCGTTCTGGGAAGCCGCCAACGAGTTGGGCTCGGTGGTGTTCATCCATCCGGTGTTCGAAAGCGGCGACGACCGCGTCCATGATTACGGCATGGCCAATGCGGTCGGGCGCATCACCGATACGCTGATCGCGATGTCGCGGCTGATCTATGCCGGCCATGTCACCCGCTATGCCAATGCCAAGATCGTCGCCGGCATCGGCGGCGCGGCGCTGCCTTACGTGATCGGCCGGCTGCGAAGGAATTATTCGCTCGACAAGGACAAGCTCGGCGATCCCGACGCGGCGCTGGCGGCGATGTATTACGACACCATCGTGCAGGATTTTCGTGCGCTGCGCTACCTCGCCGACATCGTCGGTGCTGACAGGATCATGATGGGTTCGGACATGCCGTTTCCGATCGGCGATCTCGCGCCGACCAAAATCGTCGCCGATACCCAATTCTCCGAGGCCGAGCGCGCCGCCATCAATGGTGGTTTGGCGCAGCGGCTCTTTGGACTGTAAGGGCGCTCGCCATGAAGCTCGATATCGGCGGTGCCGAAACCATAGAGGTACCGGTCGAAGTGCTATGGCAGGCGCTCAACGATCCCGCCGTGCTGACGCGTTGCATTCCCG
>NZ_JAUYAN010000086.1 GCF_030693485.1 Bradyrhizobium sp. | reverse complement strand
TCAGCGAAATCTTGGCCATTCAGCACTCTCTTCATCTGCGCTGCTGCATTGCACCGCGGCGCAGTCATTAAAATCATTCCAAAGCCATAATATGGGCCATCCCGGCAATGAGCAACCTCGGGAGCCACTGATCTGGGGTATGGGCTGATATGAATTGGCGGGGCGGCAAGGGCGTTAGCCCTGCACCGCCTTGGCGAAATTGGCGAAAAATTCATCGGCCAGCTTCTTGGCCGATCCGTTGATCAGGCGCTGGCCGAGCTGGGCCAGCTTGCCGCCGATCTGCGCCTCGACATTATAGGTCAGCAGCGTGCCGCCATCCTTGTCGGCCAGCGCCACGGTGGCGCCGCCCTTGGCGAAACCGGCGACCCCGCCCTCGCCCTCGCCCGAGATCCGGTAGCCGTTCGGCGGGTCGAGATCGCTCAGCGTCACCCGCCCCTTGAAGCGGGCCGAAACCGGGCCGACCTTCATCTTGGCGACCGCCCGAAAACCGTTGTCCTCGGTTTTCTCCAGCTCCTCGCAGCCGGGGATGCAGGCCTTCAGCACTTCCGGATCGTTCAATTTGGTCCACACGGCCGCGCGCGGCGCCGCAAGCTGGACTTCGCCGTTCATCGTCATGGCCATGAGAGCCTCCCTGGATCGCCTCGCCCGTTATATCCCCAAGTAAAGCACGGCAGGCCCAAAAGGAAGGGCGGGATGGCGGTGGGCGAGGCATATTCGCAGCGCAACAGGCTTTCGCAGGGCAGGCTTGCGCCGTCGCTTTGGGATTGGCAGAGCAAGGCCGGAAATGGTTAGGTCGCGCACGTCACGAGGAATTCAAGATGCCAATGATCGATGCCGACGGTTGCCTGCTCAATGTCTCCGTCGAGGGCCGCGATGGCGGGCCGACCCTGATGCTGTCGAATTCGCTGGGCTGCACCCTGCAGATGTGGGAGCCGCAGATGAAGGCGCTCACCCAGCTGTTCCGGGTGATCCGCTACGACCGCCGCGGCCACGGCAAATCAAGCGTGCCGCCGGGTCCCTATTCCATGGAGCGTTTTGGCCGCGACGTGCTGGCGATCCTCGACGACCTCAACATCGAGAAGACGCACTGGTGCGGCTTGTCGATGGGCGGCATGGTCGGTCAGTGGCTGGGCGCCAACGCGCCGGAGCGATTCGGCAAGATCATTCTCGCCAATACCGCCTGCTATTACCCCGACCCGACCAACTGGCTGAACCGCATCAAGGCGGTCAAGGAAGGCGGCCTTGCGGCGATCGCCGACACCGTCATCGCGAACTGGCTGACCGCCGATTTCAGGGAACGCGAGCCGCAGATCACGGCCAACGTGAAGGCCATGCTGATGGCTACCCCGGTGCAGGGCTATCTCGCCTGCTGCGAGGCGCTGAGCACGCTCGACCAGCGCGCCATGCTGCCGAAAATCAAAAGTCCGACGCTGGTGATTGCCGGGCGCCACGACACCTCGACGCCGGTCGCGGCCGGCGAGTTGATCCGCAGCCAGATTCCCGGCGCCAGCTTAACGATTCTCGACGCCGCGCATATTTCCAACGTCGAACAGTCGCACGCCTTCACCGACGCCGTGGTGGGTTTCCTGACGCAGCGCTAACACCCACCTCCCTCATGGTGAGGAGCGCGTCCGGCGGCGCCCTTGCGCTGTCGGGCGCGCGTCTCGAACCATCGGGCAGATAGCCTGCAGCCATCCTTCGAGACGCAGCGCGAAGCGCGCGCGGCTCCTCAGACCGTATGTCCCTTTGCGGAACGGAGGCGACTCACCCTCGATGCGAGTGCGAGGGTTACCCGGATAGGCCGGGCAGAGCCTCACGCAAGGAGGGCGAGTCATGGGTGATTATAGCG
>NZ_JAUYAN010000009.1 GCF_030693485.1 Bradyrhizobium sp. | reverse complement strand
CCGCCGGCCTTGATGAAGCGGCTCGATGTCGAAATGCCGTCGCGAAACTCGTACTCCGAGGTCATGCTGGGGCGGCCGTCCTCGATGATGACGGCCTTCGCGGTGGTGCCTCCCATATCGAACACGATAACGTCGCGATCGGTGCGCGCAACCCCGAGCCTGGCCGCGCCGATGACGCCGCCGGCGGGACCGGAGGCCACCACGAGCACCGGCTTTTCGCAGGTCACGTTGGCGGCCAGCATGCCGCCGTTCGAGGTCATGACCAGGATCGGCGCAGCCACGCCGATGGCCCGGAGTCCCGATTCGAGCCGCTGCAGATAACTGCGCATCGCGGCCAGCAGATAGGCGTTCACCACCGTCGTGCTGGTGCGTTCGTATTCCTTCATTTCCGGCAATACGGCGCAGGACGTGGTGACCAGCAAATCCGGAAAATTGGCGCGGATGACGGCTTCGGCCTGCAACTCGTGAGCCGGATTGCGATAGCTGTTGATGAAGGCGATGGCGACCGCTTCGATGCCCTCGGCGGCGAGCGCCCTGCCCGCCGATATCACGCCGGACTCCGACAGCGGCTCGACCGTCGTGCCGTCCGCCGCCATGCGTTCGGTGACTTCCAAGCGATGCCGTCGCGGCACCAGCGGCTTCGGCTTTTCCCAGGTCAGGTCGAACATGTCGGGCATGCGGATGCGGCCGATCTCCAGCACGTCGCGAAAGCCGCGGGTGGTGATGAGGCCGGTCTTCGCACCCTTGCGCTGCAGGATGGTGTTCGAACCGACGGTGGTCCCGTGCAGCACTTCGGCAATCGCGGCGGGCGAGATCGACAGTTCGGCCAACAGCTGTCCGACACCTTCGATCACGGCGACGCTCGGATCGGCCGGGGTCGAGGAAATCTTGCTTTGGTGGATCAGCCCGGCATCGGTCAGAAGGGCGATATCGGTGAAGGTGCCCCCGATATCGATGGCAATCCTGAACCTGTTATCCGACACCGCGGCCATTCGACCCTCAAACTTATATTACTAACTAGTTAGTCAATACGGCGCTTGAGAAAGTGTCAAGCCAACTTTTCAGGCGGCTGCGGCAAAATGTGATGCAGCGGCGCGCTGCGCCGACCCGTCAGCCCATCCGGCTACGGATTTTCTCGCCTTCGAACGGCACGGAAAAGACTGGGTGACAACGCTGCTCCGCGCCGCCTATTGCAGCAGAACCGGCAGGTTGAGCGGGCCGCGAAAACCGAAACCGTGCCAGCGCACGCCGGCGGGATCAGGCAGCGTCATGTTGGGGAAGCGCTCGAACAGCATGGGAAGCAGGCTGATGCCGACGGTCCGCCGCGACAGCTGCGCGCCGGCGCAATGATGCGGGCCGTTGCCGAAGGCCTGATGGGGATTGGGTTCGCGCAGCGCGTTGTAGTTCTCGCCGTCCTCGAAGGCGTCCTCGTCCCGGTTGGCCGACGCCTGGATCGTCATCACGGTATCGCCTTTCGGGATGAAGTACCCGCGAATCTCGGTGTCTTCCATCACCAGCCGTGAACTCACCTGGATCGGCGCCACCCATCGCACCCCTTCCTCGAAGGCGGAGCGCCATTTGCCGGCGGCGCGCACGGCGTCAAGCTGATCCGGATGGGTCAACAGGCCGTACAGAATCGTCAGCAGCGCGTCGCGCGGCTCGTTGATGCCGCCGCCAATCGCGATCTTGACATTGGCGATGATCTGGCTTTCCGGAATCGGGGTGTTCGCGTTCACCATGAAGGAGAGCGCCGAGCAATCCGGCTCGGCCCGCACGCGCTCCGCGTTGGCGCGGATGCATCGGTCCATCTCCGCATTGGCGACGTCAGTCGCCTCGAAAGGCCCCGGCGTCCAGCCGAAATTGCCGGCGCCGTCGATCAGCGTCTGCGACCATCGCTGCATGTCGTCGTCGCTGGCGTCCGGAACGCCCATCGCATGCGCCAGAATCCGCGCGGCCAGCGGTCCAGCGAGTGCTGGAAACAGGTCGACGATCTCGCCGCGCGGCAACCGGTCGAGATAATCAGCGGCCAGTTCTGCGTACAGCGGCGCCCAATCCGATTCGATCGTCTTCGGCATCAAGGCCGGCATCATCGCCATGCGTTCGGTCCGATGCTCGTCATGGTCCTTGCGCATCAGCGTGCGGGCGAGAAAGGCGCGCTCCATCGGCGTGTTCGGATCGTTCGAGCTGAACAATGCCGCGTTGTCCTTCACCAGCCTGGTATCGGCGGCCTTGGTGAGGAAGGTGCGGCCCACCGATTTGACCCGCAGCACCGGCGATTCGCGTCGCAGGTGCCGATAGATCGGATAGGGATCGCGCGTAAGCTCCGCGATCGTGATGGTCTCGTCCAATGGGGCCAGGCCCGCGGTCGGCATGTCATGATCCTCGGGCAATTGCATGCCGGGGCAGAGCATAATTGCCGGCGCGAAGCGTCGCAATCCCGCGTCCATCGCACCGGCGAAGCGACATCCGATGCTGGCTTTCAGAGCTTCCCGCACCTACATAGAAACTCAACCTGAAAGTTCCCGATGCCAGCACTGTCCATTCTAGACCTCGTCCGCGTCACCGAAGCGACCGATGCGCGCGGCGCGCTCGATAACGCGCGCGATCTCGCAGCCCATGCCGAGGGCTGGGGCTACCGCCGTTTCTGGGTGGCCGAGCATCACAACATGGCCGGCATCGCCAGCGCCGCGACCTCGGTTGTCATCGCCCACATCGCCGCGGGCTCGCAACGCATCCGGGTGGGCGCCGGCGGGATCATGCTGCCCAACCACGCGCCGATCATCATCGCCGAGCAATTCGGAACGCTGGCGCGGCTATTCCCCGGCCGCATCGACCTTGGCCTCGGCCGGGCGCCCGGCACCGACCAGGTCACGGTCCAGGCGCTGCGCCGCACCCTTGGCGGCGGCGATAATTTTCCGCAGGACGTTCTCGAACTGCAGGCCTATTTTGCGCCCGTGGTGCCCGGCCAGCGGGTGCAGGCCGTACCAGCGGCGGGAACCGACGTCCCGCTGTGGATCCTGGGATCGAGCACCTACGGCGCCCAACTCGCCGCCGCGCTCGGCCTGCCCTATGCCTTCGCCTCGCATTTCGCACCGGACCAGCTGATCCCCGCGCTCGAAATCTATCGCAGCCGCTTCAAGCCATCGGCCCAGCTCGCGCGGCCCCACGCCATGGTCGGCGTCAACATCGTCGCGGCCGACACCGAACGCGAGGCGCGGCGGCTGGCGACCACGCAACAGATGTCGTTTGCGAATATCTTCCGTGGCGCGCGCGGCCTCAGCCGTCCGCCGATCGACGACATCGAAAGCTACTGGTCTCCGATGGAAAAAGCCCAGGCCATGCAGATGCTCGCCCGCAGCATTATAGGCACGCCCGATAGCGTCCGCGCCGGCATCGACGCGCTCGTCCGCGAGACCGGTGCCGACGAGTTGATGATCGTGTCCGACGTGTTCGATCACGAGGCGCGGCTGCATTCCTACCGGCTGATCGCCGAGGCCGCGGGCGTACCCGATCGAGCGACGTCCGCGAAGGGTAGTCAGCCGGCCTGAGGCGGATAGCGGTCGAAGGTGGGCAGTTCGTGCGCGCCCTTCATCCAGCGAAGCCGCTCGGCGACCTGAATATGCACCACGGCCGGAACGGCATCGGGATCGTCGTAGGTCCCGCTCTGAATATCGATGAGTCCTGGCAGCACATTCGCGTTGGTGTAGAAAAGGCCCGTGCCGCAGTCGGCGCAAAACTGCCGCCGGCCATGTTCCGAGGATTCGTAGATTTTCGGCCGCCCCTGCGTCACCTTGACCGCATCCTCGGCATACATCGTCCAGCCCACCATCGGCGCGCCGGCGTGACGCCGGCAATCCGTACAGTGGCACAGCGCGTGAACGATGGGTTCGCCTTCCACCTGATAGCGGATGGCGCCACAGTGACATCCACCTGTGATGTTGCTCATGAGTCCCCCGATCGACGGGACCAGCCCGTTTCATCAATGGATCATTTTCCGAATTTGCGGCTTCAAAGAGGCATGCCAACCTCCTGCCTCGCGGTGTGGCACGCCTACGCCGATTTCCGCACCGCGTTGTCGACCAGCGTCTTGCCGAGCGACCAGATCGCGCCGGGGACCTTGTGGCTGGCGGCGATGACGGAATCGAACGCGGTCTCGATCCACTTGCAGTCATCTTCCGTGATCGTCAGCGGCGGCAACAGCTTGATGGTGTGGCTGCCATGGCCGGAGACTTGCGTGAGGATCTTGTGTTCCTTGAACAGCGGCACGGTGATGAGCTGACAGAACAGGCCCTTGTTGGCGCTCTCCAGCAGATTCCACGAAGCCTTCAGCTTGAGGGATTTCGGCGGGCCGAACTCGACGCCGATCATCAGTCCCTTGCCGCGGACTTCCTTCAGCAATTCGTAACCCGGGACCATGGCGGTCAGCGCCAGCTTGATTTCGGCGCCGCGCCGCGCCGACTGCTCGACCAGTTTTTCGTGCTCCATCACTTCGAGCGTCGCGATGCCGGCCGCCATCGCCAGATCGTTCTTCGCAAAGGTCGAGCCGTGCACGACGGCGCGATCCATCTGATTGAAGATCTTGTCGAAGATGCTCTTGCGCGTCAGCAGCGCGCCGATCGGAACGTGGCCGCCCGACAGCGCCTTCGCCAGCAGCACCATGTCGGGTTCGACATTCCAGTGCTCGACCGCGAGGAATTTTCCGGTGCGGCCGATGCCGGTCTGGATTTCATCGGCGATGAACAGCGTGCCGTATTTGCGGCACAGCGCGGCCGCGCCCGGCAGGAAGTCATCGCCGGGGATGTTGACGCCCTTGCCCTGGATCGGCTCGACGATGAAGGCCGCAACCTGGCGCGACGACAGCGCCTGTTCGAGGGCGGCGAGATCGTCGAAGGGAATCGAGGTGCAGCCGGGCAGCAGCGGCTCGAACCCGGCGCGGAAATTCGGATCGTCGGTCAGCGACAACGCGCCATAGGACAGGCCGTGGAAGGCATGCGCGCAGTACACGATGCCGGGCCGGCCGGTGGCGCCGCGTGCAAACTTGATCGCGGCCTCGACACATTCGGCGCCGGAATTGGCAAAGAACACCTTGTCCAGGTAAGGGACATGCTTGAGCAGGCGTTCGGCCAGCACACCGGCCAGCGTGGAAACGTCGAGTTGCACGAGATTCGGCAGCTCGGCGTCGAGCACGCTCTTCAGGGCCTGGCGCAGCACCGGGTGATTGCGGCCAATCGCAAAAACGCCAAATCCGCTCAGTAGATCGAGATAGCGCGCGCCGTCGCGATCGAACAGATACTGGCCCTGCCCCTTCTGAAAACCGACGTCATAGCCGATGGTCTTGAGAACCCGTACCAGTTGCTCATTGAGATGGCGCGTATGCATGGAACTGCGCTGCGCCTCGCGCTCCACAAACATCTCGGAAACGTCAAGATTCGGATATATCATGCGCTACATACGTCGGTTGACAGGCATTTCGTCAACTGAAAACACCCCTTGCGGCGTTTTGACCCCGCTCGAATCATCCACTAGTCACAGGTTGGAACCATGTTGCACTGCCAAGGAAACATCATGCGTACCGTTGCATTTTCCGCTGTTGTATTAGTTGCCGGCATTGCATGCGCCATGGCCGCGGATCCGACCGGCGACTGGCGGGTGGCCGACGGCGTCGCCAACATCCGGGTTGCCGAATGCAATGGCCACATGTGGGGTGCGGTGGCCTGGGAGAAGACCCCGGGCGGCCGCGACATCAACAATCCCGATGTCTCGAAACAGAGCAGGCCGACCCTGGCGATGCCGATCCTGATCGCCATGAAGAAGAAGCCTGCCGTCGATCAATGGGAAGGCCAGGTCTACAACGCCAAGGACGGCCAGATGTACGCCACGACGATCAAGCCGGTCGGCGCCGATCAAATGGAAATTCAAGGCTGCGTGCTGGGCTTCCTGTGCGGCGGCGAGACCTGGACCCGCGTCTCGGGCCCGATTCCCTCGAGCCCCACCAACAGCATGGCCAAGGGCGCGCCGAAGGGTACGGGAGCGCCGGCGAGGACGGCCGTGCAGCCGGTGCCAGCCGCCGCGCCGAAGACCACCGGCGCCGTCGGCCCGGCCCCCAAAGCCGGTCAGAAGCAGGCAGCCGGCCAGCCCGGCGACATCGGCGATATCTGCCTACTCCCCGACATCGCGCGGTTTGCCCATTAGCGCCGGCTGGAACAGCAGCACCGCCGCCAGCGTGATGACGAACGAGATCGCCAGCAGCTTGCCCATGCTGGCCGTTCCCGGATGACTCGAGAGCCACAGGCTCCCGAACGCCGTGGCTGTCGTCAGCGCGCTGAAGAAGATTGCGCGCGTCAGGCTGGTCTGCAACAGATTGGTGCGGCCCGACCGCCAGGCCGTAACGTAGTAGATCTTGAACGCGACGCCGACGCCGAGCAGCAGCGGCAGTGCGACAATGTTGGCGAAGTTGAGCGGCAACCCGATCAGCACGCAGACTTCCAGCGTCACTGCTCCCGCCACCAATAGCGGCACCATGGTATTCAGCACGTCGGTGATGTGCCGCAAGGCCAGCCAAAGCAGCAGGCTGATCACGACCAGCGCCCCGATGCCGGCGTAAATGAACGCCCGCACGATGGTTTCGCCCGATTTCAGAATCGATACCGGTCCGCCGATCGCATTCGGCTCGGCTGCCAGCACCGCATTGGCAAAGTTGCGCAGCGTTTCGTTGTCGTTGGGATCGCCGCGCGGCAACGCCTCGACGCGGATCAGACCGCCCTTGGTCTTCCAGCCGGCCACCAAATCGGCCGGCAGGGTTTTCAGGCTGACCGGCTGCGCCTGCATCGAATTCCTGAGCTGGTCGAGCGTGACCTTCAGCGGCGTGACGAAAATCGCCTGAACCTTGTTGCGCATCGCCTCGTTCGATTCGGCGAGCTTCGACAGCGCGTCGGCCAGCCGCCGCGATGCCACCGCGCCCGGGCCCTTGCCGTCGCCGGCGACCTTGCGCAGGGCCTCCACCGATCCCTGCAGGGACGCGACGTTCTCTTCGTCGGAAGGCGCGGCATCGACCGAATCGGGGTTGAGCACAGGAAGCAGGACTTTCGCCCCCTGCGCGATCAGCTTCAGCTTCGCGGGCTGATCCTCCGGCACGAAACTGTCCAGCGACATCACGCGGAGCACTTCAGGAAGCTTTTCCAGCCGGGCTTCGATCTTCCTGGCGTCGGCTTCCGAATTCGTCATCACGTTGACGGCGTTGGCGCCGGTGTTGGGATCCTTGCGCAGATCGAGGAAGGTCGCGATCGATTCGACCTCCGAGTTGCGCAGATTGATCGGGTTGAAGTCGAACTTGAGGAAATACAGCAACGGCAGGCCGGCCACCACGAGGGCCAGCGTGCCGACGATGATGATGATGCGGTGCTTCTCCAGGAACACGTCGAGCGGCGCCAGGAATGCGTAACCGACCGGCTCCTTCTCACCGGGCGGGTTGAGCATCTTGAGCAATGCCGGCAGCACCGTGATGCTGGTCAGGAACGCAATCAGCATGCCGGCGCCGGCGATCTTGCCGAGTTCCGAGATGCCCTTGTAGTCGGTCGGCAGGAAGCAGAGGAATCCGGCCGCCGTCGCCATCGCCGCGAGCGAGAGCGGGACCGCGGAGCGTTCCGCCGCCGTCGCCAGCGCCTGCGCCAGGTCGTCGTTCTTGAAACGCTCGGAGCGGTAGCGGACGCTGTACTGGATGCCGAAATCGACGCCGAGCCCGACGAACAGCACGGCGAACGCGATCGAGAGCAGGTTCAGCGAGCCCACCATGATCAGGCCCGCCGCGGTAGTGATCGCAAGTCCGATGAACAGATTGACGAACACGGCGAAGATGATTTTCGACGAATGCAGCGCCATCCAGAGAATCAGAAGCACGACCAGCACGGTGCCGACGCCGTTGACGATGGCGCCGTCCTGAACGGTTGCGAACTCCTCGTTGGCGATCGGGACCGGGCCGGTCAGCCTGACCCGGGCGCCATACTCGTCCGCGAAATTGAGGTCGGTGGCCGCCTGCCGGATCGCGTCGGTCGCGGCCTTGCCGGGTTCAAGCGCGTTGAAATCGAGGATCGGCTTGAATTCGATGAAGGCGCGCTTGTCCGAGTCGGTGAGCGGCTTGTCGCTCGTGAGTTCGCGCCACGAGAAGGTCGCACTGCCCTTGTTCAGCGCGGTCTCGACCGTCTGGGCGATCAGGTTGAAGGGCCGTTCGGTGCTGTCGAGCCTGACCTGCCCGCGCTTGATGCCGGCAAGGCCGGTTTCCAGCGCACCGGTCAGGCCGCGAATGCTGGGATCGCCCGCCATGATCTCGATCAGGGGGGCGGCGGAAGTGAACTGGCTGGTCAGCTTGCCGACTTCATCCGCCGGAAGGAACAACAGCCCGTTCTTCTCGAAAAACTCTCCGGAGCCGAGCGGCTGAATCGATTCGAAATTCTTGCTGTCGCCCGCCAGCTTCTTCGCCAGCCCGGCACTTGCCGTGCTGGTGAGTTCAGGCGTCGGCGCCTCGATGACGGCCAGGATGGTTCGGTCCCGATCGAACGCCGCGCCGAACTGATTGTCGCGCTTGCGCCAGTCCAGGTCGGGCGAAATCAGGGTGTTGATGTCGGTATTGATGGCGAAGTTCCGGGCCGCATAGAAGCCCGACGCAATCGCGAGGACGAGAGCGATCAGGACAGTTGGGACGGCAAAACGCGTGCAGGCCTTAACGATCGAGACGACAATACTTGTCAGCACATCTATTCTTTCTGATGATATCCGCTCGCCGGAAACGCCCGCTGTCTATCGGAGTTCCGCAGGCCGATCTAATGTTGTTTCTCAGGGCTTTTAGTTGGATGCACGACCAAATGGCGCAAGATTGGGCGAACTGCGCTGCCGGGCTGATATAGTCCGCTTCATAGGGCGGTAAAGTGACGAACGAGTGAGGGGGACAGGGTCATCCGCCGCGGCTTGAGCGCAACTGTATTATATTACCTATCGACTTAACGCCATTATGCGATCGTGTTGCGGGACGGCTTTTCTAATCCACCGTTTTTTGCCACAAAGCCCTGTTCCTCCATAGGCTTGGATGGAAGCACACGGCCAACCGGCATGGTGTGGATATTGCAGATCCGGAGGGCCGGACCTGGAGAGTGATTTTGGTGCAACTGCGTAACGGGCATCCCATGGAAGTTTATCTGGCACAGCCGCGAGGCTTTTGCGCGGGCGTCGTCCGCGCGATCGAGATCGTCGAGCGCGCGCTGCAGAAATACGGCCCGCCGGTCTATGTCCGGCACGAGATCGTCCACAATAAATACGTGGTCGAAAGCCTGAAGAACAAGGGCGCCATCTTCGTCGAGGATCTGTCGGAAGTACCGCCGCTGGCGGTCACCGTCTTCAGCGCCCATGGCGTGGCCAGGAGCGTCGAGGAGGAAGCCGCGGTCCGCGGCCTGCCGGTGCTCAACGCCACCTGCCCCCTCGTCACCAAGGTCCACAACCAGGGCAAGCGCTACATGTCGAAAGGGCGGGCGCTGATCCTGATCGGCCATGCCGGCCATCCCGAGGTCGAGGGAACCATGGGCCAGGTTCCAGGCCCGGTCACGCTGGTCCAGAACGTCGACGACGTCGGTTCGCTGACGCTGCCGGCCGACACCCCGGTGGCCTATATCACCCAGACCACGCTCAGCGTGGACGACACAAAAGACATAATTTCCGCCCTTCAGGCCCGATTTACCGATATTCAAGGCCCTGACATCCGGGATATCTGCTATGCGACACAGAACCGCCAATCTGCGGTAAGGGACCTGAGCAAGCTCGTGGATGTCATCCTGGTGGTGGGGGCCACCAACAGTTCCAACTCAAACAGGCTGCGTGAAATCGGCACCGAGGTCGGGGTCGCGAGTTATCTCATTGCCGACGGCAGCGAGCTGAACCCGGAATGGCTGAAAGATGCCAGGGCCGTCGGCATTACCGCCGGCGCCTCGGCACCCGAAGTTCTGGTCGATGACGTGATCGAGGCCCTGCGGCGGATCGGACCGGTCAAGGTTTCGGTGCTGCCGGGCCGGGAAGAAAATATCGAATTCCGGCTTCCGGCCGAACTGACTGCGGGCTGATCTGCTTTCGCTACCAAAGTCCAGAAAGAAAACCTGTAATGGCAATACCGTTCTTCAAAGAGTTGCGTATCGGCGGCTACATGATGAAGCAGAAGCTGCTTGGCCGAAAACGCTATCCGCTGGTGCTGATGCTCGAACCGTTGTTTCGCTGCAACCTCGCCTGCGTCGGCTGCGGCAAGATCGACTATCCCGACGCGATCCTCAACCGCCGCATGTCGGCGCAGGAATGCTGGGATGCCGCCGACGAATGCGGCGCGCCGATGGTGGCGATTCCCGGCGGCGAGCCGCTGATCCACAAGGAAATCGGCGAGATCGTCCGCGGCCTGGTGGCGCGCAAGAAATTCGTGTCGCTGTGCACCAACGCGCTGCTGCTGGAAAAGAAGCTCGATCTGTTCGAGCCGTCACCCTATCTGTTCTTCTCGGTGCATCTCGACGGCCTGAAGGACCACCACGACAAGGCGGTGTCGCAGAAGGGCGTGTTCGATCGCGCGGTCTCGGCGATCAAGGCCGCCAAGGCCAAGGGCTTCGCCGTCAACGTCAATGCCACCATCTTCGACGGCCATGCCGCGGAAGATATCGCCAAGTTCCTCGACTTCACCACTGAGCTCGGGGTCGGCGTCTCGATGTCGCCCGGCTATGCCTATGAACGCGCGCCCGACCAGGAGCACTTCCTCAACCGCACCAAGACCAAGAAGCTGTTCCGCGACGTGTTCGCGCTCGGCAAGGGCAAGAAGTGGAATTTCATGCATTCCGGCCTGTTCCTGGATTTCCTTGCCGGCAATCAGGAATACGAGTGCACCCCCTGGGGCATGCCGGCGCGCAACATTTTCGGCTGGCAGAAGCCGTGCTATTTGCTCGGCGAGGGCTACACCCAGACCTTCAAGGAACTGATGGACACCACGGACTGGGACACCTACGGCACCGGCAAATACGAGAAGTGCGCCGACTGCATGGCGCATTGCGGCTACGAGCCGACCGCGGCGAACGCGGCGCTGGCCAATCCGCTGAAGGCGATGTGGGTGTCGCTGCGCGGCATCAGGACCACGGGTCCGATGGCGCCCGAGATCAGTCTCGATCACCAGCGTCCGGCACAGTACATCTTCTCGGCTGAAGTGCAGAAGCGCCTGTCGGATATCCGCCGCGACGAGGCCGCCGCGGCTGCCGCCAAGGCGCAGCAGAAGGCTTCAACCGCCGCCTGATCAGGGCACGTCAAACAACAAGACGGGGCGCGATGCCGATCGCGCCCCGTTTTCGTTTTTCGTCAAAGATTCGGTATTCAGAGCTCCGCCGCGACGAGGCGCTCGCCGCGGAGCAGGAAGCCCCTGGTGTCGCGCAGGCTTTTCAGTGCGCGGTTGAAATCGAACCCGGTGTAGACCAGCGCGCGCAGCGTCAGCGGGTTGCGGGCCACGCCGCTCAGCACCTTGCGCAAATCGATATCGCCGTTCGGCTTGATCGCGGCCATCGCCAGCGCCGGCAAGGCCCGGCTGGCGGGATCGCTGATCACGCGCAGGGCCGCGAAGGGCAAACCGGCCCCGGTCGCGTAGGCAGCTGCGATATGGCTTTCCATGTCGACGGCGGCAGCACCCGTCTCCGAGCGCAGCGCGGCTTTGCAGGCCTGCGCGGCAACCACCCGTTCGACCCCGGCAAGACCGCCCCTGACCACGCGGCGGCGCCCAAGGGCAACGCTGGAGATCAGTTCCTCGTTGAGCGCCAGACCGGCCAGCCAGCGGGTGTCGCCGGCCAGCACCTCGGTGGCCACCACGACGTCACCTGATTTCAGGCTCGGGTCCAATCCGCCGGCGACCCCGAAGCTGATCACGCCCCTGATCGTCGATGGGTCGAAAACAGTCAGCAGCGCCCGCAATTGCTTGGGATCGCTACTACTGCAGATGACGGTCATCCCGGGCCCGGCCGCGATGCGGGCCTCCTGCACCAATCCAGTCACAATCAGTACCGGCCGCGGATCAATTGGATTGCCCACGGACGCGTCGTCCCCCGCCCCCAAAATCACATCCCGACCCCTACCACCTTGCTGTTGGTGTTCCGCAAATTCCGGTACCGCGCCAACGCCCAGAGCGGGAAGAACTTCGGATATCCATGATAGCGCAGATAAAACACCCGAGGAAAGCCTGTTGCCGTGTAGCGTTGCTCATCCCACAACCCTTTTTCGGTCTGTGTGCCTATTAGGTACTCCACGCCACGCGCGACCGCCGGATGTTCGACCTCGCCCGCTGCCATGAGACCAAGCAAGGCCCATGCCGTTTGCGAGGCGGTGCTGGGGGCACCCTCGAATCCCTTATAATCGAGTCGGTAGCTGACGGCATCCTCGCCCCAGCCGCCGTCGGCATTCTGGATCGACAGCAGCCAGTTAGCCGCCTTGCGCATCGCGGGGTCCTGGTGGTCGACGCCGGCGGCATTCAGCGCGCACAGCACCGACCAGGTGCCGTAGATATAGTTCAGCCCCCAGCGGCCATACCACGATCCCTCCACCAGCTGGGTCCGGCGCAAGTAGTCGACGCCGTCAGCGACCACCTTGCTGGTTTGCGCGGTCTCGCCGAGCTGAGCCAGCATCGAGACGCAGCGGGCGGTGACGTCCTCGGTCGGCGGATCGAGCAGCGCACCATGATCGGAAAACGGGATGTTGTTGAGATAATATTCTAGATTGTTGACGTCGAAGGCGGCCCAGCCGCCGTCGCGGCTTTGCATGCCCTCGATCCATTCGCGGCCGCGATTGATCGCAACATCATATTCCGGATCGTGGCTGGCGCGCCGGGCGCGGTCCATCGCCATCACCACGACCGCAGTATCGTCGAGGTCGGGATAGTAGTCATTGTTGTACTGGAACGCCCAGCCGCCGGGGCGAACGTCGGGCCGCTTCACGGCCCAGTCGCCCTGGACGTCCAGCACCTGCCTCGGCTTCAGCCAGTCCAGACCGTGTTTGGCCGGCGCCAGCGCCGCGTCGCTGCCGGCTTCGATCAGGGCATGACAGCTCAGCGCGGTGTCCCACACCGGCGAGACGCAGGGCTGGCAATAGGCCTCGTGCTCGCCGATCACGAGAAGCCTGTCGATGCCTCTACGGGTGATGGCGCGCGGCGGATAGTCCGCGCCCTTGCCCAGCACCTCGTACATCATCACGGTGTTGGCCATCGGCGGATAGATCGCGCCGAGGCCATCCTCGCCGTTCAGCCGTTCTTCGATGAAGGCGACGGCGGCATCGATCGCGCGGGCGCGCAACTTCCTAGGAAACAGCGGCTCGATCGTCCGCAGGATGCCGTCGATGCCGCGGAACAGATAGAACCAGCCCGCGCTCTGATGCGGTGCCTTGGCGGTCATCCCGATCGAATGCGGCGGCTGCAGGAACAATTCGTCGATGCCGATGCCGCTGACGTTCTTGGCACGCGGCTTCAGCGCCGCCAGCACCATCAGCGGCACGATGGTGGTCCGCGCCCAATAGGAAATCTTGTTGAGGTGGAACGGCGACCACATCGGCAGCAGCATGATCTCGATCGGTAATACCGGCACGCTGCGCCAGGTCAGCACCCCGAACATCGACAGCATGAAGCGCGTGAAGACGTTGCTGTGGATGGCGCCGCCACGCGAGCGGATCGCCTCGCGCGCCCGCACCATATGCGGGGCATCGGTGGAATCGCCGATCATCTTCAGCGCGAAGTAGGCCTTCACGCTGGCGCTCATTTCGAAGGCGCCGTCATGCACCAGCGCCCAGCCACCATGGGCGCCCTGGATCCGGCGCAGGTAGTTGGCGATCTTGCCCTCGAGGTCGCGATCGACGGGCTCGCCGAGATAGTGGCGGAGCAGCACATATTCCGAGGGGATGGTGCAATCGGCTTCCAGTTCGAACACCAGATGTCCGTCCGGCTGCCGGTAGCCGAGCAACCCCTGCGTCGCCGACGCGATGCTCGCCTCCAGGGCGCCACCGCTTTCATTGCCAACTGATTTGTTGCCGGAATGCATGTTGCTCGACCTCAATATTGCCCTGCCCGGTCTCACCGGAAACCTGAGGTAATGCCGTCCCCGGTCAACTCTTCGATCAGGCCTTGCGCATGGCGAGAACGAGATCGGCGGCGCGGTTGCCCGACCGTACCGATCCCTCGATGGTGGCCGGCAACCCCGTATCAGTCCAGTCGCCGGCAAGAAACAGGTTTTTGTAGGCCGTCACAGGGCCCGGCCGCTGCGCGTTCTGCTCCGGCGTGGCCTCGAAGGTGGCGCGGCGCTCGCGTACGATCTGCCACGGCGGCAGTTCGCCCTCGACGCCAGCCGCCTTGCAGATATCCCGCCAGATCGCCTGCGCCAGTTCCTCGCGCGGCATATCCACCAGGCGGTCGGCGTTGCTGATGGTGACGGACAGGCGCTGCGGAAACGCGAACAGCCACTCCACCAGTCCGCCGACCACACCGAGGATGGCGGGCTGCCCCTTCGGCGGATCGAAGCGGAAATGCGCATTGACGATGGCGCGGTATTTGGTGGGGGTTTTCAGGCCCGGCAGCATGGCGGCGGCCGGGCGTGGCGGAACCGCCAACACGACGGCGTCGCCGGGCTGGACCGCAACGCTGTCGTCGCCGAATTTCAGTTCACCGAGGCGGCCCGCCGCGACGACGAATTCGCGCAGCTCATGTCCGAACGAGATGCTGGCGCCCTTGTCCTGCAACAGCTTGATCGCTGGCTCGACCAGCACCGCGCTGAGGCCGTCGCGCGCGATCAGTGGCCGGCAGGCTTGTCCTCCCGCCAGCAGCGTTTCGCGCACCACCGCGCCGGCGAGCCCCGCGGACCCCTCCGGCGGATCGACGTTGAGCGCCGCCAGCAGCAGCGGCTGCACCAGCCGCTGATACAGTGTTCCCTCGCACGGGATCGCGTCGCCGACCAGTTTGCTCTGCGCTGACCAGATCAGCGGCATCAATGCCAAATAATCGAGCACGCCGGTGTCGGGGACGCGGCGGGCCTCGTCGAAGATCCACAGCGGCAGCCGGCTCTCGCCGAGATCGAGCTGCCAGCGCTGCCCGGTCGCGAGATCGACGAACGGGAATTGCGCGCGCTTCGGCCCGACCAGCCCCGCCTCGGTGCCGATCGACCTTGCATATTCGACCGCGGCCCGGTTGCCCGAGAGCAACAAATGGTTGCCATTGTCGATCATGAGGTTGGTCGCCGCATCGAAATAGGAACGGCAGCGGCCGCCGGCCTGCTGCGTGGCCTCGTGGAGGTGCACCCGGTAATTGGCGTTCATCAGCCGCACGGCGGCCGACAGGCCCGAGATTCCAGCGCCGATGATATGGACGGTGTTTTGCATCAGATGAACGCGTAACGAAGGAGGATGAGGAGGCGGGCCATCTTGTTGAGGCGGACCGGCGCGCGCGGCGCGGCGAACCCCCTGACAACAAGCAGCTCCAGAATCGCGCGATAATATTTCGACATGATTCGGGGCGCGCGCACCACCCGCCGCGGATTGCGGCGCATGATCTCGTCGGCCTTCTCGAAATGCGTCCGCGCGCGCGCCACCAGCGGCACGCATACTTTCGGCAGCGCCGGTTCGAGCGTGACCCTGGCCGGATCGGTCGAGGTGATGCCGGCGTGCAGCAGTCCCTCGAGCGGCAGATAGAGCCGGCCGAGGCCGGCGTCTTCGTCGATATCGCGCAGGATGTTGGTCAACTGCAGCGCTCGGCCAAGATGATGCGCCAGCAGGATGCCGTCGGCCTCGGCGAGCCCGAACACCCGCACCGACAACCGCCCGACCGCGCTGGCGACGCGGTCGCAATACAAATCGAGCGTGGCCAGGTCCGGCGCCCGGATGTCCTGCGGCACGTCCATCTCCATGCCGTCGACGATGGCCAGGAAATCCTCGCGCTTGAGCCCAAATCGCTGAACCGACACCACATAGCCGCGCAAGCGCGCCGGCGGATGGCCCTGATAGAGCGCGTCGATATCGTTGCGCCACTGCTGCAGTTCGGCCAGCCGCGCATCTCGCGGGCCGTCGGAATCCGCGATATCGTCGACCTGTCGGCAGAAATCATAGATCTGGAACATGGCCTCGCGCTGCTCGCGCGGCAGAATGCGCATCGCCGCGTAGAACGAACTGCCGGACGCCGATGTCCCGTCACTCGCATTGGCTGCCGCCGCCTCCAGCGTCATGCGCCGGCCGCCGGTTTGGAGACGGGACGCCGTCCCACCGCGCGGCGGCCAATCTCGCCGGCGATCCCGCCGAGGCTATGGGTGAGCAATTCGACCGCACCGAGATGCACCCTCTCGCTGAGGGGATCGCGCACCTTCAGCAATCCGACGATCTTGTCGGCGAAAGCCTGGATCACGGAGATTTCGCACCCCAGCCGAAAATCCCTGACTTCGGCACCTAGGGATTTGCTTTCATCGAGCAGCGCCTCGGTGCGCAACGCGAGCGCATGCAGGCATCGCAGCAGGGCCGGCGATGACCGCGCCTGTCCGAGCTCTTCGACGGAAGCGCCGGCGGAGGCGAGCGCATCGCGCGGTAGATAGACCCGGTTGAGATCGCGAAAATCCTTGCCGCAGTCCTGCAGGTGGTTGTTGATTTGCAGCCCCGCGCAGAGCGCGTCCGACGCCGCCCAGGTCGAGGTGCTTTCGCCATGGACATCGAGCATGAAGCGCCCGACCGGCATCGCTGAGTATCGGCAGTAGTGAATCACTTCGTCCCAGTTTTCATAGCGAAGCTTGGTGACGTCCATCCGGAAGGCGATCAGGACGTCGAGCGCGTGGCGCGGCGGCATCGAACGCTCCGCCAGCGCGCGGCGCAGATTGACGGCCTCGGGCTGGGTATCGCCCTTGCCGAGCAATTCGGATTCAAGCAGATCGAGAAGCGCGAGCTTCTCCGGCGCGCCGAGCGTGGCATGATCGGCGATGTCGTCGGCGGTTCGCACGAAATTGTAGAACGCGAGGATCAGCGCCCGGTGTTTCGGGTGAATGATCCAGGACGCCACCGGAAAGTTCTCGTCGCGGTGAGTCTTGCCGGATCGCAGTTCGCTCGCAATAGTCATCAGGAACTGGCTACATTCATCTGGGCATGGTTACGACGCACCCGCCAGCGGGGCCGGCTCATGCGTATCGATCGCGGACCCCATATAGGGGAATACGATGCCAAAACCAATGCTATCTGCGGTTTCCCGCACATTCAGACCGCGTCCGAACGAGGCCCCGCCAGCGTTTGCGGCGGCGATTGCCGCCGCTGCGGGCCGTCTTACTGGCCGTGGCTTTTCAGTACCTGGTCGCAGGCCTTGGTGATCTTGGGACGGTTCTGCTGGAGGCAGGCCAGAATGGTGAAGTCGCCCTGATCGATGACCGGACGGCAGAAGCGCTGAACGTCGCGCGAACAGGCCGCCTGCTCTTCCGCCGTGCCGCTGCGCTGCTGCTGGGCGATGGCGGCGGCCGGAACCGATACCGACAACAGTGTGAGTGCAAAGAGAAATTTACGCATCATCTTCCTTCATCGTGGAAATGGGAAATCCGGCACAAGGCCCGGAGGGAGCGGATTGCGGGCGCAGCGGACCGCGAGCGACCAGAAGCACTGGTAATTGCGGCCAAATTTGCAGCGGCCCGATTCCAAATTGCTGGAACCAATTCGCGAATATAACCGTTTGATATATATGACACATTTATTGCCTATCTTTTTTGCCATGGACGGTTGCAGGAAGCCCCCGAGGATAGCTAAATGGAACAATGCGAATCTTGGCGACATCATCGGCGTTTTGATTTCGCCGGATCGGAAAATGCAGTGCGCCGGCGTTATCCGGCTTGTAAATTTGCTGACTTCCGGTCCAGGGGGACGGGCAATCGCCGTGGCGGCAGGCGGCCGCCGGACATGTCATTTGAACCTAACACACTGCGGCGACACTAAATCTTCGATGCGGCGCGACGGTTCTGGTATCAGAGCGTCACTTTAAATGGGAAAACTCGCGATGAAGTTGTTTGGATCCGGCTTGTTTGGACAAGCGATCAAGGCTGCTGGCGTCGGCGCCGCACTGATGTTGTCGGTGTCAGCAGGTCATGCCCAATCGGGGCCCTTTGCCGGTTTCGAGGGGTCATGGGGCGGCAACGGGACGGTTGCGCTCTCCGATGGCACGGTCGAGCGCATCCGATGCAAGGCCAACTACAAGGTCAACGGCAACGGGCTCGGTCTGAAGCAAAACCTCAACTGCGCCAGCGACAGCTACAAATTCGTTCTGAGCAGCGATGTTACGAGCAATGGCGAGCGCATTTCCGGCAACTGGAGCGAAAAGAGCCGCAATATTTTCGGCAATCTGCAGGGCACGGCGGGCGGTGGCCAGATCGACGTGTTCGTGGAAGCTTCAGGATTTGCCGCCAACCTGACGTTGCGGACCACCGGCAACAAGCAGACCGTGCAGATCAGCTCCAAGGGCGAAATAAGGGGCGTGACCATCACGATGTCGAAGGGCGGCTGACGCCCGCACTTTCAGCAGCCGGTCACTCCACCGGCTGCTTTCGGTCCAGGGCTCGTTTCTGATTGCATCAGAACCGGGCCCTTTTCGTTTGTCTCGAAAGACTATCGAGTCCCCCGAATCCGCTGCGATACGTTGATCAGCCACATCGCTGTCGGCCGCAGGATGAAGAGATCCGCGACCAGGGCCGCGACCATCGCAAACGCGCTGAGCCAGCCGAACAGGCGCAGCGACGGCAGGTCGGAAAAAACCGTCACGACAAGTCCGCAGGCCAGCACCACCGTGGTCAGGATCAGCGCCGGACCGACCAGCACGGTCGCGCGCTCGACGGCCAGCGCGGGGTCGATGCCCGGCGTAGTCTCCATCCGCAAGCGGTTGAGGAAGTGGATGGTCGCGCTGAGGCCGAGACCGAACGACACCGTCAGCGCCACCACGCTGGCGAATTGCAGCCCCTCGCCGAGCATCCATAGCACCGTGCCCGAAAGCACCACCGGAAAGATGCCGGGGAGGATGGAGGCGAACATCACGACCCATGAGCGGAATGCCAGCCCGATGAACACGGCGACGAGCGCGAATTCGATAGTCAGTCCGTGATTGAGCTTTTCGATCATGCTGGCGCTGTTGCGCGCCGCGATCGCCGACAGGCCGGTAACGGCAATCTCGAAGCCCGGGTGTTTTTTGCGGACGCCGTTCAGGGCGGCGTCGAGCTTGTCTACCACCGGCAGGATGGCGCTCGAATCGAGGTCCGGCACCCTGCCCGAGACCACCACCGCATCCTGATCCGCGGAGATGAAGCGCCGGACCAGGTGCTCCGGGATCACGCTGACATATTCCCTCAGGGTCGCGACGTCTGAATTGCCGGCCTTTTCAGCCAGCCAGCGCCGCAAGGTTTCGAGCGACCACACATTGCCGACGCCGGCCTGGGATTCGACCACCGAGTGGACATCCGCAATGGTCTGCAAGGTCTCCGGCGCATACAGCGACGCGCCCTTGGGGAATTCGATCAGGATGTCGATCGGGTTGGCACCGGTCAACTTGGCGTCGAGCCGGCCGCTGGCCGCCACGGCCTGTTGCTTGTCCGGGACCTGATCGGCCAACCGGTAGCGCGGTTCGAGATTGGCGTAGATCACGCCGAGACCGCCGACAAATACCACCGCGATCAGGCTGAACAGCCCGGGACGCCCGACCATGCGCACCGCGATCCAGTAACAGAAGGTACGCAGCGCGTTGACGCCGGCATCGGCCGCCTGGAATTTGGCGGCAAAGACCTGTTCGTTGCGTACCAGTAGCACGCCGAACACCGGAACCAGCGATAACACCGCGATCAACGCGATGATGGTGGCCGCAAGGCCGGCTTCGCCGAAGGTGCGGATCAAATCCGAATCCGAGAACTGCAGCGCCAGGAAGGAGATTCCGGCGGTGGCGTGGGTCAGCACGCAGGCAGGCCCCACCACCAGCACAGCATTGCGGAAAGCGGTGAAACGGTCCTCGCCCGCCAGCAGCCGGTCGCGCGCGGCGAATGTCAGCTGCATCGAATCGGAGAAACTGATGACCATGATCAGCGGCGTCATCACGTTGAGGAACATGTTGAGGCTGAATCCGGCCCATCCGAGCGCGCCGAGCGACAGCAGGATGGCGAGCAGCGGCGGGAACGCCGCCACGATCATGAACGACACCTTGCGGAAGAACAGGATCGCGATCAGGCATCCCGCCAGGATGCCGGCGACGTTGTAGATCAGGCCGTCGCGCTCGACTGCGTTGCGGATCTCGAGCTGCATGACCGGGACGCCCGACAGTTCCTTGCTGAGCCCGGTATCGGCGAGATCCGTCGCCATGATCTTGCGGATTTCGTCGATCGTCTTCTTCAATCCGTTGTTGCCGACAATCGACGGCTCCAGTGAGAGCACGACCAGCGCCAGCGTGCCGTCTTCCGACAAGAGCTTGCCGCGGATGATCTCGTTGGTTTTGACCGTTTCGATGAACTTGTCGTAGTCGGCGCCCTGCGGCAGGTCGGCCGGAAACAGCGCCGCGGGCAGCTTGCCCGGCGCCGGCGCCTGACGCGCCGAGAACAGCGAGATCAGGCCGCGCGTGCCCTCGACCAGTTGCAGGTCCGTGACCAGGTCCCGGATCTTCTCCAGGTTATCCCGCTGCAACAGCGTCTTGCCTTCGACCACCACCAGCACGTCGAATTCGGTGGAGGGGAAGCGCCTGGTGACTTCCTCGTATTGCCGGTATTCCCTGGAGTCGGAACGGAACAACTGGCTGAGCGAATCGTCGATCTTGATGCGCTGGATGCCGAACACGGCGCCGATCACCATCGCGAGCAGGATGATGCAGGACAGGATCGGCGCGCGCATGGCGATCAGGCCCATGCGTTCGAGGCCGAACGCGATGCTTAGCCGCGGCTTTTCCAGCATCTGCGCGCCAGCTTCGACCGGGTTTCTCTCCAGCATGTCCTGTCCAGTTCTCACATCGGCTCAGTCTGTCTAGCTTGAATTCGTCGGGCGCGAAGGAGACTGAATCGGCCACGTCTGGTCGGCGCTAGCCGTTGAAATCATGTGATAAATTAGCCGCGAGAGGTTTAGCAGGTCTATCCGGCATCTCGCAAGCGCGCGCCCACCACCAAATCGGTGTGGATGAGGCCATAATGGCCTTCAAATCACGGATTTGTCATGCCCGCCTTCATTGGTATCGATTTGCAGATGTGCCGGACCGCCGCTCTCGTCCTTCAAGGCGACGCCGGTGACTTCCCGGGCAAGGCCCTCGCGGATCAGCCAGGCAATCCGCAAGGCCGCCTCCTCGTAGCCGAGCCCCGCGCCGTGGATGTTGGACACGCAATTGCGCTCGGCGTCGGTGATGTCGGGCCGGGGCGCAAATGTCAGATAGGCGCCGAGGCTGTCGGGCGCGGAAAGGCCAGGCCGCTCGCCGATCAACACCACGACCATGCGCGCGCCGAGAATGGCGCCGATCTCATCGCCCAATGCGACCCGCGCGCCGGAGGCGACCACGGCGCAGCCGATGTCGATTCGCATTGCCGCCAGCCGCGGCACCAGGCTGCCGACCAGCGCTACCGCATGCGCATTGACCGCAGCCGGCGACAGGCCATCGCCGACCACGATGGCCAGCTGGCAAGCACCGGCATGGCGGTTCGCCAGCAGATCTCTTGAGGCCTGGTCGAGCTTTCGCCCCAAATCCGGACGCTTCAGATATTCTCGCCGGTCGCGCGCACCGCTGGATACTTCGGGGGATTCGAGGCCGAGGGCGCCAAGGCCCGCGACCAGCGCCGGCACATCGAAGGCGGCATGCACGGCGTCGCGGGCACGCGCGTGATCGAGCGTGAATTCGAGCAACGCCCGGGTCGGCAGACCGGCGCCGGTCCGGCCGAGCCCGACGCGCGCCGGGGTAAGGTCCTGCAGATCGCGCAGCGAACGGGACGGCGGCGCCGGTACAGTCATCGCGGATTACTCGGCAGGGACCGAAGCCTCGCGCAGCCGGATCGAATAATTCGAGGCATTCTGCTGGCCGCCCGAGGCGTCGCGCGCGAACATGATCAGGTGATGCCCGATCATCGTCGATCCGATCAGGCCCTCGATGTCGCCATGGCGCAGCCGGCCCAACGCAAACTTCCAGAACACCTTTCGGTAATCGCCGAGCACACCGATCTTCCAGAAAATGTTCCGCAGCATGATCAGGCCGCGCTTGATATTGGCCCAACTCCTCTGTTCCGGCGTGACCGGCACCTTGATGCGGTTGGCATAGGTGTAATCGCACTGGTACTGATAGCGCGCATAGAGCTTTTCAGGCTGGTAGGCGACTTCCATGCATTTGCGCCACGAACTGATGACCTGATCGTAGGGCAAGCGGAAATCGACGTTGGAATCGCGGCCGTCGTCATGGATCAGCCGTCCCTCGCGTTCCAGCCGGTCCCATAGCGGCGTCTGCGGCAGCGCCTGCAACAGATTGATCGTCAGCAGTGGAATTTGGGATTGATCGACAAAGGCGAGCAATGCGTCGGCGGTCTCCGGCTTGTCGGTGTCGAGTCCCATGATGATGCCGGAGACGACCTCCATCCCGTAGCTGTTGATGCTGTGAATGCCTTCGAGGATCGGGACCATCATGTTGTGGTCCTTGTGCATCGCCTTCAGCGCCTCGGGATCGGGAGTCTCGATGCCGCAGAAGATGGTGACGAAGAAGGCGTCGCGCATCTTCTCGAGGATTTCGGGCCGCTTGGCAATGTTGAGCGTCGCCTCGCAGGCGAGCCGCATCACGTAGCCGGTTTTCTTCTGCCACTCGGCCAGATGCGGCAACAGATCGAGCGCCGCCTTGCGGTTGCCGATGAAATTGTCATCGACGAAATACACCGAGCCGGTCACCCCGCATTCGAGCAATTTGTCGAGTTCGGCGATGATCTGCTGCGGCGATTTCAGACGCGGATTGCGGCCGTAAAGGCCCGGGATATCGCAGAATTCGCACTGGTACGGACAACCGCTCGAATACTGGATGCTGCCGAGAAAATACTTTCTGACCTCGGCCAGCTCATAGGCCGGAATCGGAAAGTCGGTCATGGCGATACGGTCGGCGGTCTTCAGCACCACCTGCTGCTCGGGCCGCGACGGATCGCGCGCCAGCCGCGCCAGCAACTCATTGGTGGCGTCGCCGAGTTCGCCGACATGGAGATAGTCGAACGAGGGATAATAATCCGGGCAGGCCGACACCGACGGCCCGCCGATCGCGACCGCCAGATCAAACGCATGGGCGCGGCGGCAGATGTCGTTCATCTGCTGGCGCTGGATATGCATGCCGCTGACGAATACCGCTTCAGCCCATTCGAAGTCTTCCTGCGAGGCGGGACGGATATTCTCGTCGATGAAGCGGACCGGCCAATGTTCGGGCAGATAGGCCGCGATCAACAGCAGCCCCTGCGGCGGCATGAAGGCCTGGACGCCGTCCGTCAACGGGTAGGCGTATTCGAAAGTGCCGAAAGAAGACGTATAGCGCGGGAATACGCACAGGATGCGCCGAACCGTTTCGATGCCTTCAGCCCTCATCAAACTTCCTAACGCTTGTAAAAACCTGCCGGCGGCCAAGTTAAGCACGCGGCCGAAGGCTGGGCTACAAATTCTTCAACATTGTGGCGGGCCCTTCCAACCCGCCAGCGGCCGAATGGTTGCATGCCTGCCCGGCGGCGGCCTTACGACGCCTCAGGCCAGCAACCGCGACGCAAAATCGGGCAGCAGGCCGGTATTACCGGCGAGCCGGAAGTCGGCATCGGCCAGCCCGGAGCGCACCAGCCAGTCGTCGAATTCCGGCGCCCGCTTCAGGCCGAACAGATCACGGACATAGAGGGCGTCATGGAACGAGGTGGATTGGTAATTCAGCATGACATCGTCGGCCCCGGGCACCCCCATGATGAAGGTGACGCCGGCGGCAGCTAGCAGCGTCAGCAAATTGTCCATGTCGTCCTGGTCGGCCTCGGCATGGTTGGTGTAGCAGACGTCGACGCCGAGCGGCAGGCCGAGCAGCTTGCCGCAGAAATGGTCCTCCAGTCCGGCGCGGATGATCTCCTTGCCGTCATAGAGATACTCCGGGCCGATGAAGCCGACCACGCTGTTGACCAGCAGCGGATCGAACGCACGCGCCACCGCATAGGCCCGCGCCTCCAGGGTCTGCTGGTCGACGCCGTGATGGGCATTGGCCGACAGCGCCGACCCCTGCCCGGTTTCGAAATACATCACATTGTTGCCGACATGGCCGCGGCGCAGCGACAAACCGGCCTGGTGGGCCTGGCGCAACAGCGCCAGGTCGATGCCGAAACTGCGGTTTGCCGCCTGCGTGCCCGCGACCGACTGAAACACCAGATCGACCGGAAAACCCCGATCGATCAACCCGAGCGTGGTCGTCACATGGGTCAGAACACAGCCCTGCGTCGGGATCTGCAGCCGCATGATGATTTCGTCGAGCAGCCGCAGCAGGCCGCCGATCACGGTGGGATCGTCGCTGGCCGGGTTGATGCCGATGCAGGCGTCGCCGGATCCGAGCAGGAGGCCGTCGAGGATCGACGCGGTGATGCCTTTGGCGTCGTCGAACGGGTGATTGGGCTGCAGCCGAACGCTCATCCGGCCGCGCAGCCCGATAGTGTTGCGAAAGGCCGAGGTAACCTGGCATTTTTTCGCCACCAGGATCAGGTCCTGGTTGCGCATCAGTTTTGATACCGCCGCGGCCATTTCGGGTGTGATCCCGCGCGCCAGCTTGGCGAGAACGGCTGGTGTCGCCGCGTCGGACAGCAGCCAGTCGCGGAATGCGCCTGTGGTCAACGAGGATATCGCGGCGAAGGCCGCGGCGTCGTGGCTGTCGAGGATCAGGCGGGTGACTTCGTCATCTTCATAGGGAACGACGGCGTCCTGCAGGAACTGCTTCAGGGGGACGTCGGACAGCGCGATCCGCGCCGCGATCATTTGCGCAGCACTTTCGGCCGCGACCCCCGCGAGGCGGTCGCCGGAGCGCGGCGGCGTGGCCTTGGCGAGCAGATCGCGCAAATCATCGAACACATAACTGGTGGCGTCGATGGCGTGGCGATAGATCATGAGACCTCCGAATTCATCAGCGCCATGCGCGACGGCTTCCGAAGACTATCACCTGACAGGAGGCTACGCAGCCCGCACGGTGGCGAGGAATTTGACCACTTCGGCCTTGAGACGCTTGTTCTCGTTGGACAGCAACTGCGCCGACGCCAGCACCTGCGAGGAAGCCGTGCCGGTATCGCCGGCGCCGCGGTTGACATCGGCGATCGAGGTCGCGACCTGGGTGGAGCCGACCGCCGCCTGCTGCACGTTACGGGCGATTTCCTGGGTCGCCGCGCCCTGCTGTTCGATGGCGGCGGCGATCGCCGAGGCGATCTCGGAGACCTGCCCGATGGTGCCGTAGATCTCCTTGATCGCGACCACCGAGTCCTGGGTGGCCGCCTGCATGCCGGCGATCTGGGTCGAAATCTCGCTGGTGGCCTTGGCGGTTTGCGACGCCAGCGCCTTGACCTCCTGCGCGACCACGGCAAAACCGCGGCCGGCGTCGCCGGCGCGGGCGGCTTCGATAGTCGCATTGAGCGCCAGCAGATTGGTTTGCGCCGCGATCGTGGTGATCAGTTGGGTGACGTCGCCGATGCGGCTCGCGGCCAGCGACAATTCGGCGATCCGCGCGTCGGTCTTTCCGGCCTGCTCGACCGCTTCGGTGGCGATCCGGCTGGAATCCGCGACCTGCCGGCCGATTTCGTGGATGGAAGAAGCCATTTCTTCCGTGGCCGATGCCACCGACTGCACGTTGGCGGAAGTTTCCTCCGAGGCCGCCGCGACCACCGCCGAGAGATCCTGGCTGGCCGAACTGCTGTTGGTCAGGATGACGGCCGAATTTTCCAGTTCGCTTGATGCCGCACCGACGTTTTCGATGATGCTGCCGACCGCGGCTTCAAAACTCTCGGCCAGATTATGCAATTCGGCACGGCGGGCGACCGCCAGTTCGCGGCTCTTCTCCTCGCGCTCGGCGGTCTCGCGTTCGGCCTTGCTGATCGCCTGCACCTTGAATTCCTCGACCGCGCGGGCCATCTGGCCGACTTCGTCGCGGCGCTCGAGGCCCGGCAGCTGCACATCGAAATTGCCGACCGCGAGTTCGCGCATTGCCTTCGACATCGCGACCACCGGACGGGAAATATTGCGGCCGATCAGGAACGAAACCACGATGCCGGCGAAGGCCACCAACAGCAGCACCGCCATCAGCGTCAATTGCTGCTGCTCGAGCTTGATCCCGGCACCGGCAATCTCGCGATCCTTGCTGTCGCTGCTTCGCGCGATCAGGTCGTCGGTCAGCTTGTCGATATCGGCGAAATTCCGTTCCGCGCTCTTGATGAACATCATCGCCGAGCCGGTATCGCCGTCGGCCATCTCGATGGCATTTTTCGATTGCTTGAGATAACCGGCGACGGCCGTCTTCAGCTTTTGCAAACCATCCGGTTTGCCATCCGGTTTCGCTTCACCCTGGGCGGCTTCGACCGCCTTCAGGGCCTCCGTGATCTTCGCGGCGGCAGCGTAGGCTTCCTTGGCGATGGCATCGACTTTTTTGGTATCGGTTTCATTGGCCGCGGTCGCCGCCAGCCGGTACAGCTTGGCGTGCGCCATCCAGGTCGTGGTGGTGAGTTCGTTGGCGAGTTCCGATTGCCGCATCGGCCCCGCGACCAAGGCATCGACCGCGGTCTGGTTCGCCCGCAGCGCCTGCAAGGCGTAGACGCCGACGCCTATCAGGACCAGGATCAGGAACGACGGCGCGAGCTGAACTTTCCAGGACAGTCCGATATTCTTGATCCAGCCGAACATATCAATCCTTCGAGGCGGCGGTCGCTGTGGCAATATTGATTGTCGTGCGTCAGAGCTTGTAGATGCCCGCACACACTGCCGTGTTGTCGACCTTCTCGCAGTACATCTGCTTCGGCTCGACCTTCTTGCTCACGGGATTGACGAACTTGTAATCCTGCCAGAACGAAGGCTGCTTGGCGGCCATTTCGACCCGTTCCTTGACATAGAGCTTGCCGTCGACGTCCTGCGCATCGATCAGGTCCTTGCCGACGAACTTGGGGTTGGAGCCGTGGGCCAGCACCTTGCCGTCGAGCTGGTAGACCACAACGTACAAATCGCGATCGACGAAGCCGGCGGCCTTGCCGGTGAATTCAGGATAGGCCTTCTCGGCACCCTGCGCCTTGATGAAGCCGACGGCCTTCTTGACCATCGCGATAGCATCTTCCTTGCCCGCGCCATCGGCAGCCATGGCAGCGCCTGTGCATACGAACATGGCTGTCAGTCCAGAAACGAGCATCTTCGTTGACCAATTGTTCACGTCTTCTCTCCGGATTGATTGATTTGGGGCGCGGTAGCAACACCGCACACGGAATGATGGTCAGAAAAGAGCGAACCATCCGTTAAAGGCGTATCCGTAGGGCAACGGGGATCGGTAACTGACTTGAAAAGATGTGCCACTTCGAAACGCCGGCAACGGCAGGCACACCGGAAACGAGTCTGCCCTATTACCAGCGGCGGCGGGAGCGGCCAGGCTCAGCTCATCGTCTCTTGAACCAAGTGCTCCGGGATGATCGCGTCACGTGCTGGCCCTAGCAACTTTCGCCGCCTTCCGCCTCATAGCGTTCCGCCCAACGTTGAAATGTCCGTACGTTGATGCCGAGAAGCTCTGCAGCAGCCTCCTGCGTCAGTTCCTTCGACTCCGTCCGATCCAGCAAACTCGAAAACCCCATCCGTCGTACACCCTCGTGAATGGATGCCGTGCCCATCGTGCCCCCTTTGTTCCGGGCACCAAAAACACGACACTTCACGAGCTACAAACACACGACAGATCACGAGCTACGAACAGTTGTCGTTGCGCACGCTGGCGCAAAGGCTGACGCCAAGCTAGCCTTCAATCTGGACTCTCGACATGAGCCGCGCACCATCATGCCGACCGCCGCTCTATTCTCGGATTCGGTGCATTGCCCTCCGGTACCGGGTCGGTCCACATGAACACCTTGCGGCGCCTTTGGAATGGAGGCCTGCCATTAGCGCAGGCGTTCTGGAAATGGGCGGTGACCGGCGGAATTGCGGTCAACCTGACGACGTCAATCCTGTTTCTGGTATTGATCATGGACAACCAGATTGTCGCGGCCCTTGTCGTCGGTTACGCGCTCTCACTTCCCTACAATTTCGTCGTAACGGTCGGCGTCTGGCGGTCGGCCGGACGCTACGAGGGTGAGCGCCGTTGGGCCGACCTCGCACGCATCGTTACGGTGGCCGGAATGATCCTTCTCAGCGTCACCTGATCAACTGTCCCCCAAGCCGTTCACGGGCTCGGTTTTCCTTCATCAAGAACTAAGGCGGCCCGTCGCCGACGCCCCGGGTTTTTTGGGTCTGTGCCCTGCCCCTGGACGTGACGGCCCGCCGGCATCCGCCTGCGCTGCGGGGCTATCCCCTGCCCGGCCCTGCTGTTATCATCCCTGTCGAGAGCCTGAATGGCCCGACAAAACGACAGGGGAGAAGACGGATGGCAAGGACGTTCGTGACGTTGGCCGGCGCTGCCGTGCTGACCGGTATGCTGACTGCATTATCCACGCCCGCGATGGCGCAATATCCCGACCGCCCCATCAAGATGATCGTGCCATGGGCCGCCGGCGGCGATACCGACAACATCTTCCGGCCGTTCGCCGTCGAATTTCAGAAGCAGCTCGGCCAGCCGGTCGTCATCGCCAATGTCGGCGGCGCCTCCGGCACCGTCGGGGCGCGCGAAGCGCAGAAGTCGGCGCCCGACGGCTACACGGTCTATGCGGTGCACGACTATATCCATCTGACGTTCTATGCCGGGATCAGCGACGTCAAATACAGCGACTTCGAGCCGATCTGCCTGGTCGCGGCGACGCCCTCGGTCCTGACCGCCAGCGCCAAGACACCGTGGAAGAACTGGCAGGAGCTCGCCGACGACGCCAAGAAGCGGCCGGGCGAGATCACGGTCGGCGCCACGCTGGGCTCCACCAGCCATATCTTCCCGGCCATGATCGAGAAGGCGGCCGGCATCAAATTCAAATTCGTGTCCTATGACGGCCTGGCGCCGCGCATGAACGCGCTGCTCGGCGGCCACATCAACCTCACGGATTCCAACCTGACGCAGAAGGGCAAGGTCGAGGCCGCCGTGCTGCGCTTCATCGCGATCGCCAGCGAGAAGCGCGATCCGGAAGCGCCCGACGTGCCGACGCTGAAGGAACTCGGCATGAACATCGTGTACGAAGTGGTGCGCGGCGTGCTGGTGCCGAAGGGAACGCTGGCGCCGGTGCGCGCCAAGCTGGAGGAAGCCTGCGCCAAGGCGGTCAAGGAGCCGGGATTCGCCCAGGCCATGAAGCTGCAAGGCACCCGCGTGGCGTATCTCAATGCCAATGATTACGCCCAATTCCTCGCCAAGGTCGACGGCGAGAGCAAGGCCATCATGACCGATCTCGGCCTGATCAAGAAATGAGTATCGGCCGCGACGGAATTGCCGGGCTGGTCCTGCTCGCGTTCAGCCTGGTACTGCTGGTCTAGTCGTTCCAGCTTCCGTCGCTTCCGATTGTTCCGGTCGGGCCGGGCTTTTACCCGGCCATTGTCCTGTCCTTCATGGCGGTCGCGAGCGCGCTGCTGGTGCTGCAGGACCTCATGAAGCGGGCGCCGGTCACGGTCGAAGCAGGCGACATGCCACGGCGAAATTATCGGCTGGTCGTGATCGCCTTCGCGATCGTCGGCGGTTATGTGGCGCTGCTGCCGCTGCTGGGATTTCGCGTCGCCACGCTCCTGTTCGTCGGCGCGCTACAGGCCGCGCTGGGCCGGCCGCGAACCATGCGGCAATGGCTGGTTGTCGCTGCGATCGCGGTCGGCACCGCCCTGGTGAGCTATTTCGTGTTCGAGCGATACCTGCTGGTGCTGCTGCCGCGCGGCGCATGGACGGGCTTCTAGATGCTCGATCTGCTCGCGAACGGCCTCGTCAATATCGCACAGTGGAAATATCTGTTGCCGCTGTTTGCCGGCACCTTCATCGGCGTGATCGGCGGCTCGCTGCCGGGCGTCACCATCACCATGACGGTGATCGTGGTGCTGCCGTTCACCTACGGGCTCGATCCGCTGGCGGGGCTGGCGGCGATGACCGGCGTCTATGTCGGCGGCTCGACCGGCGGCCTGATCGCCTGCTGCCTGCTCGGCATCCCCGGCTCGCCGGCGTCGATCGCAACTACCTTCGACGGCTTTCCGATGTCGCGCAACGGCGAGCCCGGCCGCGCCATCTGGCTCGGGGTGTGGGCATCGGTCTGGGGCGGCCTGCTCGGCGCCCTGTTCCTGGTGTTCCTGACCGGGCCGCTGGCAGCGATCGCGCTGGAATTCGGGCCGTGGGAGTATTTCTCGCTGTTCGTGCTGGCGATGGCGATGGTGGCGGGGCTCACCGAAGCCTCGCTGCTCAAGGGGCTGCTCTCGACCGCGATCGGGCTGCTGATCACGGTGGTCGGCCACGATCCGATCGGCAGCGTGCCGCGTTTCACTTTCGGCTCGGAATTCATCGGCGGCGGCTTTCCGTTCCTGCCCGTGCTGATCGGCATTTTCGCCTTCGCGCAGATCATGACCGATCTGGAGAAGCTCAATGGGCCGCGCGGCCAGCCGGTGGAATCGCTGGCCGGGGTCAAGCTCGAGCGCTTCTCGCACCTCAAGGTCAACCTGGAAATCTTCAGGCAGCCGTTCCTGCTGGCGTGGTCGACGATCGTGGGCCTGATCATCGGCATCCTGCCCGCGATCGGCGGCAGCGCCTCGAGCGTGATGGCCTATGACCAGGCCAAGAAATTCTCGAAGACGCCGGAGCGTTTCGGCAAGGGCCACCCCGAGGGCATCATCGCGTCGGAAGCCTCCAACAACGCCAATGTCAGCGGCTCCCTGATGACGATCATGGCGTTCGGCATTCCCGGCGACGCCGTCACCGCCGTCATGCTCGGCGCGATGACGATCCACGGCATTCAGTCCGGGCCGCTGTTCATCTCGCAAAACCCCGACCTCGCCTACGGTATCTATGCCGCCTACATCCTGGCGCATCCCTGCATGCTGCTGATCTGCGTCGTGCTGATGCCGCTGATGCTGCGCGTCACCTCGGTGCGGATGGCGGTACTGGCGCCGGTCGTGCTGGTGCTCTGCGTGGTCGGCGCCTACGCGCTCAACAACACCATGCAGAGCGTCTACGTGCTGCTGCTGTTCGGCGTGGTCGGCTATGTTCTGGTCAAGCTCGGCTTTCCGCTGGCGCCGCTGATCCTGGGGCTGATCCTCGGCGACCAGATCGAGATCAACCTGGTGCGCGCGATCATGACCGACCCGAGCCCATGGCTGTTCCTGACGCGGCCGATCTCCGGCGGACTGCTGGTGGCGGCCGCACTCTCGGTTGCGCTCGCGATATGGCAGCATCTGCGCCACCAGAACCGGGTGGCCGAGGAAGAGCCGGATTTCTGAGATGAAGTTTGATGGCAAATTGGGAGAAGACCGTGCGACCTGATTTGCGCATTGCGGTGGTCGGGCTCGGCGCCATTGGAACGAAGGTGGTCGAAGCGCTGGACCGGGGGATCGACGGCCTGGTGCTGACCGCGGTGTCGGTGCAAAACCCCGAAAAGCACCGCGGCCGGCTGGCCAGCCTGGCGAGGCCGCCTGCCATGCTGCCGATCGCGGCGCTCGTCGATGTCGCCGACATCGTCATCGAATGCGCACCGAGCCACCTGGTCAGGTCGATCGTGGCGCCGTTCGTACGTGCCGGAAAAACCGCGGTGGTGCTCAGCGCGGGTGCGCTGCTCGACCACGACGATCTGATTGAGCTGGCGAAGCAGCATGGCGGTCAGATCGTGGTGCCGACCGGCGCATTGATCGGCCTCGACGCCGTGACTGCCGCGGCAGTCGGAAAAATCCACTCGGTCCGGATGATCACCCGAAAGCCGCCCGGCGGGCTCGCCGGCGCGCCCTATATCGTCGCAAACAACATCGGCATCGAGGGACTCACCGAGCCGCTCAGGATATTCGACGGATCGGCGCGCGAAGCGGCACGCGGATTTCCGGCCAATGTGAATGTTGCCGCGGCCCTGTCGCTGGCCGGGATCGGTCCCGACCGCACGACCATCGAGATCTGGGCCGATCCCACCGTGACGCGCAACATGCACCGGATCGAGGTAGACTCCGATTCCGCCCGCTTTTCCATGTCGATCGAGAACATCCCGTCGGAAAACCCGAAGACAGGTTTGATCACCGCCCTCTCGGTCATCGCCTGCCTGCGCAAACTGCGTGCCTCGCTTCGGGTCGGGACTTGAAGGCGCGCGAGTAGCCGGCGAGCAGAAGCGGCCATGAATTATCCGCGGGAAGGGCTTCGCGGGGGTTTAATTCCCCCTCCGGCATCCCCATATGATTGGGATGGCACAATGGCAAAAGTCCTTTACGAAGGAACCTCCGAAGACCAAGGCTGAGCTGCGCGAGATGCTGGCCGAGGCCGTGCGCAATACGCAGCCTGAGACGCTGCGGCAGTCGAAGTCCAAGACAGATCGCGGCTAATACCGCGTTTTTGGTGCGGCCTCTCCTCAGACGCATCGCCCTGCAGCCACGCCGGATGACCAAGCCCATTGGAAATTGAAGCCGCCGAGGTGGCCAGTGACGTCGACGACCTCGCCGATGAAATAAAGCCCGGGCACTGATCTCGACTCGAATGTCTTCGAGGACAGCCCCGCGGTATCGACGCCGCCGAGCGTCACTTCGGCGGTACGATAGCCCTCGGTGCCATTGGGCCGCACCCGCCACTGCGTCACGTCGGCGGCGACTTTCGTCAACAGTCTGTCGGAGAAATCGGCCAGACGTTCCGGTCCTGCGACCGCGTCCGCGATGATACGCGCCAGTCGCTTTGGCAACAGGCCTGAAAGTGCGGTGGCCAACTCCTGCTTCGGATGATCACGGCGCAATTGTTTCAGCCCGGCCAGCACCTCGGTGCCCGGCGCCATGTCGATGACGATGTCCTGGCCGTCGCGCCAGTAGGACGAGATCTGCAGGATCGCCGGACCGCTCAGCCCGCGATGGGTGAACAGCAGCGCTTCGTCGAAGCGTGCCTTGCCGCAACTGACGACGGCATCGACCGCGACGCCCGACATCTCCTTGAACTGCGCCAGCAGCGCCGCATCGAAGGTCAGCGGCACCAGTGCCGCGCGCGGCGGCACGATCTCCAGGCCGAACTGCTCGGCGACCTTGTAGCCGAATCCGCTCGATCCCATTTTCGGAATCGAGGGACCGCCGGTCGCGACCACCAGCGCGCGGCCGCGAAACTCGCCCTGGTCGGTGTCCACCACAAACCCGTCGTCGGCTTTCGAAATCGCGGAGATGCGTACGCCCAGCCGCAATTGCGCGCCGGCCTTGCGGCATTCCTCCAGCAGCATGTCGATGATCTGCCGCGACGAGCCGTCGCAGAACAATTGCCCGCGCGTCTTCTCGTGAAAGGCGATGCCGTATCGCTCCACCATCGCGATGAAATCGTGCTGGGTAAAACCGCTCAGTGCCGAATGGCAGAACCGCGGATTGTCGGACAGGAAATTCGCCGGGGTCGTATGCAGGTTGGTGAAATTACAGCGCCCGCCGCCGGAAATACGGATCTTCTCGGCCGGTTGCCGCGCCTGCTCCAGCACCAGCACCGAGCGCCCGCGCTGGCCGGCGACGCCGGCGCACATCAGGCCCGCGGCGCCCGCGCCGAGGATGATGACGTCATGAACTTTCAGGTTCGGGTTGCGAGCTTGCGTCATCCCACCAGCAGCACGTCGACCGCCACCGCGAGCTTCTGCTTGCGGGACCCCACGATGATGCCGTCGACCGGCGAGACGTCGGAAAAATCCCGCCCTACCGCCAGCACGATATGATCGTTCTCGACCAGGATGTTGTTGGTCGGATCGAAACCGATCCAGCCCAATCCCTCGCCGCACCACAGCGCGACCCAGGCATGGGTGGCGTCGGCGCCCTGCAGCCGCGGCTGGCCCGGCGGCGGGTTGGTGCGCAGATAGCCCGAGACATAGGCCGCCGGCAGACCGAGGCCGCGCAGCCCCGCGATCATAACATGGGCGAAATCCTGGCAGACGCCGTGACGTTTCTCGAACACTTCCGCCAGCGGCGTCGAGATCACGGTGGCCTTCGGGTCGTATTTGAATTCGGTGCGGATCCGGTGCATCAAATCGACCGCGCCAGCGAGGATGCCGGCGCCTTTCGGAAAGCTCCTCGACGCGTAAGCCGTCACCGGCTGCTGCACCGGCACCAACGGACTGGCAAAGATGTATCCGATCGGCGAGTCCGGCCCGAGGCTGGTGGCCTCGAAGGCCACTTCGCGAACGCCCTCCCATTCCGGACTTGGCGCGGCGCGGCCGGGGGCCGTTCGGGAGACCGACACCCGCGACCTTGAATCAATGCGCAGGCTGCGGTGCGAGGTTTCGATCACGATGATCTCGGTGTGAGTCCCGAAAAAATCATGCCTGACGGCGCGGTCCGCCGGCTTCGGCCGGATCTCGACGGCATGCGAGACCAGTTGCTGTCCATCGCCGGTCCTGGGCTCCAGCCGCAGCGAGCACCGCGAGTAACTCACCGGGCTTTCGTAGGAATAGGTGGTGACGTGACGGATGTCGTAGATCACGCGAGGCCCGTCAGCTTTTCAGGCCGGCTGGCATTGGGCCCGTGCGGAAAATAATGCGAGCCGATGGCATCGGCCAGCGTCAGAAGGTCCTGCTCCAGCGCGAACAGCGTCTTGGTGTCGAGCGAAGCCGCCTCGGCCGTCGTCAGCATCGCCTGCAGCGCCACCGCGAGCCGCTGCGGCCGCTCGATCAATCCACCTTCCTTCAGGGTCGGCAGGCTGGCGATGTGATCGTTCAGCGCCGAGACCTGGAACGCGACCGAACGCGGGTTATAGGGATCGAGCACCACGAGGTCGCGCACCGGCGGCAGCAGGGGTCCGACGAGGTATCGCGAACGGTAGGTGATCTGGCAGTCGACCAGGGTCAGCAGGATATCGAGGTCCTCGCTGACGGCTTCGTCATAGGCGAACTGGCGCGCGAAACGCACGGTGTTGATGGCGCGCTCGGCGCGGCGGCCCATTTCGAGGAAACGCCACCCGGCGGCGCGGTTCATGTTTTCCTGTGCGAGTCCCGCGAAGCTCGCGAGTTCCTGCAGCGTCAGCTCGGCGGCGATCATCATGCCGTCGTCGTCTTCGACTTCCCGCGCCAGCCGCTCGGACATTTCGGTGATCACCTGCCAGGCGTCCGGCGACAGCCGCTCACGCAGCGATGTCGCGGTTCGCTGCGCCGAACGCACCAGCGACAAGGCAGAGCCGAATTTTTCCGTGCTCTGCAGCGCCTCGGCCACGACCCTGGCGGGCTGCGACCGCGAGGTCTGCGACGCCGCACCCCATATCACCAGTAGCCGCTGCACCCGCTCGATCGCCGGCATCACGGTCGGAGATCCCTTGCCGGCATCGCGTTGCATGCCGAGCGCCCGCAAAAGCCGCAGCGTCGCCTCGGCGCGCTCCAGATAGCGGCCGAGCCAGAACAGATTGTCGGCGGCGCGGCTCGGTACCACGCCGGCGATGCGCCGGATCCGCACGGTGTCGACACCCGGCAGCAGGGTGGCGGTCGAAACTGCTCTGTCGGACACGACCCAGACGTCCGCCGCCCGGGCGCCGTCGCCCATCGATACCGCACGCGCATCGGGTTGATCGGCGATCCGGCAAAAGCCGCCGGGCATGATGGTCCAGCCATCGGCCGTTGCCGCCGCGAACACGCGCAGCACGAAAGGGCGCGGCGTGATGTGGCCGTTGTCCCACACCGGTGTGGTCGACAGCCGGACCAGTTCCTGGCCGACATAATCGATGCCGCGATCCGATATCGCGGACTTGAGCCGTTCCCGCTCGCTGGTCGACAATTCGCCGGCGAGCACGGGTCCCTTCCCAAAACCGGGAACGCCCCTGCCATAGGCGCCCTCGATGGCGAATTCGTCGAGCCGCGACAGCACTTCCTCGCGCGCGGCTTTCTGGCCGCACCACCAGGTCGCGATATGCGGCATCTTCAGGTCCTCGCCGAAGAAGCGCCGGCTCAGGCTGGGCAGAAATCCCAGCAGCGCCCGCGCTTCCATCACGCCCGAGCCCGGCATGTTGGCGATCACGACACCGTTCTTCCTGACGACGTCGATCAGGCCGGGCACACCGAGCTGCGAGGACGCGTCGAGCTCCAGCGGATCGAGCGAATTGGAATCGACCCGGCGCAGCAGCACGTCGAGCCGCTTCAGGCCGGCGACGGTGCGGATATGAATGCGATCGCCGCTGACGGCGAGATCGTCGCCCTCGACCAGCAGAAAGCCGAGATAGCGCGCCAGCGTGGCATGTTCGAAATAGGTTTCGCTGAAGGTGCCTGGCGTCAGCAATCCGATGCGCGGCTCGTCACGGTCGGCGCTGGCGCGAAGACTGTCGCGGAACGCCTCGAAGAACGGCGCGACGCGCTCGACGTTCATGGACTTGTAGAGCGAGGTAAAGGCGCGCGACAACACCAGCCGGTTTTCCAGCGCGTAACCCGCGCCCGATGGCGCCTGGGTGCGGTCGCCCAGCACCCACCAGCGGCCATCGGGCCCGCGCCCGACATCCGCGGCATAGATGCTGAGATAGCGGCCGCCCGGCGGTTTGACGCCGCACACCGAGCGCAGATATTCAGTGCTGCCGGCAATCGCCGCGGCGGGTATCGCGCCCTCCGCCACCAGCCGGCCCTCGCCGTAGAGGTCGTTCAGCACCAGTTCCAGCAATTCCGCGCGCTGCACGATGCCCGCGGTCAATTGCTGCCAGTCGGCCTCGTCGATCAGGAGTGGCAGGTGGCTCAGCGGCCAGAGCCGGTCGGCGGTCTCGCCGGGCGCGCGATAGGTCACGCCGGCTTCCCGCAAATGCCGGTCGGCGGAACCGAAACGCCGCTCGATATCGGCGGGGCTCAGGCTCGCAAAGGCATCGAAGAACCGGGTCCAGACCGCGCGGGGCGCGCCATCCTGGCCGATATATTCGTCGGGAATTCCGGGCAGCCGGACATAGTCGCGGGCCCACTGCGCCACGCGCCGATTGCCGGGACGGGCCCTGGTTCCCTGACTGCTTGCCCCAATGCTTTCCCGGCCGTCGCGTCCTGCCATCCCCGACTCTCCCGCCCTCAAAGCCCATTCTCAATGAAGCAGCGGCGTCCTCAAGTCGAGGGTCAAAGGGAACTCAATTGTGCGTTCCTCGCGGGGCGGATCGATCTTGCCGGGGGTATGGCCGTGGTCCTGGAACCGGGCCAGCCGGCGGGCCTCGGCCTCGTAGGAATTGACCGGTTTGGTGTCGTAGGTACGGCCACCGGGGTGGGCGACGTGGTAGACGCAGCCGCCCAGCGAGCGGCCGTTCCAGGTATCAATCAAGTCAAATGTCAGCGGCGCGTGAACCGGGATGGTCGGATGCAGGCCTGAATGCGGCTGCCAGGCCTTGAAGCGGACGCCTGCGACCGCCTCCCCGGCGCGGCCGGTTTCGGTCATCGGCATCCGCCGGCCGTTGCAGGTGACGACGTGGCGGCCCTCGACAAAGCCTGTGGCCTTGACCTGCAGCCGCTCCACCGAGGAATCGACGTAACGGACGGTGCCGCCGGCCGAGCCCTCTTCGCCGAGAACGTGCCACGGCTCCAGCGCCTGCCGCACCTCCAGCGAGACGCCGCCATGATGGACCCGGCCGAATACCGGAAAACGAAACTCGAGCTGCGCCGCATACCAATCCGGCGAAAAATCGTAGCCGGATTGTTTCAGCTCGGACAGCACGCCCTGAAAATCCTCCCAGAGGAAATGCGGCAGCATGAAGCGATCGTGCAGCGTAGTGCCCCAGCGCACGAACTTGCCCTGCTGCGGCTCCCGCCAGAGCTTGGCGATGAGCGCCCGGATCAGCAATTGCTGCGCCAGCGACATGCGCGGATCGGGCGGCATTTCAAGGGCGCGGAATTCGACCAGCCCGAGCCGGCCGGTGGCGCCGTCGGGCGAATAGAGCTTGTCGATGCAGATTTCGGCGCGGTGGGTATTGCCTGTGATGTCGACCAGGATGTGCCGGAACAGGCGATCGACCAGCCACAGCGGCGCCGGGGTGCCCGGCGGTGGCACATGGGACAGCGCGATCTCCAGTTCATATAGCCCGTCATGCCGGGCCTCGTCGATGCGCGGCGCCTGGCTGGTCGGCCCGATGAACATTCCTGAGAATAAATAGGACAGCGACGGGTGCCGCTGCCAGTACAGCACGAGGCTCTTCAGCAGATCCGGACGACGCAGGAACGGCGAGTCCGCGGGCCTGGAGCCACCGACCACGACATGATTGCCGCCGCCGGTGCCGGTGTGACGGCCGTCGACCAGGTACTTGTTGGCGCCGAGCCGCGTCTGCGCGGCATCTTCGTAAAGCCCGAAGGTGATATCGACGGCCTCGCGCCAGTTCTGCGCCGGCTGGATGTTGATCTCGATCACGCCGGGATCGGGCGTCACTTTTATCACTTCCACCCGCGGATCGAATGGCGGTGGGTAGCCCTCGACATGGACCTGCATCTGCATTTCTTCTGCGGTCGCTTCCACCGCGGTCACCAGTTCGAGATAGTCTTCCAGCTTCTCAACCGGCGGCATGAACGCGCACAGGATACCGTCGCGAATCTCGATCGACATCGCCGTGCGCACACCGCCGCCGCCCCTCAGCTGCTGCTCGTGCACCTCCTGATGCGGCGCGGTCTCGCCCGACGACGCCCCGTCATAAACCGGCAGTTCCTCGCGCGGCTCCAGCGGATCCTGCTCGACGATGTAGGGATATTCGTCCGCCTCGATATGCGGCAAGGACGCGATCGGCAGCCGCAATCCCAGCGGCGAATCGCCGGGCGTCAGGAACAGATTGCCGCGGCGCAATTTCCAGCGCTCGCTCTTCCAGCGCGATGGAGATTTGCCGGCGTCGGCATTCCAGCGTTGGATCGGCAGCACGAAACCCTTGGGAACGTTCAGCCCCTGATCAAACACCCGCGCCATGCGCGAGCGTTCTTCCGGATCGGACAATTTGGAATCGGAGGGATCGACATTGGGCGGCAACCCCGCTTCCTTCTGCAGCCAGTGTGCGGGATCTTCGAACGCCGGCAGGACGAATTCCGAATCGACCCCGAGTTTTTCCGCCGTGGAATCGGCAAAGCGCTCGGCATCCTCGATGCTGGCTTTGCGCGGCTTCCCGATAGTCGCAATCAGATCTGAGTTCTTCCAGATCGGCACGCCGTCCTTGCGCCAGTACAGTCCGAACGCCCAGCGCGGCAGGCTTTCGCCGGGATACCATTTGCCCTGCCCGTAATGCAGCAGGCCCCCCGGCGCGAAGCGGGTGCGCAATTTGCGGATCAGATCGTCGGCGAGACCCCGCTTGGTCGGGCCGACCGCGGCGATATTCCATTCCGGCGATTCCAGATCGTCGACCGAGACAAAGGTCGGCTCGCCACCCATGGTCAGGCGCACGTCGCCCGCTTTCAGATCGGCATCGACCTGCTCGCCGAGCGCGTCGAGCCGCGCCCAGGAATCGTCGGAGAACGGCCGGGTGATCCGCGGCGCTTCGCGAATCCGCTTGACGTTCATCTCGAAGCCGAACTCGACATTGGCAAATCCAACCGCGCCCGAGATCGGCGCCGCCGAGCGATAATGCGGCGTGGCGGCAACGGGGATGTGCCCCTCGCCGGTCAGCATGCCCGAGGTAACGTCGAAGCCGATCCATCCAGCACCCGGCAGATAGACTTCGGCCCAGGCATGCAGATCGGTAAAATCGTTCTCGACCTCGCGCGGTCCCTCGACCGGATCGATATCGGGGCGCAGCTGGATGAGATAGCCCGACACGAAGCGGGCGGCGAGCCCGAGATGGCGCAAGGTCTGGATCAGCAGCCATGCGGAGTCGCGGCAGGATCCCGCGCCTGAGGCCAGCGTCTGCTCCGGGGTCTGGATGCCCGGCTCCATCCGGATGATATAGCGTATCTGGTCGCGCAGCTTCGCATTGAGATCGACCAGGAAATTGACCGTGCTGGTCGCCTCGCGCGGAATGGTCGCGAGGTATTTTGCAAACAGCGGCCCGGGTTCCATGGTCGCGAGATAGGGCGCGAGTTCTGTCTTCAGGTCATCGGTATAGGCAAACGGAAAACTGTCGGCGTAAGGCTCGACGAAGAAGTCGAACGGGTTGATCACGGTCATCTGCGCCGTGAAATCGACCTCGATCTTGAACTCGCTGGCCTTCTCCGGGAAGACAAAGCGGGCAAGCCAGTTGCCTTGCGGATCCTGCTGCCAGTTCACGAAGTGATTGGATGGCGTGACCTTGAGCGAATAGCTCAGGATCGGCGTCCGGGTATGCGGCGCCGGCCGCAAGCGGATAGTTTGCGGGCCGAGGTCGATCGGTCGGTCGTATTTGTAATGCGTGACGTGATGTAGTGCGACGAAGATCGACAAATTCTGTGTGCTCCAGCAGCTTTTTTGAGCAGAACACTGGTTCCCGGCGGGATCAAGCACTAACAACGGGCAACGTTTGCCCACAGGGCGTACGGACTTTCGAGTTCCCACAGATCCATCGTCGTCCCTGCGAAAGCAGGCGAACGCAGGGACGACAGAACCCTACATCGTCGCCCCCAGCACCCACGGCGCGAACTCGGCGCCGCCGAAATCAAAACTCTCGCTCTTGGTCGGCCTGCCTGAGGCAGTTTCCAGCATCAGTTCAAAAATACGCTGGCCGCATTGCTGCACGGTTTCCTCGCCGTCGAGGATGGTGCCGCAATTGACGTCCATGTCGTCTTCCATTCGCTTGAACATCGCCGAGTTGGTGGCGAGCTTGATCGAGGGCGCGGGCTTGCAGCCGAATACGCTACCGCGGCCAGTCGTGAAACAGACCAGATTGGCGCCGCCGGCGACCTGCCCGGTTGCCGCGACCGGGTCGTAACCGGGCGTGTCCATGAAGACAAAACCCTTTTTTGTCACCTCTTCGGCGTAGTTCAGGACATCGACCAGATTGGTGCTGCCGGCCTTGGCCATCGCGCCGAGTGATTTCTCCAGGATGGTGGTGAGGCCGCCGGCCTTGTTGCCGGGGCTGGGATTGGCGTTCATCTCGGCGCCTTCCCGCGCCGTGTATTCCTCCCACCAGCGCATCAACGCTACCAGCTTTTCGCCGACCTCACGGCTGACCGCGCGGCGGGTCAAGAGGTGCTCGGCGCCGTAGGTCTCAGGTGTCTCCGACAAAATGACGGTGCCGCCGTGGCGAACCAGCAGATCGCTCGCAGCCCCCAGCGCCGGATTGGCGGATACGCCGGAATAGCCATCGGAGCCGCCGCATTGCAGCGCCACCGTCAACTCGCTCGCCGACACCGGCTCGCGCCTGACGTTGTTGGCGTCGACCAGCGCCTCGCGCACGAAGGCAACGCCGGCTTCCACGGTCTTGCGGGTACCGCCGACTTCCTGGATGTCCATCGCGCGCAAGCGGCCCGCGAGTTTCTGCTCCTGCATCAGCCCGCCGATCTGGTTGACCTCGCAGCCCAGCCCCAGCACGATCACGGCGGAGAAATTCGCATGCCGCGCATAGCCGCCGAGTGTGCGCCGGAGCAGACGCAGCGGCTCGTCCTGGGTCATGCCGCAGCCGGTCTTGTGGGTCAGCGCGACCACGCCGTCGACATTGGGAAAATCCGCCAGCGGATTGTCGCCGGTGAACGGATTCTTCTTGAAGATATCGGCCACCATGCCCGCGACATGGGCGCTGCAGTTCACCGAGGTGAGGATGCCGATGTAGTTGCGGGTGGCGACGCGACCCTCGGGACGGCGGATACCGTCGAACGTCGCGGGCAGATCGAAATTCGGTGTCGGCGTGACGTCGACGCCGAAGGCATAGTCTTTGGCGAAATCACCCATGCCGCAATTCTGCGTATGGACATGCTGCCCCGGCGCGATCGGAATGGTCGCAAAGCCGATGATCTGGCCGTAGCGGCGGATCGGCTCGCCCACGGCGATCGGCCTGATCGCCACCTTGTGGCCGGCCGGGATCCGCTCAACCGTGGTGACGCCATCGGCCACCGCCATGCCGGGCGGCAGGCTGGAGCGTGCGATCAGCACGCCATCATCGGGATGCAGGCGGATGACGGGGGCTGCGGCCATGGGATGCCTCCTTGGTGAAATCGGCACGAAGCGGATTGTTAGCGAAGTTACTCGGGCTCTTACAGGACGATTTCTATCCTATCGGATCCTTCGAGCCCACCTGATCCCGTTCCTGGGAAAGATGCGGCGGCAGTCACGTCGCCGCATCAGTCGACGCAACAGCTCAAGCTGCTCCCGGCCGGCGGAACATCGAGAGCAGGGTTCTCCGCGAAGAACCCTGAGGGGTGAAGGGCGAAACCCGCCGTGATCACGGGCTGGACGGGAAAGTCCTCCGGACGCGGAATATGGTGCAGGCCAAAGCTATGCCAGATCACGATATCGGTATCGACCAGCGGGCGATCCGCGACGGTCCATGCCGGCAAGCCATCGCCGCCGCGGCTGTGATTGGGGTAGCGGCCGGCAGCGTAAATCTCGTCGGGATGAAAGGCAGTGACCCACAGCTGCCGCGTCATGAAGGCCGCGCGTTTGGTTACCATTGATTGGGGGCTGGAAAAGGTCGGCACCGGGCTCAGCGGGAGCAGCTTGTAGGCGGTGGGTTTTCCCAGCCAGTTGTGTGCCTCGGCGCTCTCGATCTTCCAGAAGCGGGCAGCGTTGAAATCGACATTGCGCTGCGCCTTTTGCTCGGTTTCGAGAATCGTTTCGCGGATGGTGAAGGCATTGCCGTGCGGATTGCCAGCGCCCATCGGCAACGCGACGGTGTCGACCTCAACCACCCGGTTGCGCTCGCCGTCGACCGCCATGTCGAGGCGCATGTTGAAGATGTGCTGGTGATAGTGTGCATAGACGCCAGGCGAAACGATGGTGCCGTAGTCCGGCGATTCGCCCGGCCTCAGCCCGGCCGTATTGAGGATCCCGGTCGCCTTTATCTCGAAATGAATCGAACCGTCCTGGTGAAAGTACCAGAACGAGCCGTATTCGTAATTGCCAACGGTTGAGATCGACGACACGACCAGCCGACGGGCACGCCGCACCTCGACCTCGCCAGTGAACAGGTCGGTATGTTTCCAAAGGATGCCGAAATCCTCTTCGTGCAGGCACACTGCGCTCTCGATGCAGTAGGGATCGCCCTTGCTGTCGGCGAGCCACGCGTCGAAATAACGGATGGCGCCGAGACAGTCGCAGCCGAGCGCCAGCGAGTTGGCCAGTACCCCAATGCCGTACTCGCCGACGTCGAAGGCATTCTTGCGGAAATGCCCGCCGCCAGGATGTCCGTAGGGCACCACCATCTCCGACAGGGCGGCTCGATGCAGCACGGGCCGCAGCCTGCCGTCATCTTCGTAGCCGATGGTATGCAGCACCAATCCCTCGCGGGCATTGAAGCCCACCCGGAAACGCCATTTTTGCCAACGGACCTCATTGCCCTCGACGACAAAGCTCGGACCGGCCGGCTGCACGATTTCCAGCGGCTTGATGTCGCCGCGGAAATCGGTGCGATAGCGAGCCGCGTAGTTGCGGTTTTGCATCGGGACATCGGCCTCGCCGTAATCATCGACGCGCAGAACCTCCGCCCGGTCGAGGTCAATGACCGCACAAAGCCCCTCGATCGGATGCGCATAGCCGTTGTCGTGCTTCTCGCTCCGGTACCAGCAGAAAGTATGCGAAAGTCGACGTCCTTCTTCATCCGGAAAACCATAATTTCCTGCCGACCAGGGATCGACCTGCACCCTGTCGATATCGGTAATGCCTCGCTTGGCCAGCGCCGCCCGAAAGCGTGGATCCGCCCTGGCCACCTCTCCGACCAGAATTATGTCGTCGATCAGGATACGTGGCCGCACGCCGGGCACATGCCGCCAGTCGATGACCCGGTCCGCGACGAGATCGACGCGGGCTTCCCAGACCTCGCCGTTGGTGCGGTCGAAGGCGCACACAAAGGCTTCGCGCGGAAAGGCGTTCCCCGGCTGCACGCCATGCACTACGCTCTTGTCCGGTTCGTGCAGACCGATGGTCTCGAACATCATGTCCGCCCCGAGATCGTGCGAGGCCCGCACGGCAGCCGCCGCACGGCCGATTTCACCCGGCGTCAACGGGTCGAGCGGATGACTGGGCGGTGCGACCGCGCGGGTTTCAGCAACGGTGTCATGCATGCAAGTTCCCCCGACACTGGCGATCAAAAGGCAGTCCGGCTGCGCCGCAGCGGCCAACATATTGCGAGCGCAGACTATATCTAAACCCGCCTGGATGCGGGGGGAACAGCAGCAAGAACGTGAAATCCGACGATGTTCAAGTACCGCTGCCCACCCCGCAACCGGAAACAAGCCCGCATATCAGCCAAAGCGCTTACGCCTTGCCGCCGGAATCCTTGCGGGTCTGCGCGACCTGCATCTTGGCGTAGGTCGCCATCAGGCCGCTTTCGTTCGACAGCGTCACGAGCTTGAAGCCCATGTTGATGGCGCGCGCAGCACCGTCGGCGCCGGAGCAATGGATGCCGGGATAGAGGGAGCGCTTGCCGCACTCCTTGATGATCTTCTCGTAGATCTTGAGGATTTCCGGCTCGTCCCGGTCGAGCTTCGGCACAAGGCCATAGGAGAAGCCGAGATCGGAAGGACCGATATAGACGCCGTTGATGCCCTCGACGTCGAGGATCGATTCCATGTTCTCGACCGCGGTCTTGGTCTCCATCATCGGCAGCAGCACGATCTCGTCATTGGCGGTCTGCTGATAGGTGCCGGCCGAGCCGTACATGCCGGAGCGGATCGGGCCGTTGGAGCGCGTGCCTTTCGGTGGATATTTCGAGTACTGGACCAGGGCCTCAGCTTCCTGCCTGGTGTTGATCATCGGGCAGATCACGCCATAGGCGCCGCCGTCGAGCACCTTGCCGATGATGCCCGGCTCGTTCCAGGGAACGCGGACCATCGGCGTCACCGGATGGCCGTTCATGGCCTGGAAACACTGCACCATCGACTGGTAGTCCTGCACGCCGTGCTGCATGTCTACGGTGACGCTGTCGAAGCCGCATTGCGCGATCACCTCGGCGGAGAAGCCCGACGGGATCGCCAGCCAGGCATTGACCACGGCTTTGCCCGAGGCCCAGACTTTCTTGACGTTATTCGTTGTCATTGATCGCGTTTCCTTCTGTGATCGTTGCAATCGGTTGAAAATTCACCGCCGCCTAGCTGGCGGCCTTCTGGATGCTGACTTCGCTGACGCCGACCTCGCGGGCGGTATTGACGATCGCGGCCCAGGTATCGTCAGGCAGCGGCACGCCGTTTTTGGTACGCTCGGCACGCGTCTTCCGCTCGGGATCGCCCGGGATCAGCACCGCATCACCGCCGGCCACCGGCCGGGTCGCGCGGATGAAGTCGCTGTAGCGCGAGATTTCGCCGTCGAAGAAATTGCTGGTGTCGATCACCTTGGGGTCGACATAGAACGCGAGCATGCCGTTGGCGAAACGCCGGTCGCCCGATGTCGCTCCCGTCCCCGTCAACGCGCCGCCGAGCAACTCGCAGATGAACGCCAGTCCCGAGCCCTTATGCTCGCCGAAGGCGCGGATCGCGCCCGAGCCCTGGGTGTGGTCGCGTGGCCCCTCCGCGGTGTGGGGCCCATACAGCACCGCCGGATCTTCGCTCAAGGTGCCGTCGGCGTCGACCAGCGCTCCCTTGGGCAATTTCTTGCCGCCGCGGCTGGCGACTAAAACCTTACCTTCGGCGACGATCGACGTCGCGAAATCGAGCACGATCGGATCCTGGCCGATGCGGGGGATGCCGACGCAATAGGGCGCGGTCGACAGCCGCTTCTCGACACCGCCGTATGGCGCCACCAGCAGCGAGCCGGCGGCGTTGACGAAGTGGATCGAGACCAGTCCTTCGGCCGCTGCCATTTCAGCCCAGTCGCCGACCCGGCCGATATGCCCGGCATTGCGCAGCGCCACGGCGGATAGTCCCGCCTTCTTGCATTTCTCGATGCCGATCCTGACCGCCTGCGGCGTCACGGTCTGGCCGTAGCCGAACTTGCCGTCGACCACTGCGAGCGACGGCGTATCGACCACGACCTCGGCGATCTGGTTCGGCACCACCGAGCCCATCTTCTTCCAGTGGATATAGACCGGCACCCGGATCACGCCGTGGCTGTCATGGCCGGTGAGGTTGGCCGTCGTCAGATAGGTCGCGATGCGCTTCGCCTCTTCGGGCGAGGATTCGGAATGGGCGAAGACTTCGGCAACGAAGTTGATCAGGTTCTGAACTTGTATGGTGACCATAAGCGGATTTCGTTCTGCCTGTCTGGGACAGCCGCATCGTCAGCGGCGTCCCCTGCTCCCGCGCCGGTTTTCATGACCGGCTTGGCAGTCACTTTGAGCGAAAAATCGCGGGCGTGTCTATGGTTTCCACCGGCATCGGGGCTCGATTGCGATGATTTGCCCGGCCGCTATGCATCGTGCCGGTAGCATCATGCAAATTTGCGCTTACTGTTCCGGCTCCGCGCTGCCTTCCTCCGCCACTTCCATTGCGGAAAGGCTGTTTTCCAGCGCATGCAGCATGTCCTGCAATTCAGCGAGCTTGCGGGCGCCGTAACGTCGGGTGATGGCGGCATAGATCGCTTCAGACGACGGCGCGACCGCCTCGATCAGCTTGAGGCCATCAGCCGAAATCGACACCACGGCGCGACGCTGATCGGCTTCCGCAACCCGGCGCTCGATCAATTCCCGCGCTTCGAGGTCCCGCAGGATGCGGGACAGGCTCGGCCCCAGCAGAAACGCGGTCCGCGCCAGTTCGGTGACCTCGATGGTCTCGACCGCCGCCAGCGCGCGCAGGATGCGCCATTGCTGTTCGGTCAATTCGTGATGGCGCAGCGAGGGACGAAACTGCCGCATCACCGCCTCGCGCGCGCGCAGCAGCGACATCGGCAGCGAACGGGAGAAATCCCGCATCGGCACCCGCCGCACGGGTACGCCCGCCGGACCCGATCCGGAATTGTTGGCCGACGGCTTCCGCGCCATGACGATCGGATGCTCCAGGTTGCGCTGCAGCAAGCAGCAAATCAGTTTGCACCGAACCACTTAACATGTTAATCAGTTTTCGGCATCCTCTTTCTCGCGTGACCGCATGGCCCTTTCCGCAGACGAAATCCGCAGCGCCGCCGAGCGGCTCCATCAGGCGGAAAAGACCCGCCGGCAGATCCGGCAGCTGTCGCTGGATCATCCCGGCATCACGCTTGAAGACGCCTATGCCATCCAGAAGGCGTGGGTCGCGATCAAGGTCGCCGAGGGCCGAATCGTCAAGGGCCACAAGATCGGCCTCACCTCGAAGGCGATGCAGAGCGCGCTCAATATCGACGAGCCGGATTCCGGCATCCTGCTCGACGACATGTTCTTTGCCGATGGCGGCCTCGTGCCCTCGGACCGCTTCATCGGCACGCGCGTGGAAGCCGAACTGGCGTTCATCATGAAGCAGCGGCTGTCGGGGCCGAATTGCACCATGTTCGACGTACTCAATGCCACCGATTTCGTCGTTCCCGCATTGGAGATCCTCGACACCCGGATCGAGCGGGTCGACCCCGTAACCAAATCGACGCGCAGGATTTTCGACACCATTGCCGACAACGCCGCCAATGCCGGGATTGTGCTCGGCGGCCGCCCGTTACGCCCAGATGATGCCGACCTGCGCTGGATCGGTGCATTGTGTTACCGCAATGGTCAGCTGGAAGAGACCGGCCTCGCTGCCGGCGTGCTCAACCATCCCGCCACCAGCGTGGCCTGGCTCGCCAACAAGATCGCCGCCAACGGGCTGGCGCTTGAAGCCGGGCAAGTGGTGCTGGCGGGATCGTTCATCCGCCCGATCGAGACCCGCAAAGGCGACACGATTCAGGCCGACTATGGTCCCTGGGGCACCGTGAACTGCTACTTCGCTTGAGACGCCCGGCAAGATCGTTGGAGTAAACAAGGCATGCCGCATTTCACCATCGAATATTCCGCCAATCTCGACGCGCGCATCGACATGGCCGGGATCGTCGAGGTGGTCCGCAAGGCTGCGGTGGAAACCGGGATCTTTCCGCTCGGAGGGATTCGCGTCCGCGCCATCAAGTGCGAGCATTACGCCATCGCCGACGGCAACCCGCGGCACGGCTTTCTCGCAATGGTGCTGCGGCTCGGCGAAGGCCGTGACCTCGCGGCGCGCAAGAGGGCGGGCGAGCATATTTTCCGCGCGTTATCCGACCATCTCGATCCGGTTTTCGCCGGAAGCCAATTCGCGCTGTCGTTCGACATGCAGATCAACGACAAGGCAACCAGCTGGAAGCGCAACAACATCCACGACGCCCTGAAAGTGGAGACAACAAATGGATAAGGCGACGCCGAAAGACTTATTTGCCGCCAATCGCGAGCGCGCAGCCCCGCTGCTGAAGCAACTGCAGGCCGATGGCATCGGACACCTGATCGACGGCAGGATCGAACCGTCGGTCTCGGGCATGAGCTTTGAGACCAGATCGCCCGTCGACGGCGCGGTGCTGGCCACCGTCGCCCGTGGCAATGCCGAAGATATCGATCGCGCCGCGACGGCGGCGACAAGGGCTTTCAAGGCCTGGCGCGACATGCCGGCGCCGATGCGGAAAAAACTGCTGCACCGCGTCGCCGACGCCATCGAGGATCGCGCCGACGATATCGCCGTGCTCGAATGTATCGACACCGGTCAGGCCCACCGCTTCATGGCCAAGGCCGCGATCCGGGCTGCGGAAAACTTCCGCTTCTTTGCCGATCGATGCGCCGAAGCGCGCGACGGCCTCAATACACCCAGTGAAGAGCACTGGAATATTTCCACCCGGGTGCCAATCGGCCCGGTTGGCGTCATCACGCCGTGGAATACGCCGTTCATGCTGTCGACCTGGAAAATCGCCCCTGCTCTCGCGGCGGGCTGCACGGTGGTTCACAAGCCGGCGGAATGGTCGCCTGTCACGGCAGACCTGCTGGCGAAACTCGTCAAGCAGGCAGGCGTCCCCGACGGCGTGCTCAACACCGTACACGGCATCGGCGAGGAAGCCGGCAAGGCGCTGACCGAGCATCCCGCCATCAAGGCGATCGGCTTTGTCGGCGAAAGCTCCACGGGATCCGCTATCATGGCGCAGGGAGCGCCGACCTTGAAGCGGGTGCATTTCGAACTCGGCGGCAAGAACCCGGTGATCGTGTTCGACGATGCCGACCTCGACCGCGCACTCGATGCCGTCGTATTCATGATCTACTCGCTGAACGGCGAGCGTTGCACTTCGTCGAGCCGGCTGTTGATACAGCAGGGCATTGCGGAGAAGTTCATCGAGAAGCTCACGGCGCGGGTCAAGGCGCTGCAGGTCGGGCACCCGCTCGATCCCGCCACCGAGATCGGGCCGCTGATCCACGAGCGGCATCTTGCAAAAGTCTGCTCTTACTTTGATATCGCCCGCAAGGACGGCGCGGTGATCGCCGTCGGCGGCAAGCCGCATGCCGGCCCCGGCGGCGGGCATTACGTGCAGCCGACGCTGGTCATCGGCGCGCATGCCAACATGCGCGTCGCGCAGGAGGAAGTGTTCGGCCCGTTCCTCACCGTGATCCCGTTCCGCAACGAAGCCGAGGCGATCGAGATCGCCAACGGCGTGCAGTATGGCCTGACAGGCTATGTCTGGACCGGCGACATGGGCCGCGCGCTGCGCGTCGCCGACGCGCTGGAGGCCGGCATGATCTGGCTCAATTCGGAGAACGTCCGCCATCTGCCGACGCCGTTTGGCGGCATGAAATCCTCTGGCATCGGCCGCGACGGCGGCGACTATTCGTTCGAGTTCTATATGGAAACCAAGCACGTCTCGCTGGCGCGGGGCACGCACAAGATTCAGAAGCTGGGTATTTAGCATCAACCGTCGTTCCGGGGCGCGAAGCGAACCCGGAACCTCGAGATTCCGGGTCTAGTCCTTCGGACCATCCCGGAATGACGAATTCAACAAGGATCTCGCATGCCCGTCCCAACACATACCTTCGATCCGCCCTTCAACATCATTCGTTCCAGCCACGTCGTGCTCGACGTAACCGACCTCAAGGCCTCCAGGGAGTTCTACGAAACCACCGTGGGACTGCATGTCGAGGACCACGACGACAGAGCGGTCTACCTGCGCGGCAGCGAGGAGCATCAGCATCACTCGCTGGTGCTGCGCAAGGCGGCGGCGGCGGCGTGCAACCGGCTCGGGTTCAAGGTCGGCAACGAAGGCGATCTCGACAAGGCCGCGGCGTTCTTTTCCGGGGCGGGCGTCACCTACGCGTTTTCAGAGCAGCCGTTCCAGGGCCGCACCCTGCACTTCACCGATCCCTTCGGCTTCCAGATCGAGCTCTATGCCACGATGGACAAGCGCCCGCATCTGTTGCGCCGCTACGACCTCTACAAGGGCTGTCACCCGCAGCGGATCGACCACTTCAATGTGTTCGCGGCGGAAGTGCAGGACACCGTCGATTTCTACGCGCGTCTCGGCTTTCGCCTCACCGAATATGGCGAGGAAGACGGGCCGAACGGCCGTATCGCGGCGGCTTGGATGCATCGCAAGGGTAATGTGCATGATTTTGCCATCACCAACGGCAAGGGCCCTCGTCTGCACCATTTTGCCTATTGGGTGCCGACCGCGATGAATATCTTGCACTTGTGCGACGTGATGGCCTCCAGCGGCTTCCTGAAGAACATCGAGCGCGGACCAGGCCGCCATGGCATTTCCAATGCGTTCTTTTTGTATGTCCGCGATCCCGACGGTCACCGGCTGGAGCTCTACACCAGCGACTACTTTACGGGGGATCACGATCACGAACCGCTGCGCTGGTCGCTGAAGGATCCCCGCCGGCAGACACTGTGGGGCGCACCGGCGCCGCGTTCCTGGTTCGAACAGGGCTCGCCCTTCGTCGGTCAGGCCGTGCGTGAGCCGCTGTTCGTCGCCGACGTCACGATTGCAGACTAGGTCCGGAAACCTGATGATACCTCCCCGCCTTGCTACCTACTCCATCGACGGCTCGACCCGATACGGCGCGGTCGTCGACGGCGGTATCGTCGATCTCTCCGCTCGCTTCGCGAAAGAATACCCGACGCTGCGCGAGGTGATCGCCGCGGACGCCTTGCCAAAACTGGCGGAGGAAGCCGCGCGCCATCGGCCGGATCATGCGCTGGACGCCGTCACCTGGCTGCCGCCGATCCCCGCACCGGAAAAGATCATCTGCATTGGCGTGAATTACCCGGACCGTAACGCCGAATATAAAGACGGCCAGAACGCTCCGAAATATCCCAGTATGTTCATGCGCACGCCGCGCTCCTTCGTCGGCCACGGCACGCCGCTGGTGCGCCCGCGCGCCTCGGCGCAACTCGATTACGAAGGCGAACTGGTGCTGATCATCGGCAAGGCCGGAAGGCACATTCCGGAGAAGACCGCGCTGGATCACATCGCCGCGATCACGCTATGCAATGAAGGCACCATCCGCGATTGGGTCCGGCACGCCAAATTCAACGTCACGCAGGGCAAGAATTTTGATTCCACCGGCAGCCTCGGCCCGTGGATCGTGCCTTACACCGATGAGGCGCAGATCGCCGATATACGGCTGACCACGCGGGTCAATGGCGAGATGCGCCAGGACGACCGCACCGGCCGGCTGATATTCGGCTTCCGGTATTTGCTCAACTACCTCTCGACCTTCACCACGCTGGTGCCGGGTGACGTCATCGTCACGGGGACACCGACCGGTGCCGGCGCCCGGTTCGATCCGCCGCGTTACCTGGTTCCCGGCGACGTCATCGAAGTCGAGGCGGATGGCGTCGGGACCTTGCGCAACGGCGTGATCGACGAGACTTCGTGAATTTATTGGCGAGCGATTGGAAAAGACCATGAGTGTGAGTTCCGGCGGCGAAGCGATTGTGAGCGGCCTGGTCGCGCATGGGGTCGATACCGTATTTGGCCTGCCCGGCGCGCAGATCTACGGCCTGTTCGACGGCTTCCATCAGGCGCAGTTGAAAGTAGTCGGCGCACGGCACGAGCAGGCCTGCGGCTACATGGCTTTCGGCTACGCCCGCTCGAGCGGCCGGCCTGGCGTGTTCAGCGTAGTGCCCGGTCCCGGCGTGCTCAACGCCGGCGCGGCGCTGCTCACCGCGCTCGGATGCAATGAACCGGTGCTCTGCCTGACCGGACAGGTGCCCACAAACTTCCTCGGAAGGGGCCGCGGTCATCTGCATGAGATGCCGGATCAGCTGGCGACGCTGCGCACTTTCGTCAAATGGGCCGACCGCATCGAATATCCCGACGCCGCGCCGGCGATGGTATCGCGCGCATTTCAGGAGATGCTGTCGGGCCGCCGCGGCCCGGCGTCGCTGGAAATGCCCTGGGACGTGTTTACGCAGCGCGCGGAAACCGGCCCTGCAAAAGTGTTCGATACCTTCCCGGCGCCACTGCCTGATCCCGATCGCATCAAGGCCGCCGCCGCGCTGATCGCCGGCAGCAAGACGCCGATGATCTTTGTCGGCAGCGGAGCCATTGACGCGTGTGACGAAATCCTCGAACTGGCCGAACTGATCGACGCGCCCGTGGTAGCTTTCCGCAGCGGCCGTGGCATCGTCTCCAATGCCCATGAACTCGGGCTGACGATGGCGGCGGCCTATCGGCTGTGGCCGCAGACTGACCTCATCATCGGGATCGGGACACGCATGGAATTGCCGGCCTCGGGGTTTCGGTGGCCGTTTCAGCCCCAGGGCCTGAAATCGATTCGCATCGATATCGATCCCTCGGAAATGCGCCGCCTGACGCCTGACGCCGCCGTGGTCGCCGACGCGCCGGCCGGCACAAACGCGCTGCTCACGGCGGTAAGAAAGGTTGGTTACAGCAAGACCAGCGGCCGTCGTGCCACGATCCGCGACGCCTCGGCGGCGGCGCTGAAGGAAATTCAGTCGGTGCAGCCGCAGATGGCCTACCTGAACATCCTGCGCGAGGTGTTGCCGCAAAACGCCATCGTCACCGATGAACTGTCACAGGTCGGCTTTGCCTCCTGGTACGGCTTTCCGGTTTACGGGCCGCGCACCTTCATCACCTCGGGCTACCAGGGCACGCTCGGCTCCGGCTTTCCGACCGCACTCGGCGCCAAGGTGGCGAATCCCGATCGCCCGGTAGTCGCGATCACAGGCGATGGCGGCTTCATGTTCGGCGTGCAGGAACTGGCGACCGCGGTGCAGTTCAACATCGCCGTGGTGACGCTGGTGTTCAACAACAACGCCTACAGCAATGTGCGGCGCGACCAGCGCGAACGCTTTGATGGTCGCGTGGTGGCGTCCGATCTGGTCAATCCGGACTTTGTGAAGCTCGCAGAATCTTTTGGAGTCGGTGCGACGCGCGTTACCTCGCCGGATCACTTTCGCGCCGCGCTGGAGAAAGCGCTGGCGCATGGCGGGCCGTATCTGATCGACGTCGAGGTACCCAGAGATTCCGAAGTCACGCCATGGACGTTCATTCATCCGGCGAAGCCGTAGACTGCACACTCCCGTCATTCCGGGGTGCGAGCCCCTTGGCGAGCGAACCCGGAATCTCGAGATTCCCCGGTGCGCAATTGCGCACCTCAGGTCTGCTCCTTCGGACCATCCCGGATTGACAATCAAACCCTCCTTGCCACCATCCCCTGTTGCGCTCGCAACGCCGCGATCGCCAGCAGGCCGGCGCCGGCGACCGCCCAGCACGCCACCGGGGCCCAATGCAGCAGCGGCGCATATTCCGGCAGCTTCTGGAGGCCGCCCGCGACCGCCGCCATCCGCGCGAAAGTCGCCAGCGCCAGCGCCGAGAACACCAGCCCCACTACCTTGCCTTCCGCGCCGGTATCCCCGATCGCCAGCGCGGCTGCGACCGCGCTCATCAGCATGCAGCCCCACGCCGCGCCTGCGATGAACTGCGCGGCAATCAGCATGTTGAGGCTGCCTGCGAACTCCGCGCCAATCACCGCCAGCGCACCCAGCAGGCCGGCAGCACCCATCACGATCAACCCGCCGCGGTGCTTTACGACCACGCTGGCCGGAAACATCGCGATGTTGAAACCGATCCAGAACACCGGCATCAGCCATTGCAGATCCTCCGGTTTCGCAAAACGCAGGAAGAACGGCGTGCTGTTGATGCTGAAATGCAACTGGTAACCCAGCGACAGCAGCACCATCGACGCAATGAAGAACATCGGGATCTGACCGAGCATTCTTGTTGGTTCGACCGGCTTGGTCGGCACGGCGGGTTGCTGCGCCAGACCGCGCTCGACTTTCGACAGCGCCAGCGCGGTGATCAGCAGCACCACGCCCGAAATCACGAAGGGGATCCGGGCGTCGTGGTTGCGCAGCAGCACGCCGAGATAGGGCGACGCCGCGCCGGCCACGCCGTAACCCAGCATCGCCAGCGCCGACAGGAACGGGATGGCGGGTTTCGCGCTGTATTTCCCCAATAGTGTCAGCGGCGGGGCGCGCAGCGCCGATGAGGTGACCACCCAGATCACAATCAGGACAATGAACCAGACCTGAGCGCCCGGGCCGGTACCCGCCACATAGGGTAGCGCGATAAAGGAGGCGCAGGAGATCGCGGTAGCAATGCCGACGAAGACGCCGAGCCGGCCGACGAACGGTGCGATCTTGTCGGCGGCGATGCCCATCGCGGTGTCGGTGATGGTGAAGATCGCCTGATCCAGCATCAGGATGAGGATGACGGCGGACGGCGCGATCCCGACCTGCGCGCAGAGTTTGGGCAGATAGATCACATAGATGGTCCAGCCCAGCGTGAACACCAGTTGCAGGACAGCGAGATAGACGCCGGTGCGGTTGCCGGCGCCCGTGTCGGCCGATGCTTTGGTGTCGCTCATGGTTGCCTCCCCCAGCGGGGCAAGCATAGACCGGCGCGGGCGTTGTTGGGAAGGCGAGCGCCGCACCTTCCTTCTCCCACAAGGGGAGAAAGAAAAAGTCAGCGCGCCTTTCGAAACGTCAGGTTGATGCGCTGGCGGCCCAGCAAGGCGTGCTCGCCGTCGGCGAGCGGGACTATGCCGTGAAAGAACAGCCGCGACGGCCCACCCCAGACCACGATGTCGCCGTGCTCCAGCCGAAACCGGCGCGGTCTATCGCTGCGCTGCAAGCCGCCGAACAGGAAGATCGCCGGCAGGCCCAGCGAGACCGAGACGATCGGCGCGCCAAAATCGTCCTCGTCTCTGTCCTGGTGCAGCGACATGCGGGCGCCGGGCTGGTAGCGGTTGATCAGGCAGGCATCCGGCGCAAAACCGTCGAATCCCGACTCGGAAGCCGCCTGCGCTGCCAGCGCGCGAAACGAGGCCGGCATGGCCGGCCACGGTGCACGGGATTCCGGATCGAGGCCGTCATAGCGATAGCCGCTGCGGTCGGTGACCCAGCCGGCGCTACCGCAATTGGTCATCGCCACCGACATCTGGTGGCCACCCGGCGTCACCATGTGACGAAACGGCGCCTGCGTCACGATCTCGCCGATTGCAGCGATCAGCTCGGCTTCGACCGGCCGGGCGAAGCCGCGCAGCAACACGGCGCCCTCCGCCATCGCTTCGCGCGAGGGACGCAGATCGGGAACGCTTTCGAACAGATCGGCCGTCAATGGAGTCACCTTCATTTCGCATCGTGAAAGATCACACCCACGGTATGGCGGTGGCCGGAGCGCAGCCGGCTGACGCCATGGCGCAGATTAACCCGATAGAAGCCGCGCGTCCCCTGCACCGGCCGGTGGTGCACAGCAAAAGCCACCGCATCGCCCTGGGTCAGCGGCACCACTTCCGGCCGCGACTGCATGCGCGGCCGCTGCTCGGTCAGTACGAATTCGCCACCAGTGAAATCACGGCCCGGTTCCGACAGCAGGATCGCCACCTGCAGCGGAAACACGTGCTCGCCATAGAGATCCTGATGCAGGCAGTTGTAATCGCCGGCGCCATACTGCAGCAGCAACGGAGTCGGCCGCACCTGCCGTCGTCATGGCACCGCTTCAGGAACGCGTCGTGGCTTTCGGGATAACGGACATCGATCCCCAGCGCCTCGTTCCAGCGGTTGGCGATGTCACTGAGTTTGACGTAGAGCGCCGGGCGCAGCCCCGCGATCAGATCAGGCAAGGGATAGGAGAAGTATTTGTATTCGCCGCGGCCGAAACCGTGGCGGCCCATCACAACCCGTTGCGAAAGTTCTTGTCGTCGGGATAGAGCGCGGCAATCGCGCGGCATTCTTCCGCAGAGAGCAAACCCTTGAGGACAGCGCAGCCCTGGGCGTCGAGATCGCTGATTGCCTGCGTCCAGTCGATGACATCGATGCGCGCCGCGATGTCACAAGGAGGAGCGGGATGGATGAGGTTCTTTGCGGTTGATTTCATGGGAGCAGTTTCGCAATTCGAACTGCATGCTGCCACCCGATTTCCGGGTGCTCCCGTCATTCCAGGGCGATGCGAGGCATCGAACCCGGAAATTCGAGATTCCTGGTTCGCGCTGCCGCGCGCCCGGAATGACGGCCATCCTCAACCCAGCACCGGCAACACCGTCACATCATACGCATGCCGAATGCTGCGCTTGAGCACGGGGTCCTCGAGTTCATACTCGAAGCGATCGGCCGGGCGGATGCCGCCGATGGCGGCGAAGGTGCCGCCGAACATGGCGCAGCCGTCGGGAAAACCCTTGTCGCCGAAACCGCGCTGGATCAACTCCTTGACCGGGAGCATGTGATCCAGCGTGCCTTGTTGGTATAGCACGCGTTCGCCTGATATCCACGCCCAGGCGCGCAATGTCATGTGGTCCCAGTGGCCGATGACATCCTTCAGCTCCCATAACTCCGGCGCCATCACCTTGTCGCACATCTGCTTCGACACGGTGACGCTGTAGGCTTCCACCTTGCGGTCGGTGTGGTCGGAGCCGAGGCCGACGAGGATGCGGCCCTGCCAGCCGATCAGCACGAACTCGACCTCGCCGCTGGAATCTCCGCCGCAGACTTCAATGCTGTCCGTGGTGGTTATTCGCCGCGCCGAGACGCGGTAATAGATCGGCGTCGAGGCCGGCCGCGCGATGCCGATCGCCTCGAGTTCGGCGATGTGCTTGTCGCGCGCCACCGGATCGCGTCCGGTCCAGCCGGCGATCACGGCCTGGTCGATCGCCAGCGTCAGCGGCATGCCCGCGCCGCCATCCTGAACGGTGAAAGTGAGTTCAAACACGAATGGCGTCCTCCATGCCGGCGGCTAATTCAAAGATGCGACGGTCGGCCCCAGCAGATGCCGCCAGCATCAATCCGACCGGCACCTCGCCTTCGCGATGGCAAGGCAACGAGATCGCGCAGCCATCGCTCATGTTGATCAGCGTGCAGTTGCGCAGCGACAGCAGGTTCGCCTTGGTAAAGGCCTTGTCATCGGCGAGATCGGCGATCCGGGGCGGCGTATTGGCGGTGGTCGGCATGATCAGCGCGTCATAGGGCGCGAGGCGGACCGTGGCGCGCGCGATCATCGACTTCCGCGTCACCAGCAGATCGATATAGTCGGCGGCACTGATGCTTTCGCCGCGCATGATGCGCAAGGAGACGCGGGGGTCGTAGACGTCGCCACTGCCGGCGATCAGATAGCGGTGCCAGGCAAAGCTTTCCGCCGCAGCGAAGCCGCCCTTGGTGTTCATGACCGCGACGTCGAGGAATTCCGGTACCTCGATCCGCTCGATCAGCGCCCCCTGGCGCGACAGCGTCTCCAGCGCGCGCTCGAATGTCCGCGCCACCTCATCGTCGAGATCGTCGAGCGCCACCGTGGTCGGCACCGCCAGCCGCATCCCCCTGATCGGGCGCGGTTGCAGCGGCACGAAGGTCTCATCGGCCAGCACGGCGTCGAGCGCCGCACAGCACGCCACCGTGCGCGCCAGCGGCCCGATACTGTCGAGCGTGGACGACAGCGGCACCGCGCCGTCGAGCGGCACCCGCCGCTGGGTCGGCTTGAAGCCGACGATGCCGTTATAGGCCGCCGGAATTCGGCAGGAGCCGCCGGTGTCGGTGCCGAGCGCGCCATGCGCCATACCGTCGACCACCGACACCGCCGCGCCCGACGACGACCCGCCGGGCACATGGCCGACGCTGCGCTGCCAGGCGCCCTTCGGCGTGCCGTAATGCGGATTGATACCGATGCCGGAATAGGCGAATTCGGTCATGTTGGTGCGCCCGATCACCACGAAACCGGCCCGGCGCAACCGCGCCACCGCGGGCGCATCGGCCTCCGCCGGCGCGGAATCGTCGAGCGCGCGCGATCCGGCGCGGCTCACCTGCCCCCTGATGTCGAACAGGTCCTTGATCGAGATCGGAATGCCGGCAAAGCGCGACGGCGCGGCTTTTACCTCGCGGAGCCGGTCCATCGCCTCGGCGGCCTCGATTGCCGCTTCGGCAGCGACATGAATGAACGCCCGCGCGCCCTCGCCCGAGCTGTCGGCAATTTTGGCAAGACAGCTATCGACCAGCTTGCGGGCGCTGGTGCGGCCGCTGGCGAGATCGTCGGCCAGTGTGGCCAGGGTCGGGGCGTTCTTCATCGTCTACTCTCTGTCGGTCATGGTCAAGCGTATCGCTGACATCGCGACTATTGCTGGGGCGTGTCGTCAATGTCCAGATCGAGCAGCGCGGAACTGAGCGATTTGCCGTGGGCATCGAGCGCCAGCGAGCGCGTCACGCCGCCACCGAGCGCCCCGCTCATCACGAAGTTCAAGGCGGCGATATTGGGCAACTCATAGCGCACGACGTCGCCTTCGACCACGCCGGCAAACAGCGCCTTGACCCGCGCGCTGGTGACCTGTTCGAGCAGCAACGGGTAGTTCTCAGCGTCATAGGCGATCACCGAAATGTTGGAAATATTTCCCTTGTCGCCGGCGCGGGAATGGGCGAGTTCGCGCAGCTTTGTCATTTATGCCCCCACGAACTGGATTTGCGGTTTTGCGAGGTCACGCGGCAGCAGCACCGATGCCACCGCGACCACGTCGCGCGCCGATTTCCACGCGCCGCCGCCGGCGGCGGGACCATTGGTATAGAGCGTTTCCACTTCGTTGCCGATCCGGACCGCCTCGCGCAAATTTTCGGTGCGGCCGGCGACGCGTACGCGCACCTCGTAAGGTTCGTTGGCCTGTGCAGAGACCTGAGGCCCGTGCAGCGACTCGACGCCGACAAGCTCGAACCGCAATTCGCTGGTCACAACGCCTGTCAGCTTCAGGCGTTCCCGAACGATTTCCAGCTCCAGACTCCCCCGCGCCAGCGCGCCTGGGCCGGCGTAGGAAATCTGCCCCTCACCAATGAAGCTGTCGACATAGCCGACCGAGACCTTCAGCGTATCGGTGCGCCTGGTACCGCGCCCGCCGCTGACGCGGACTCGATCAGGTCCGATCTCCGCGACCTTCACTTCCGAAAAATCCGCCACCACGTCGGGCTGCAGATAGCGTTTGGGATCATGCACCTCGTACAGCAGCTGCTCCTTGCAGGTCTGCGCCGTTACGGCGCCGCCGGAGCCGGCGACCTTGGTGATGACGAGGCTGCCGTCCTCGCCGACTTCGCCGATCGGAAAACCGAGCCGGGCCAGATCGGCGACGTCCTTGTAACCGGGGTCGGCAAAATAACCGCCGGTGATCTGGCCGGCGCATTCCAGCAGATGCCCGGCGACGGTGCCCTGCCCCAGCAAATTCCAGTCGTCCATCGCCCAGCCGAACGCGTGGATCATCGGCGCCAGGAACAGCGCGGGATCCGAGGCGCGGCCGGTGATCACGATATCGGCGCCCGATGTCAGCGCCTGCGCGATCGGCTCGGCGCCGAGATAGGCATTGGCCGACAGCAGCCGGTTACCGAGTTGCTTGATCGTGCCGTCGAACTCCATGATCGGGAGGTCGCCGTCCTTGCAGGCGTCAAGCACGTCGTCGCCGACCACGGCGGCGATCCTCAGCGACGACAGACCCAAAGACTTCGCGATCTCCGCGGTCCTGCGCGCGGCGGCGACCGGATTGGCGGCGCCCATATTGGTGACGACCTTGATACCCCTGGCGGCGCAGAGCGGCAGCACCGCGCGCATTCGTTCTTCCAGCAGCGGATCGTAACCGCTATCGGGATTCTTCATGCGCGCCTGCTGCGCCAGCGCCACGGTGCGCTCGCCAAGACATTCGAACACCAGATACTGCAGGTCGCCTTTTTCGGCGAGCTCAACTGCAGGCTCGATGCGATCGCCGGAATAGCCGGCGCCGGACCCTATTCGAATGGTTCGCACACTGTCTCCGTCTTCATGCCTTGTGGCTGCACGAACCTAACGCGAGAGTTCGCTGGCATACAAGCTACAAGGGCCCTCGACAGCCGATTGTGCGCCAGCCGGAATAGGGCCATGCAACCTTATGGCTGGACCGTTGACGCCAGATGGTCAATGTCGCATCAAGATCGCAACAAGCGGGCCACGCGGCCCGATCCCGGGAGGACAGACCGATATGGCCGAGCCAGCGCGCGCGCGACCGAAACCGACACCGGAAACCCAGCATTTCTGGGATGGCACCGCCGCCGGCGAGTTGCGCCTGCAGCGCTGCGACGCCTGCGCCAACGTCTATTTTCCGCCGCGCCCGTTCTGCCCGTCCTGCGCTTCGCGCAAGGTCTCGATCTTCAAGGCCAGCGGCAAGGGTACGCTGTACAGCTACGTCATCAACCACCGCCCCGCCGCACCGGGCTTCACCCCGCCTTACGCCATTGCCGTGGTGGAACTGGAGGAAGGCCCGCGGATGATGAGCAATATCGTCGACTGCCCGCAGACGCCGGAGGCGCTCGAACTCGACATGAAGCTGGAAGTCGCGTTCGAGAAACTCGACGACAAGATCACGCTTCCCCTGTTCCGTCCGGCGAAGGGTTAAGCACCATGCGCAGAAACGCAGTCGCCGTCGTCGGCGCCGCCGAGACCACCGAGCTCGGCGTCATTCCCGACATGTCGCAAATCCAGTTGCACGCCGATGCGGCACTCAACGCCATTGCCGATGCCGGCCTGAAACTGTCCGACATCGACGGCATCGCCACCGCAGTGGAAACGCCGCAGCAGATCGCGCATTACCTCGGCATCAAGCCGACCTGGGTCGACGGAACGTCGGTGGGCGGCTGCTCGTTCATGCTGCATGTCCGCCATGCCGCGGCGGCGATCGAGGCCGGACTGTGCAAAACCGTGCTGATCACGCACGCCGAGAGCGGCAAGTCGATGATCGGCAAGCTGCCGCGCTCGACGCCGCCGGACAGCCTGAACGGCCAGTTCGAGTCGCCGTTCGGCGTCTACGGGCCGCCGAGCATGTTTCCGATCCCGGTGCTGCGCTACATGAAGACCCACGGCATCACCCATGAGCAGATCGCCATGGTTGCGGTGGTGCAGCGCGAATGGGCCGCGAAGAACCCGCGCGCCATGATGAAGGCGCCGATCACGGTCGCGGACGTCCTGAACTCGAAGATGATCGCCTATCCGTTCCGCATCCTGCAGTGCTGCCTCGTCACCGATGGCGGCGGTGCCTTGATCCTGACCTCGGCCGACCGCGCCAGGGACTTTCCGAACAAGCCGGTCTACATCCTCGGCACCGGCGAGAGCGTGGAAACCCCGATGGTCAGCCAGATGGAGACCTTTGACAGCTCGCGCGCCTTCCGCACCGCGGGTCCCCTCGCCTTCAGGGAAGCCGGCATCGCCCACAAGGACGTCGATCACCTGATGATCTACGACGCCTTCGCGCATCTGCCGCTCTACGGCCTCGGCGACCTCGGCTTCATGCCGCATGAAGAGACCGGCAAGTTCATCGCCGACGGCAACACCCGCCCCGGCGGCAAGCTGCCGCTCAACACCAATGGCGGGGGCTTGAGCTACATGCATTCGGGCATGTACGGCATGTACGCGTTGCAGGAGAGCGTGCGGCAGATGCGCGGCATCGCGCCGGCGCAGGTGCCGGGTGCGAAAATATCGGTCTGCCACGGCGTCGGCGGCATGTTCGCGGCATCCGGCACGATCATTTTTACGAACGAGAAGTAATCACCTTCGTCATTCCGGGATGGTGCGCAGCACCAGACCCGGCATCACAGGATTCCGGGTTCGATGCTGCGCATCGCCCCGGAATGACGAAGGACAACCGGGAGAACTCCATGACAAAATCGTTGCAGGACAAAGTCATCATCGTCACCGGCGCGGGACGCGGCATCGGCCGCGAGATTGCGCTCCTGTGCGCCGCCGAGGGCGCCAAGGTCGTGGTCAACGATCCCGGCGGCGCGGCCGACGGCGCCGGCAACAGCGCCGCACCGGCCGAGGAAGTCGTCGACGAGATCAAGAAGCGCGGCGGCACCGCCGTTGCCAATTTCGAGTCGGTGGCGGAAGCGATCCCCGCGAGCAAGATCGTCAAGACAGCGACCGACCATTTCGGCCGGCTCGACGGCGTCGTCAACAATGCCGGCATCCTCCGCGACATGATCTTCCACAAAATGAGCGTGGAGGCCTTCGAATCCGTCATCAAGGTGCACCTGATGGGATCGTTCTACGTCAGCCACGCCGCGGCGCGACTGTTTCGTGAACAGGAGAGCGGCTCCTTCGTGCATTTCACCTCGACCTCGGGCCTGATCGGCAATTTCGGCCAGGCCAATTACGCCGCCGCCAAGCTCGGCATCGTCGGCCTGTCGAAGTCGATCGCGCTCGACATGGGACGCTTCAACGTGCGCTCGAATTGCGTCTCGCCGTTCGCCTGGACCCGCATGATCGGCACCATCCCGACGCAGACCGAAGCCGAGAAGGCGCGGGTTGAGAAGATCAAGCAGATGGGCCCGGAAAAGATTGCACCGATCTGCGCCTATCTGCTCAGCGACGCCGCCAAGGACGTGTCAGGGCAAATCTTCGGCGCGCGCATGAACGAGCTTTTCCTGTTCAGCCAGAACCGGCCGATTCGCTCGGTGCATCGCGGCGAAGGCTGGACGCCGCAGACGATTGCGGAGCACGGCATGCCCGCGCTCAAGGGATCGTTCTACAAGCTCGACCGTTCGGCGGATATTTTTCCCTGGGATCCGGTCTAGCAGGCCTCCTCATTGCGAACAGCATTTGCGACGAAGCAATCCATCTTTCTTCTGATGCATGGATTGCTTCGCGGAGCCTGTCATCGGGCGCGCATTCGCGCGACCCGCTGGCTCGCAAATGACGTGGTGGGAGTTGCAGTTCATTCCAACCAGATACACGTCCGCCTTCTCGCGGCACGATCTGCCCGAGGTTTGCCTGTCGTTCCCCCTCGAAAACGAGGGAGCAGGGAATGCCGGATGCGCGCTGCACCCGCGGTCCCGTGTGCGAAGTCGTACGAAAAAGCTGCACACGAGCATACAGGGCAGCGGAGAACATCCGACATTCCCTGCGCAATGGCTTGACGGCTTATCACGTGCTCACCTCGGAGAATTCCGGCCTTTGTCGCCTCCGTCGCCCCGCGGAAACCGGCACTGCGGCCCGGTCGG
>NZ_JAUYAN010000010.1 GCF_030693485.1 Bradyrhizobium sp. | reverse complement strand
CATGCATCGGCCGCCCGGGCCGATCTGCCAGGGCGGGCAACTGCCACCGTCCCACTGGCATTCGCCGATATCTTCCGACCACGCATAGCCGCGCGGACAGACCAGCGGCCGGGACCGCTCCGAAGCGCGGCAGGACGAGCCGGTCCAGTAGCCGCCGAGTTCGCGGCAATTGGCGAGCGCCGAATCGTAGGCGTTGTTGCGCGGCGCGGCCGCGACGACGGCGCGTCCCGCGGGGCCGATCTGCCACTGGCTCAGATTCTCCTGGTCCTGGCGGTAGTCCTGGACCAGCGCCGGCGCGCCGCTGACCGCGATCAGAAAGCGATCTGTCTCGCGGTTGCGGAATTGCACGAACGAGGTGCCGTCTACCGGCTCGAAGCTCCAGTGCGCCTCGTCGGCATCCGGGAGCGCGGCGGTCGCGCGCAACCTGCCGTTCACGTCGGTGAGATAGGTCTTCTTCCACTGGTTCCTGATCCGCACGAAGGGCGAGCCCGGCACGGCTTCGAAGGTCCAGTGCCCGCTGTCCCATTCCGGCTTGACGTTGGGGATGTCGACGGTGCCGGAGGCCTGACTATTGAGCGCCGAAGCGGCGTTGTCGCGCGGCGAGATGCGATAGTTACCCCTGAGCTGGAATTGCTCGACCGGCGAAACCTGCGGCAGCTGAGTCATGGCGGCTTGCGGCGGAGCCGCCATTGCCGGCGGCGGTGCGGCCAGAGCGGGCGACGGCGGAAGCTGTTGGACGACCGGTGCCTGTGCGACCGGCGGCGGTGGAAGCGTCGCCGGCTGCACGTTGACCGGTGGTGGCGCGATCGGCTGCTGCACGCCGGGCGGCGGCGGCGCCAACTGCGCGGTGGCTACGCCGCCGACATCGATCGTGACCGGCTCGGCGGTGGCCGTGATGGCATAGAGGCATTTTTCGGCGTCGTCGGTCACGACCCAGGAATGGCCCGTGTTGGTGGTCTGCCGGAGCAGATTGCCGCCCTCGATCAGGCCGTTGAACTTGCGATCGCCGTTCGGATCGATCCAGTAAAGGCGCCGGCGCTCCGGGGAAGCGTTGCGGAAGGCCAATTCGACGGCACCGCCGGCCTGCACCGATTTCAGGCTGCTCTCGGCGCTGCAATCCTGCGTCTGCGCCGCACCTGGCGATATCGAAATCAACGTCGCCGCGCCGACCGCCAGAGCGACAACCGCAGATCGCGTCAATGGCAGAATTCGTTGCGGGATGAGGTCGGTACGATGTCGCTGCGAAATCGGGAAAGCGTTCATCACGCGAGCCGCAATGGCGTTGATCATTATCGAATTCCCCAGAATAGATCGAACGTGTCTCGTAATATCGCCCGCGATGGGCTCAAGCATCGGTCGACGATGCCCGGCATTGCGAAAACCAAAGCGTACACGGCGTTTCGCGCTGAGGTAAATGATCAATTTTGACTATGGGTGAACAATTCGGTCGCGGACGGACCTCAGTGCTCCGGCGGGTCCAGGCGCAGCGCGGATATTCCGCCGAGCAGGGCGACGACTTCGGTCTGGCGGCGGCAGCCGGTTTTCTCCAGCACGCCGCGAACCTGCACACGAACGGTGTTCGGTGAAACGCCGTTGTCGCCGGCGAGGTCGTCCACCGTTTTGCCGGCGGCAAGGCCGCGGGCGACGCGGGCTTCGGCCGGCGTGAGATCGAACAGCGACATGATAAGCTCCACCGGCGGCGAATTTGGCGCAGCGCGGGCAGCCCGGAATGCGGGCTATAAGGGCTACTCCTTTTCCGTCTTCTCCGGGCCGTCATAGGCGATGCCCCGGATCACCGCGGCATCGCCGAACTTCTTGCGCAGGCCGTCGATGGCGCGTTCGGCATGGGCGGAGCGGCGGTCCAGCATGTCGGTGTCGTCGGCCAGCGATCCCGCGCGCAATGCGCTGACGCCGGCGCCCATCAGGCGGAAGGCGGTGCCGTCGATTTCCTTCGCCAGCATTTCTCGGGTGACGGCGAAAATCTTCGCCGCCAGCTGGGTCGGCGCATGGATCGACTGCGAGCGGGTGCGCTGCCGGAAATCCGCGGTCTTCAGCTTCAGCGTGATGGTCAGTCCCGCCAGATCGCTACTCTTCAGCCGCGAGGATACTTTCTCGCACAACCGCCACAGCGTCTTTTCCAGCGTGGCAAAATCGCGGATGTCGGTCTCGAAGGTGGTCTCGTTGGAGATGGTCTTGGCGCCGCGTTCGGGCTCCACGCTACGGTCGTCGATGCCGCGCGCCAGCCGCCACAGCCTTCGGCCTTCGGCGGCGAACTGCTTCATCAGATCGATCTCGTCGGCGCGCTGCAGGTCGGCGATGGTGCGAAAGCCGCGCTGCAGCAGCCTTTCCTGGGTCGCCGGCCCGACGCCGTAGATGAATCCGACCGGCTTGTCCGCCATCATGATGCGCGCCTGTTCCTGATCGAGCGTGGCGAAGCCGCGGGGCTTGTCCAGGTCGGAGGCGATCTTGGCGAGAAACTTGTTGCAGGACAGGCCGACCGAAACGGTAATGCCGATGTCGCGCTCGACCTCGCGGGCAAAGCGGGCCAGAACTTTCGCAGGAATCATGCCGTGAACGCGCTGGGTGCCGGCGAGGTCCAGAAACGCCTCGTCGATCGACAGCGGTTCGACCAAAGGGGTCAGCGCCTGCATGGCATGGCGCACCTCGCGGCCGACCCGGACATACTTCGTCATGTCGGGGCGGATCACGGCGGCATGCGGGCACAGCTCCAGCGCCTTGAACATCGGCATTGCCGAACGCACCCCGAAGGTGCGAGCGATGTAGCAGGCGGCGGACACCACACCGCGCTTGCCGCCGCCGATGATCACGGGGCGGTCGGCGATGTCAGGATTGTCGCGCTTCTCCACAGTGGCGTAGAACGCATCGCAATCGATGTGGGCCAGCGTCAGCGCCGACAGCGCTTGGTGTCGCACCAGGCGAGGGGAGCCGCAGCCGCCGCATCGCCTGGCCGCGAAGTCGAGATCGCCGAGACAGTCCCGGCAAAAGCAGGTCGGCTCGCCCACCGCTGGCGCGGCTGCGCTCACGGCACCTCGCGCTCCCATTGCGGATCGTTCAGCGCCTGGTGCGCCGCAGCAATGTTGGTGGGATGGAGTTGCGAGACACCGGCAAATGCCTTCACAGTTGCGTCATCGCGCATGATGAAATCCAGCACGCTCGCGAGGAATCGCGGGTCCGCGGCCGCGGTGCGCAGGGTCTCCGGGCCGATTCCCGATTCGGCCAGGAATAGGCCCAGCCGCTCGGGCTCGGAGGCAATGAAGGACAGCGCCTGAACCGCAACGATTTCAGCTACTTCCCGGGGGTTGTGAACAGGCTTTTTCAACTGGTCCGTTTGCCTTTCGCTAACTTATGGTCTCTATTTTGTAAGCATCATGCCCGAGTCTGCGGAACGTGTTCAAGCAAGTGGAAACCACTTCGCATAAAGATGGCATGCGAGCTTAACGGGTTAGAGCGAATCTGGCGCTAGTTTGAATCAGATATTGACGCCCGGCGGCAGTGCCTGATGCACCGCAGGCCGGGTCTGCTTCCTCAGAGGGATTGGGAGGGACGGGATGGCCAAAACCGTCCTGATCGTGGAGGACAACGAGCTCAATATGAAGCTCTTTCGCGATCTGTTGGAGGCGCACGGCTATCAGACCTCGGGCACCTCAAACGGCTTCGAGGCGCTCGATCTCGTGCGCAAGCTTCGCCCCGATCTGATCCTGATGGATATTCAATTGCCGCAGGTGTCCGGCCTCGAGGTCACGCGCTGGATCAAGGACGATCCGGAGCTGCGCGCGATTCCGGTGGTCGCAGTCACCGCGTTTGCGATGAAGGGTGACGAGGAACGCATCCGCGAGGGCGGCTGCGAGGCTTATTTGTCGAAGCCGATTTCGGTCGGCAAATTTATCGAGACCGTCCGGCGTTTTATCGGATAGGAGTAATTTTCGATGTCTGCGCGTATTCTGGTCGTCGACGACGTGCCCGCCAACGTCAAGCTGTTGGAAGCCCGGCTGTCGGCCGAGTATTTCGATGTCCTGACCGCCTCCAGCGGCACCGAGGCGCTGGAAGTGTGCGCGCGCGCCGAATGCGACATCATCCTGCTCGACGTCATGATGCCGGATATGGACGGTTTCGAAGTCTGCCGCCGGCTGAAATCCAATCCGGCGACCCATTTCATTCCGGTGGTCATGATCACCGCGCTCGACAGCCCGTCCGATCGGGTGCGCGGGCTGGAGGCCGGCGCCGACGATTTCCTGACCAAGCCGGTGTCCGACATCGTGCTGATCGCCCGGGTGCGTTCGCTGACCCGGCTGAAGATGATGACCGATGAACTGCGCATGCGCGCCATCACCTCGCTGGAGATCGGCGTGCAGGCGCCGGAGCGCAGCGCGGTGTCCGATACCGGGAAGGGTGGCCGCATCCTCTTGGTCGACGACCGGCCTTCATCCTACGAGCGGCTGGCGCCGGTGCTCTCGACCGAGCACACGGTCGACGTCGAGTCCAACCCGGCCGAGGCGCTGTTTCATGCCGCCGAGGGCAATTACGACCTGCTGATCGTCTCGCTCGGCCTCGATAATTTCGACGGCCTGCGGCTGTGCAGCCAGGCGCGCTCGCTGGAGCGCACCCGGTCGGTGCCGATCCTGGCGATCGCCGACGCCGACAACAATGCGCGGCTGTTGCGCGGGCTGGAGATCGGCGTCAACGACTATCTGCTGCGCCCGGTCGACAAGAATGAGCTTCTGGCGCGGGCGCGAACGCAAATTCGCAAGCGGCGCTACACCGATCATCTGCGCGACAACATGCAGAACTCGATCGAGGCCGCGATCACCGACGCGCTGACCGGCCTGCATAACCGCCGCTACATGGAAAGCCATCTCGGCGCGCTGGCCGAGCAGGCCGCAAGCCGCGGCAAGCCGCTGGCGCTGATGATGCTCGACATCGATTTCTTCAAATCGATCAACGACAATTACGGCCACGATGCCGGCGACGACGTGCTGCGCGAATTCGCGGTGCGGATCCGCAAGTCGATCCGCGGTATCGATCTGGCCTGCCGCTACGGCGGTGAGGAATTCGTCATCGTGATGCCGGAAACCGATCTGCACGTCGCGGGCATGGTGGCCGAACGGCTGCGCCGTTCGATCGCCGGCGAACCCTTCGCGGTCAACAAGGGCACAAAACGCATCGAGGTCACGATCTCGATCGGGCTGTCGACGCTGGAGACCAAGGGCGAGCCGGTCGCGGATGTGCTGAAGCGCGCGGATACGGCGCTGTACCGTGCGAAGCACGACGGGCGCAACCGGGTGGTTTCGGCGGCGGCGTAGCTGGCGTTCCCGGACGCTGTGCAGCATCCCCACCAAAATCTCGAAAACAACCCCATGTACAGTAAGCGACCAACGTCTTTGCGGTATTTAAATACCTAAAGAAGGCGACTTCGGGGTTACTTGCTATCGCGCGATGACTTCCCTTCGCCAAGCATCACTCCCGCATTCCCCAACAGCACCTTCGCGGCTTGCTTCGCGGCGCGCGCCATCGAGGGGTCGTTGCGCACCAGATCCTGGGCGATCGCGCCGTCGACCAAAAGCGTCAGCTGGGTCGCAAGACCCTCCGCGTCGGCGACACCTAGCTGTTTCAACAGATCGCGAAACCAGAGACGGCGGCTTTCCTTGAAGGCGACCGCGATCTTCCGGACCGATCGATCCTCCGCGCCGAGTTCGGCGACCGCGTTGACGAACGGACAACCGCGAAAACCCTTGCTGGCAAAACCGCGCTCCAGCCGGTCGAAGGTGCCGAGGATCTGTTCGACCGGCGGCTTGTCGGATGGCGGCGCCTTGGTGAAACGGCCCGCCAGATAGGCCGCGATCAGTTCGTCCTTGGAGGGAAAGTGATTGTACAGCGTGCGCTTGCTGATGCCGATTTCGGCGGCGATGGTGTCGACGCCGACCGCGCGGATGCCGCGCTGATAGAACAGCAGGTCGGCGGTTTCGAGAATCCGCGCTTTCATGGTCGGTTTTTCGTCTGGCGGCATATCGCGTGGAAAACCTTTGTCCGGCTGCCTTGACAGCGGCAGCGCTCCCACATTAATTACACAGGTCGGTGTAATCAAGTCCGACGCGAGGGCAGGTTGCGGTCCAGCTGCGACCCAATGAGAGAAAAACAAGAAATGTCCCTGCTGCAGATTCTCCGTCCCACGCTTCCCATCCTGATCGGCGCCTCCATCATGCTGACGCTGAGCATGGGCCTGCGCCAGAGCCTCGGCATTTTCCTGCAGCCGCTGACGCAGGACATCAGGATTTCGGTGTCCGATTTCACGCTGGCGCTGGCGGTGCAGAACCTCGCCTGGGGATTCCTGCAGCCGCTGGCCGGCGCCATGACCGTTCGCTACGGCTTTCGCCCGATCATGATGGTCGGCTCGCTGTTCTACATCGTCGGTCTCGTGCTGCTGGCGAGCGCGCAGGGCATGCTCAGCGTGATGATCGGCGGCGGCGTACTGATCGGCACGTCGCTGGCATGCACGGCGGCCGCGATCGCGATGTCGGTGGCGGCGCGCTCGGTGCCGGCGGCGGTGCGCAGCACGGTGATGGGCATCGTTTCGGCGGCGGGATCGCTCGGCGCCCTGCTGTCGGCGCCGATCGGGCAGCTCCTGAACGAGGGTTTTGGCTGGCGCACCGGCATGATGGGATTTGTCATCCTGTCGCTCTTCATGCTGCCGGCGGCCTGGTACGCGGGCAGGGTGGACAAGGTGCCGCTGCCGCCGAAGGGACCCGACGACATCGCCGATACCTCGGCCGCGGTCGCGGTGAAGATCGCGTTCAGCAATCCGTCATTCGTGGTGATGACGCTGGCGTATTTCGTCTGCGGCATGCAGCTGGTGTTTCTCACCACGCATCTGCCGTCCTATCTCGCGATCTGCGGCATGGACCCGATGCTGAGCGCGCAGACGCTCGGCATGATCGGCGGCTTCAACGTGCTCGGCAGCCTGTTCTTCGGCTGGGCCGGCGAGCGCTGGAACAAGCTGGCGCTGCTCGGCGGCATCTACATCGCGCGCTCGCTGATTCTGGCCTGGTACTTCATGCTGCCGCCGTCGCCGGCATCGACGCTGCTGTTCGGGGCGCTGATGGGATTCCTGTGGATGGGCGTCGGTCCGCTGGTCGCCGGCGCCGTGGCCGAGATGTTCGGGCTGCAGTGGCAGGCGATGGTGCAGGGGCTCGCCTTCATGAGCCATCAGCTCGGCAGCTTCCTCGGCGCCTATGGCGGCGGCCTGCTGTACGATTCGCTGGGGTCCTACACCATGGCGTGGCGGATCGGCGTGGCGTTGGGACTCGCCGGCGGCATCATCCAGGTGGCGTTCGCGCTGATCCGGCCATCGGCGCCGCCGCCGATGGTGCCCGTGCGATAGGACATTACCGCCCGCCCGGCACGAAATGATCGCGCACCGACGCTGACAGGCCGGTTGCGACATCGGCGGCCCTGAACTCGATGTCGGTGGATTGCTTCGGCAGCTTCGCCGCCGGCACCTGCACCGATACCCTGATTTCCCTTGTCTGGTCCGGCCCGACCTCGACGATCAGCTTGCCGTCGGCGCCGCGTTCGATTCCCGAGGTGCGGATTTCCGCGGCGGGAAGACCGAGTACATCCAGCGCGACGGCGCGCGACACGCCGGCCTTGTTGAGGAAGCGCACGGTATAGTCGTTGCGGACACTGCCATCGGCCAGCGTGACGAACAGCGGGCTGCGCTCGTGCAGCGCGCTGATCCCAAGGGAGCTGCGGGTCGCCAGCGCGTACAGCATAATGCCGCCGACCATTGCAATGATGGCGGCATAGAGAACGGTGCGCGCCCGGATCAGCCGGTAGACCGGCGGCTTGCCGGCGAGCCGGCGCTCGGCGTTGATGTCGGTGTCGTAGGCGATCAGCCCGGTCGGCCGGTTCACCTGCAGCATGATGGTGTCGCAGGCATCGATGCACAGCCCGCATTGAATGCAGCCGAGCTGGATGCCGTCGCGGATGTCGACGCCGGTCGGGCATACATTGATGCACTGGTGACAGTCGATGCAATCGCCGGCGGGCTGGCCGGCAAGCCGCAGCTGCTCGGCCTTCTTGACGGAATTGCGTGGCTCGCCACGGTCACGCCGGTAGGTGACGTTGAGCGCCCACTCGTCGGTCAATGCCGCCTGGATGCGCGGCCACGGGCACATGTAGATGCAGACCTGCTCGCGGGCGTGGCCGGCAAAGACATAGGTGGTCGCGGTCAGGATGCCGATCCAGAGATAGGCGGCGAACGGCGCCTGCAGGGTGGCGAGGTCCTTCACCAGCGTCGGCGCATCGGCGAAATACAGCACCCAGGCGCCGCCGGTCCACCAGGCGATCATCAGCCACAGGAAGTGCTTGGTGGCGACCTCGCGAATATGCCTGAAGTTCCAGCCGCGCTTGTCCTTCAGGATGCGGTCGCGGCGGTCGCCCTCGACCCAGCGTTCGACGGCGTAGAACAGGTCGGTCCAGATGGTCTGCGGACAGAGATAGCCGCACCAGATCCGGCCGGCGAGGGCGTTCATCAGGAACAGCGCCATCGCCGCGATGATCAGCAGGCCGGTGAAGTAATAGACTTCCTGCGGCCACAACTCGATGAAGAAGAAATAGAAGCGGCGGTTCGGGAGGTCGAGCAGCACCGCCTGGCTGGGCAGGCCCGGTCCGCGGTCCCAGCGCACGAACGGGAGCAGGTAATAGATCGCCAGGCCCACGATCAGAAGCGTCCATTTGATCCGGCGAAACCGGCCATGGACGGCCTGCGGATAGACCTTCTTACGGGGCGCATAGAGCGGCCCTTCGATGATGGTTTCGCCCATGACGCGATGCTTTCGGACTTCGGTCAATTCGCCGCTGCAGCCAGACGTTTATTTGCAGCGTTCCGACGCGCGATTGATTCAGATCAATGCGGAGCGGCTTTGCCCCATTACATTACATAATGCTAATATAGGGATTGAAGGAGGTTTGCCGATGTCGCCTTTTGACAAGGCTTGGTCGCCTTACGCTGCGGGTATCCTGATAGGCCTGCTGCAAATCCCCGCATTCCTGTTGATTGAGACCGCGCTCGGCGCCTCGTCCTCCTATGTCACGGTGGGCGCGGCGATTGCCGGCCTGGTCGATCCTTCGCTGCTCAGGATCGATTACGTCGCCAGGCATGTTGCCGAGAATGCCAAGAACCTCTGGCAGGTGGCATTGGTCATCGGTATCGCGCTGGGCGCCTTCGCGTCGATGAAGCTGTCGGGCGCGGTCCGCGCGCCGGTTTCGCCGATCTGGGCGAAAGCACTCGGCTCGTCATCGCCCCGCCTGCGCTACGCGGTGGCGTTCGTCGCCGGCTTCCTGATGCTGTTCGGCGCCCGGATCGCCGACGGTTGCACCAGCGGCCACGGCCTTTCGGGGATGGCGCAATTGTCTGTCGGGTCCACCGTCGCGGTGGTTGCGATGTTTGCCGGCGGCATTGCCACCGCCTCGTTGCTGCTGCGTCGAATCTAACCGGGGAGGGATGATCATGTCGTCCGTTGCAGTCGGAATGCTAAGCGGTGTCTTGATGGGAATCGTGTTCGGATTCGCGCTGGAAAAATCGCGCGTGTTCGAGCCCGGAATGATCGTTGGCCAGATGCAGTTGCGCAACTGGATCATGCTCAAGGTGTTTCTGACGGCGGTTGCGACCGGCGCGGTGGTGCTGGCGTTTCTCAACGGGTTCGGCTTCGTCAAGCTGCAGCCAAAGGCCGCGCTTTATGCCGCCGACGTCGTCGGCGGGCTGATCCTCGGCGCCGGCATCGCATTGGCGGGCGCCTGTCCCGGCACCACGCTGGCGCAGATCGGCGTCGGCTATCGCGACGCCATCTTCACGCTGTTCGGCGGCCTGGCCGGTGCGGTGGCGTTCTCCTACGCCCAGCCCTGGCTCGCCAGGTCGCTGATCGGCACCGGGCCCAAGCTATTGTTCACCGACCTCGCCGGCATGGCCTATTGGCAGGGCGCGGTCGCTTTGGCGGCCGTCATCGTCGTCATCCTGGCGCTGATCGAGCGGGCGCGGCCCTGGCGCAAAGACCTCGGTGCGGACGTCGATGGAGATTTTGCGGAGTCGGCGCAGCCGAGCCATCGCCTGGCACCCGCGGAATGAACGCACCGGCTTTTCACCAAATCTTCCTCCACCACAAGGGATAAAGACCATGAGCAATGTTGGATCGATTGATCGCGTCGCGCGTATTGTCGTTGGAATTCTGCTGCTGGCGTTCGCCGTTCCGCTGGGCTTTCCCCAGACCGGCTGGAATTGGGTCGGCTGGATCGGGTTTGTGCCGCTGGCGACGGGCGTGTTCGGCTATTGCCCGGCGTATTCCCTGTTCGGCCTGTCGAGTTGCCCGGTCCGGCAGGGAAAATGATGCGGGATCGCGGACGCCGCATCACAAAATGAAAACGGGGCCGCGAGGCCCCGTTCGAAGTCAGTAGCGTCCCGCGATTGTTACTTGATCTTGGATTCGCGGAATTCGACGTGCTTGCGCGCGACCGGGTCGTACTTCTTCTTGACCAGCTTGTCGGTCATGGTGCGCGAATTCTTCTTGGCGACGTAGTAAAAGCCGGTATCCGCCGAGGAAACGAGCTTGACCTTGATGGTGACCGCTTTGGCCATGTTTAGAACCCTTGATGTCTGGAATCGGACGCCGGCCCATCAGGCCCGCATTTGCCGCGCAACCTAGCTTCTGACAGCCCAAAGTCAAGGTTTTGCAGGCGAAAACGGGCCCGATTCCGGCCCATTAACCCTCGAAGAACCGGTTTTTCGGCCGCGGCAGACCCAAATTCTCCCGCAATGTCTTTCCCTCATACGCGCGCCGGAAGATTTCGCGCCGTTGCAGTTCCGGCACGACCTTGTCGACGAAGTCGTCGAGCCCGGCGGGCAGGAACGGGAACATGATATTGAACCCGTCGCAGCCTTCCGTGGTCAGCCATTGCTCCATCTGGTCGGCGATGGTTTCCGGCGTGCCGACGAACGACAGTCCGCCATAGCCGCCGACCCGCTGCGCGAGCTGGCGCACCGTAAGCTTGTCGCGCGCGGCGGCATCGACCAAGCGCTGACGGCCGCTCTTGCTGGCATTGGTTTCGGGGATGTCGGGCAGTTGTCCGTCGGGATCGAAGCCGGACGCGTCGGTGCCGAGCTGAACCGAGAGCGAGGCGATCGCGCTGTCGTAATGCACCATGCTGTCGAGCAAAGCGCGCTTCTCTTTTGCCTCCTCGATACTGTCGCCGACCACGACGAAAGCGCCGGGCAGGATCTTCAGATGGTTGCGGTCGCGACCGAGCCTGTCCATGCGGCCCTTGATGTCGGCATAGAGTTTCTGGCCGTCGGCGAGCGGGCCGCCGCCGGTGAACACGGCTTCCGCCGTCTCCGCCGCGAGCTGCCTGCCGTCCTCCGAGGCGCCGGCCTGCACGATGACCGGCCAGCCCTGCACCGGTCGTGCGATGTTGAGGGGACCGCGCACCGAGAGATATTTGCCCTTGTGATTCAGCACGTGCATCTTTGCGGGATCGAAATACAGCCCGCTCTCGACGTCGCGCATGAAGGCGTCGTCGGCGAAGGAATCCCACAGACCGGTCACCACATCGTAGAATTCGCGCGCCCGCCTGTAGCGCTCGGCATGCTCCATGTGGTCGTCGAGCCCGAAATTCAGCGCCGCATCCGGGTTGGAGGTGGTGACGATGTTCCACCCGGCGCGGCCATTGCTGATGTGATCGAGCGAGGCGAAGCGGCGGGCGACATGATATGGCTCGTCGAAGGTGGTCGATCCCGTCGCGATCAGCCCGATATGTTCGGTGGCGCCGGCCAGCGCCGACAACAGCGTGAACGGCTCGAACGAGGTGACGGTGTGGCTGCGCTTCAGCGCATTGACCGGCATGTTCAGCACGGCGAGATGGTCGGCCATGAAGAAGGCGTCGAACTTTCCCGCTTCCAGCTTCTGGATCAGCTTCCTGATATGCGAAAAATTGAAGTTGGCGTCCGGCCAGGCGCCGGGATAGCGCCACGCGCCGGTGTGAATGGAAACCGGCCGCATGAACGCGCCAAGCCGCAACTGACGTTTTGCCATTGCCCCATTTCCGTTTGGTTGTTGTTGGGGAAGAGATAGGGACGCCGTTTCGCAAAGGCATCAGGGATGGACGAGAAGAATCTTGCGAATTGAGCAGCACTTGGAGAACGATGACGGTGTGTGAGCCTCATGGTGAGGAGGCGCTTCTTCAGCGCCGTCTCGAACCATGAGAGCCCGTGTCCATCCTTCGAGACGCCGCGCGAAAGGCGCGCGGCTCCTCAGGATGAGGAGTGGAGCTACACCCCCAGCACGTCCTTCTGCATTCGGTTGCCGTAGAAATGGAAGAACGGCACCGGCGCGTCATGGCTGAGCGGGCCGGTGGCGAGGCGCTTTTCCAGTTCGTTGAGGACATTCTTCGTCATCGGATGGGCGTCGGCCAGGTGTTTGGAGCCGAGGTCAACCCACACCAGTTCGACCAGTTCGGCCTCGGCGTGAACCACGCCCTCGACGCGATGGGCGATGGCTGACGCGTCGGCGGTGAAGAACCTGGTATCGAAGCGGCGGACGCGGCCGGGCGGGGTGATGGCGCGGGCGATCAGATACAGTCCTGAGGGATCGGGCAAGAGACCTGCTTGCGTGAACGCCTGCCAGGCGCCTTCGAGCTTCGGCGCCTTGCCGTCGTTCTTGCGGCCGAGGCAAAGCCCGGTTTCCTCGCAGGCCTCGCGGATCGCGGCGATCGCCAGCGAACGCGCCCGCGATGGCGTGATCTTCGGGCTGCCCTTCATCAGATTGTCTTCGAGTGCTTTCGGGATCGGCGCCGCCACCGGTACGCGGTTGTCCGACTTGTCGACCCGGCCGCCGGGAAAAACAAACTTGCCGGGCATGAACACCACCTTGTCGTGGCGTTTGCCGACCAGAACCTTCGGCACCGTGGCGGTGCGATCGACCAGGATCAGCGTGGCGGCGTCTTTCGGCCGGAAATAGGGATGATGGTCGGCCTCTTTGCCTTCTTCCACGGCGGCAGCGGCAGCTTCAGTCATTCCGTCCCCACTTGTTCTTGGTTTCTTGTCGGCGTTCTTGTCGGTTATCCCGGCGATATCTCATCGGTGGCATTTTCGTCAAACCCGTGCATGCGCAAGGCCCACTGCAAGCCGACCACGGCGCCCTTCACCGGCTGCAGCAACAGCAAGGATGCCACCAGGGTGAATGAAAGGTAGACCGTGAGCTGCAGCCAGACCGCTGGCGCATAGTGGGTCTCGATCCACAGCGCGGCCGGAACCACGATGTGGCCGACGATGACGATGACGAGATAGGCCGGCAAATCGTCGGCGCGGTGCGGCGTGAAATCCAGTCCGCAAGCCGAACAGTGATTGTCGACTTTCAGGAAGGCACGAAACAGCTTGCCTTCGCCGCAACGCGGGCAGCGGCAGAAAAAGCCGCGCTTCATCGCGGTCCACACGTCGCGCTTTTCGGCGGATGCCTGCTGCTGAGTCCAGGTTCTCGCTGCGGTGACGGTATCCATGGTCTATCCTTTGAAGGGCTTGCCCTTCTTCGATTTGCCCGACTTACTCTTGTCTTTGCCTTTACTCTTGCGATCCTTCTTGCGCGGCGTGCGGCCCGGATGCGCCTTGGCCTTCGCCCGCATGGCATCGCCGGCGCCGGGTCGCCTGCTGCGTCCGCGCGGGGCGACGGTGCCTTCCGACAGCAGTTCGAACCGCAACGCGCCCGCCACTGGGGCTGCTTCTACCAGACGAACGTCGACCACGTCCCCCAGCCGGTGCATGGCACCGCTGCGTGTGCCGACCAGCGCGTGGCGGGTCTCGTCATAATTGAAGTATTCGGTGCCCAGCGTGCGGATCGGGATCAGGCCGTCGGCGCCGGTATCCGAGAGTTTGACGAACAGCCCGGAGCGGGTGACGCCGGAAATGCGGCCCTGGAAGGTGGCCCCGATGCGGTCGGCGAG